>NZ_JALJRL010000022.1:0-104872 GCF_024519675.1 Mesorhizobium sp. Mes31 | reverse complement strand
CAGAAACTTCTTCAAGGCTGCCGGATATGAGGCCAATTAATCGCGACACGCTTTAGCTAAGCCGCCGACGAAGCCCGGATTGAAAATCGCTCCGGCGAGTCAGCTGGCGTGGGTTTCGAGAACCGGAGCGCAGCGGACATTCAGGTCCGTAAGTGCCGGAAGCGCAAAAACCCGCGTCAGATGGCCGTCGGAGTAGAGTTTCAAACGGGGCTTCAGCCGCCGGACTTGGGCACCAGCAGCGGTATGACGCGGTCGCTCTCGGCCACCGAGGGCCGGCCTGCCGAACCATAGGGAATGCCCAGCGCATCCCAGGTCTCGACCAGCGCATCCTGCAGTGCCGCGATCAACGCATCGGTATGGAAAGGCGTCGGCGTGATGCGCAGCCGTTCCGTGCCGCGCGGTACGGTCGGATAGTTGATCGGCTGGATGTAGATGCCGTGTACGCCAAGCAGGCGATCGCTCGCCATCTTGCAAAGTTCCGGATCGCCGACCAGCAGCGGCACGATGTGGGTCGGCGATTCCATCACCGGCAGGCCGGCGGCGGAAAGAATCTGCTTGGTTCGCGTCGCCTGCTGTTGCTGGGCATCGCGCTCGGCCTGCGAGCGCTTGAGGTGGCGGATCGAGGCGGTGGTGGCGGCGGCGATCGCCGGCGGCAGCGCCGTGGTGAAGATGAAGCCCGGCGCATAGGAGCGCACCGCGTCGATCACCGCGCTTGTGCCGGTGATGTATCCGCCCAACGTGCCGAACGCCTTGGCCAGCGTGCCCTGGATGATATCGATACGATCGGCCAGGCCCTCGCGCTCGGTGATGCCGCCGCCGCGCGGTCCGTACATGCCGACGGCATGGACCTCGTCGATATAGGTCATGGCGTTGTAGCGCTCGGCGAGCTCGACGATCTGCTTTATCGGCGCGATGTCGCCATCCATCGAATAGACGCTCTCGAAGACGATCAGCTTTGCGCGCTCGCGGCCCGCCGCCTGCAGCAGGCTTTCCAGATGCGCGACATCATTGTGGCGGAAGATCTTCTTCTCGGCGCCGGAGCGCCGCACGCCTTCGATCATCGAGGCGTGGTTCAGTTCGTCCGAGATGATCAGGCAGTTGGGCAAAAGCCGGGCAATGGTCGAGATCGAGGCCTCGTTGGAGACAAAGCCGGAGGTGAAGACGAGGGCGGCTTCCTTGTCGTGCAGGTCGGCAAGCTCCACCTCGAGCTCGACCAGCGGGTTGCTGGTGCCCGAAATGTTGCGGGTGCCGCCGGCGCCCGAACCCATCCGGCCGGCCGCTTTCTGGAACGCGGCGATGACGTCGGGATGCTGGCCCATGCCGAGATAGTCGTTTGAGCACCAGACGGTAATTTCCTCGGCGCGGCCATTGGCACGCCAGATGGCGCGCGGAAATTTGCCTGCGATACGCTCCAGGTCGGCGAAGACGCGGTAGCGACGCTCTGCATGGAGCTGGTCGATCGCTTCTTCGAAGAACCGCTGATAATTCATGTCAGCTTCCCAATTTTTGCGCGGGATCATAGTCATTGCCCTGTTGGTCGTCCACCGGGCCTTTTTGGTCAAAATGCCACGCCCCGGAACTGTTCCTAACGACCACGGATCGTGGCCTATTCCCTTGATGTGGATCAACTTTGTTTCAGGATGATGCCACATGCCGACCATGCCGGTTACCACGGCTTGTAGTGGCCATCCGGCAGGCTTTCCAGTAAGGCGGTGTTTGAGACAGTTTCCGATAAATCTTGAGATGCGAGGACGCGGATGACGGTTTTGGTGACAGGCGGTGCCGGTTACATCGGCAGCCACATGGTCTGGGAGTTGCTGGATGCTGGCGAAAGCGTGGTCGTGCTCGACCGTCTTTCAACCGGTTTCGAATGGGCGGTGGCGCCGGAGGCAAAGCTGGTCGTCGGCGATGTCGCCGACCGTGAGTTGGTCGGGTCGATCATCAGGGACAACAAGGTCGATGCGATCATCCATTTCGCCGGTTCCATCGTGGTCCCGGAATCGGTCGCCGACCCGCTTGCCTATTACGAGAACAACACCTCCAAGACCCGCACGCTGATCGAAACCGCGGTACGCGAGGGCGTGCCGCATTTCATCTTTTCCTCGACCGCAGCCGTTTATGGCGGCGCCGGACTGGAGCCGGTGCGCGAGGATGCCCGCCTGGCGCCGGAATCGCCCTATGGCCTGTCGAAGCTGATGAGCGAATGGATGCTGCGCGATGCGGCGATCGCGCACCCCTTGCGCTACACGGCGCTGCGCTATTTCAACGTCGCCGGCGCCGATCCAAGGGGCCGTACCGGCCAGTCGACGCCAGGCGCCACCCATCTGATCAAGGTCGCCTGCGAGACCGCACTCGGCAAGCGCCCCTTCATGCAGGTGTTCGGCACCGACTATCCGACGCCGGACGGCACCTGCATGCGCGACTATATCCATGTCAGCGATCTGGCGGCGGCGCATCGCCTGGCCCTGCAACGGCTGCGCGCCGGGGGCGCGAGCCTGGTCGCCAATTGCGGCTACAGCCACGGCTATTCGGTGCTCGAGGTCATCGACAGCGTGCGCCGCGCCTTCGGCCATGATTTCGAGGTGAAGATGGGCGATCGGCGCCCAGGCGACGCCGCGGCGGTGGTTGCCAATTCGGATCTCGCCCGCGCGGAACTCGGCTGGACCCCGCAACGCGACGATCTCGACCAGATCGTTGCCGATGCGCTCGCCTGGGAGCGTATCCTGACCGGCAAGAACTCCGCTCGGAGCTGAGTCGGCGGCTTTTCCCTCAGGGCTCGCAAGGCGCTCAGCGAAGCGCTATTGAAGGCATTCGCAACGCGTGGAGGCGCCGCGCCGCGAGGAATTCTTGGGGGATGGCATGAAAATCACGGTGCTCGGAGCCGGCGTTGTCGGTACGGCGGCCGCCTATTATCTGGCCAGCGATGGCCACGAGGTCACCGTGATCGAGCGCCATCCGGCGCCGGCGCGCGGCACCAGCCAGTCGAATGCCGGCCTGGTGTCGCCCGGCGATGCTACCGCCTGGGCTTCACCGGCGGCGCTGAAGACGTTCCTGCGCGGGCTCTACAATCACGACCTCGGCATCAAGGTGCGGCTGCGCTTCGATCCCTATTTCCTCGCCTGGAGCCTGCGCTTCCTGCGCCAGTGCACAAAGGAGCGCCTGCGCGCCAACAGCCGGGTGAAGCTGCGCCTGGCGCTCTATTCGCGCGACTGCATCAACGCCATCTCCGCCGAGACCGGCATCGGCTATGACGAGCGCAAGAAGGGCATTCTTTATTTCTTCCGCTCGCAGCACAGTCTCGACACTGGCACCGACAACTACCGCTATCTCGCCGAGCACGGCCTGCCGATCGAGATCGTCGGCCGCGACCGGCTGATCGAGCTCGAGCCGGGTCTTGCCGGAGTAAAGGAAAAGATCGCCGGCGGCGTCTATTCGCCGATCGACCAGACCGGCGATTCCCGGCAGTTCGTGGAAAAGCTCGCCGCCCACGCCGCCGGGAAACTCGGCGTGACGTTTCTCTACGGCACGACGGTCGAGGGCCTCGACATAGAGGGTGACCGGGTGCGCGCGGTGATGACCTCGGCCGGACCGGTTCTCGGCGATGCCGTGGTCATCTCGATGGGGCCGGAAAGTGGCCTGCTCGGGCGCCGCTACGGCATCGACCTGCCTGTCTACCCCGTGAAGGGTTATACCGCGACGATTCCGTTGGAGGACGAGAGCAAGGGTCCGACCATGGGCGGCGCCGACGAGGATCAGCTCATCGCCTATTCCAGGCTGGGCAACCGGCTGCGGCTGGCTTCGACCGCCGAGTTCACCGGTTTCGACCGTACCTTCCGGCCGAGCGATTTCGCCGCGATGTTCAGGACCGGCAAGGACCTGTTCCCAGGCGCCTTCGACGAGAAGAAGGCGGAGCTGTGGGCGGGCCTGCGGCCGATGATGCCGAACTCGGTGCCGGTCATCGGCCGGGCGCGCTACCAGAACCTCTATCTCGACACCGGCCACGGCCATGTCGGCTGGACCATGGCCTGTGGCTCGGGGAAGTTCCTTGCCGACCTCGTCGCCGGCCGCAAGCCGGAGATCGACCCGCAAGGGCTGGTCTACGGGGGGTAGGATGTCGGGACCGCAAGTCGCCATCGACCTTGGCCGCATCGAGCGCAACGCCCGCACCATCGTCGAGCGCTGCGCGCTGTCGGGCATCAAAGTCTTCGGCGTCACCAAGGGCACCTGCGGCATGCCACAGGTGGCGCGCGCCATGCTGCGCGGCGGCGTCGCCGGCATCGCCGAATCCCGCTTCGAGAACATCCGCCGGCTGCGCGACAGCGGCATCAACGCGCCGATCATGCTGTTGCGAAGCCCGCCGATGGCGCGCGTCGAGGAGGTGGTGCGCACCGTCGACATCAGCCTGCAGTCGGAATTGAGCACCATTCGCGAGATCTCGCGCATCGCCGAGCGCATGGGCCGCGTCCACGACATCATGCTGATGATCGATCTCGGCGATCTGCGCGAAGGCATCTGGCCGAACGACCTGATCCCGACGGTCGAGCAGATCCTGCAGCTGAAGGGCGTGCGCATTGCCGGCATCGGCACCAATCTCGGCTGCTTCGGCGCCATCATGCCGACCGAGGAAAACCTCGGACAATTGGTCGCCCATGCCTACAAGACCGAGCGCCTGTCCGGCAAAAGCCTCGACTGGATATCGGGCGGCGCCTCGTCGTCGCTGCCGCTGCTGCTCGAAGGCAAGCTGCCGGCCGGCATCAACAATCTGCGCGTCGGCGAGGCGATCCTGCAAGGCGGCGTCGAGACCTTTCGCGACACGCCATGGGCGGAACTCGAGCCCGATGCCTGCCGGCTGACCAGCGACATCATCGAGGTCAAGCTGAAGCCGTCACGGCCGATCGGCCAGTCCGGCTACGATGCCTTCGGCAACCAGCCGGTCTTCCCCGATGAGGGCGACAGGCTGCGCGCCATCGCCAATATCGGCCGCGAGGACGTGCTGGTCGAAGGGCTGACGCCGATTGCCAAGGGGATAAGGGTGCTCGGCGCCTCCAGCGATCACCTGCTGCTGGATGTCGCCGACGCCGATCCGCCGCCGGCCGTCGGCGACCGCGTCGCCTTCCGCATGAGCTATGGCGCCATGCTTCTGGCGATGACTTCGGAATATGTCGAGAAGGCCCCGATGCACGACGTCGAGGATTTTTCGGGCCGCAAGATGGTGTCGATATCCGCCGAACAGGAAGCCGCCGGCATCCTGGCTCGGGAGCGTACCGGCGCGCGGCTGGAGGCGATGAATTTCGACGTGGTGGAACTTGCCGATGTCGAGCGGCCGCCTTCGGGGCTGATCCGGCTGAGCGCCGGCGCCGACCGTCGGATCGCCCACAAGGCGCTGACAGCGACGGCGCGTGCGACGCATTCCTTCGGTCTGATCTGGATCGATTCCATCGCAGCCCTCATGCCCGAGGACGAGGACGGCATCGATCTGCCGGAAGGTTCGGTGCTGGCCCGCACGCTCGGCCTCGATCACAAGCCAGGCGCGTTGCAGCCGCAGCTGTCGCCGGAAAATGTCGTCATCGTCGGCCTGCGCCACGCCGATCCGGCCGAGGCGAGGGTGCTGAAGGATTCGCGCGTTTCGGCCTTCACCATGACCGATATCGACGCCATGGGCATGCGCGATCTGATGCATGAGGCGATCCGCATCGCCACGTCAGGTACACAGGGCTTCCATGTCAGCTATTCGCCGACGGCGACCGAATTCGCCGGCTGGGCGGCGGGCTCCGGCGGGCTGACGGTGCGCGAAACGCACCAGGCGATGGAAGCGATCGCGCTCTCCGGCGGTCTGCTGTCGATGGATGTTTCAGGCCTTACCGCGGATCTCGAGCCACGGATCGGCACCGACGCGATCAACTTCGTCATGTCGGCCTTCGGCAAGCGGATCTTGTAATCAGTCCTGCGTCTCGACCGCAGCGCGCCATGCGCTGATGTACTCGGCCCATGCCCTGTCGGTCGGCGGCTGCATTCTTT
This sequence comes from Mesorhizobium sp. Mes31, assembly GCF_024519675.1. Taxonomy (NCBI): domain Bacteria; kingdom Pseudomonadati; phylum Pseudomonadota; class Alphaproteobacteria; order Hyphomicrobiales; family Phyllobacteriaceae; genus Mesorhizobium; species Mesorhizobium sp. Mes31. Next base: position 98,854 of record NZ_JALJRL010000022.1, on the reverse strand, counting down.
CGCCCTTGCCTTGCGCCGTTACCGGGCCTGATGCGAGCAGCGCGGCACCGATGCTGGTGCCCGTGGCGGCTTCCGAAGCGACAACGGCGCGCGCTGTCGCTGCCGCCAGCATGCCGGCAAAGAGCCGGTTGCGGGCAAAGGGACCTTCGACAATGGTCGGGCCGTCGGCGCCGATCAGGTCAAGGCAGGTCGCCGTCATCAGCGCCAGGTAGAACGAGATGGCGGCAAAGCGTTGGCCGCTATTCATGTCGTCAGCGTTGAGCCAAGTCGCGGCACGATGCGGGAGCGGCCCGGAGCCTTGCTGGGTCGATGGCAGCAGCAATGTCTTTCGCGCCAGCACGGCGCCGACATCCTCTTCGGTCCACGTCTCCGGCTGGCCTTCCGTCAGCACGGAAAACTCGCGGCCGCCCATGAAGCGGGCCGAGGGAACGGGATTGCCGAGCGCGTTGACATTGACCAGCGTGTCGCGCGCGGCATCCAGCGCAATCTGTTTGCCGCCGACCGCCATCGAAATCACCCAGGTGCCGGTCGAGACGACTGAGAAGGGCGGCGTGTCGGAGAGGAGATGCGGCAGCAGCGAGGCGTTGGAATCGTGCAGGCCACAGAAGACCGGCGTTTGCGGATCGAGGCCGGTTCGCGCGGCAAGCGCGGGCAGGATCGGGCCGAGCCGGTCCTTGGCTGGCCGCACCGGCGCCATCAGACGGCGCCACTCCAGGCTGTCGACCAATGATGAAAAGTCCGCTGTCCACGGGTCCCACAGATCGGTGTGGCAGCCAAGCGATGTCACCTCGTTGGCGCCGACGCCGGTCAGCCGCAAGGCCCAGTATTGCGGATACATCAGCATCGCGGCGGCCTTGGCGAACTCGGCCGGGAAGCTTTTCTGCTGCCAGAAAAACTGCGCGCCGAGATTGAGGCCGAGCGGCAGGCGCGGCGTGCCGGTCTCGGCAAAAGGCGGACGGATCGCGTCATAGTCCGCCGCCAGCCTGTCGGGGCCATCGAATTCGTAGTCGAGGACCGGCAGCACCAACTCGCCCGAGGCATCGACCAGCGCCCCCGTCGCGCCATGGGTGGTGATCGATATGGCGTCGATGCGCTGTTCGCGGTTGAGACCGGCAAGGCTGTCGAGGATGAACGTCCACAAGGCCTCGACATCGTGATGCGGGTAAGGTGCTTGCCGCACCGGCGCATTCGCCATGCGGCGCAGCGCCACTTCGCTCAACGTCGCGAGGTCGACCAGCGCCACCTTGGCGTTGGTCTTGCCGATGTCGATGACGGCGATGTGGCGCATCGCGCTCATGCCATGTGGAACACGGTTTCCAGCGGCACGGCCACCGGCTCGTTGTCCGGCTTGGTCTCCATGAGGTCGGCCATGTGTGCCCACCAGCGCTGCATCACCGGATGCCTCGGCAGATCGTCCATGCCATGGTCGTCACGCCGCCACAGCACGCCGAACAGAGTGCCGGTCTCTTCGTCGAGATGGATGGAGTAATCGGAGACGCCGGCCTGCTTCAGCAATGCGACCAGCGACGGCCAGATGTCGTCGTGACGCTTCTTGTACTCGGCCTTCATGCCGGGCTTGAGCCTCATCTTGAACGCGTATTTCTGCGGCATCAGCGCCCTCCGCGCAGCCGCCGCCAGACGATCGGCAGCGCGATGACGATGATCAGGAGCAGGCCGATGAAGATCGACATGACGATGCCGGGCACGTTGAGCAGGCCCAGCCCGAAAGTCACCAGCCCCATGATGAAGGCGGCGAGCACGACGCCAAGGATGCTGCCGGCGCCGCCGAGAATGCTGACACCGCCGAGCACCACCATGGTGATGACTTCGAGCTCATAGCCTTGCGCGATCGACGGCCGTGTCGAGCCGAGCCGCGAGGTGATCAGCACCGAGGCGATGCCCGACATCAGGCCGGTCAGGCAGAACAGGATGAACTTGATGCGGCCGACGCGCACGCCGGAAAACTGCGCCGCGACCGGATTGTTGCCGATGGCGAAGACGCGGCGGCCGAAACTCGTGCGATGCAGCACGAACCAGTAGACGACGGCCGCGACCAGGAAGAGCACCAGTTCGAACGACACCACCCACCAGACATAGCCCTGGCCAAAGAAAGCGAAGCTTTCGGGATAGCCCTTGTAGGCCTGGTCGCCGAGGATGATGAAGGCGATGCCGCGAAACAGGCTCATCGTGCCGATGGTGACGACGATGGATGGCAGGCCGAGCCTCGTGACGAGCAGCCCGTTGAAGGCGCCGCAGCCGAGCCCGACGACGATGCCGATCAGCACCAGCACCGGTGTTCCGGCACCGGCCTGCACCGCCATGCCCATCATGGTCGAGGCAAGCGCGATGATCGCGGCGACCGACAGGTCGATCTCGCCCGATATGATCAGCAGCGCCATGGCGAAGGCGATCAGGCCCTTTTCGGTGAAGTTGAAGGTGAGATCGGACAGCGAATAGGGGTCGAGGAAATAGGGTGAAGCGAAACTGTTGATGGCGAAGATGGCGACCGCCACCACGACCAGCAGTGCTTCCCAGGAAAAGATCGCCGAACTGAACGGTTTGTCGAGCCGGTCGGGAATGTGGCGCGGGGCAGGGATGTCGGTCATGCCGCCTCCATCTTTCTGAGGATGATACGGCCCTGCTGGCGTTCGCCGCGCGCGTTGAGCACGACGGCGAGAATGATGGCGCTGCCCGAAATAGCCATCTGCCAGAAGGGCGAGATGTTGATGACCGGCAGCGCGTTGGAAATGATGCCGAGGAACAGCGCGCCGAGCACCGCGCCGCCGACCGAACCGATGCCGCCGGCGATCGAGATGCCGCCGATGACGCAGGCGGCGATGATATTGAGCTCATAGCCGTTGGCGACCTCGACCGAGGCGATCACATAACGCGAGATCCAGAGATAGCCCGAGAGGCCGCCGATCATGCCGGAGATGCAGAAGACGATGAATTTCGTCCGGCCGACGTCGATGCCCGCATAGACCGATGCCGTCGGGTTGACGCCGATGGCGTAGATCGAGCGGCCGAGCGCGGTGCGTGTCATCAACACGAAGAACAGCGCGATGACCAGGACGGCGATCCACGACAGCACCGGAATGCCGAGGAAGACCGCGCGCTGGAAGCCGATGAAGTCCGGGCTCATCTTGTCCGCATTGACCCAGGCGCCGCCCGATATGACGAAGGTGGCGCCGCGGTAGATGGTGAGCGTGCCCAGTGTCACCACGATCGAAGGGATGTTCAGCCGCCACACCAGCAGGCCGTTGATGGCGCCGAGCACCAGGCCAACGACCAGCGCAATGACGATCAGCAGCGGAATCGGGATGGCCGGATGCGCTGCATTCAGCATCGCCACCACCATGCCGGTGAAGCAGAGATTGGACGCCATCGACAGGTCGATCGAGCGGGTCAGGATGACAACCATCTGGCCCAGCGCCAGGATCATCAGGATGGAGGTATCGTTGAACACCTGGCGCAGATTGCCGGGATCGGCAAAGGCCGGGAAACGCGTCGAAATCAATCCGATCAGCACGATGATGGCCGCGAGAAGCCAGATTTCGCGGTATTTCAAGAAAGCCTTCATGCCGCGATCCCTGCTGCCGTCCTGACCAGTGTCTCGGCATCCAGTCCCTTGTTGTCGTAGACCGCCGCGACGAGACCTTCGCGCATGACGACGACGCGGTCGGACATGCCGAGGATTTCAGGCAGTTCCGACGACACCATGATCACCGACAGGCCTTGCGCCACCAGTTCGGCCATGAAGCCGTGCACGGCGGCCTTGGAGCCGATGTCGATGCCCTTGGTCGGTTCGTCCAAAATGATCACCTTGGGCGCGGTCGCCAGCCATTTGGCGATGACGATCTTCTGCTGGTTGCCGCCCGAGAGTGTTCCGACATCCTGGCTGAGCGAGGAGGCGCGCAGATCGAGCCGCTCGGTGTAGGAGCGGGCCAGCGAAAACTCCTCCGCCAGCCGCAACAGGCCCGATCTGGAGGTGCGCTTGAGCGAGGGCAGCGAGACATTCTGGAAGATCGGCAGGCCGATCACCACGCCTTGCTTGCCGCGCTCCTCGGGCACATAGACGATGCCGGCATCGATGGAATCCGCCGCCGATTTCGGCGCGATCGTCTTGCCTTCCAGCGTGAGCGTGCCGCCGGACGTGCGGGTGATGCCCGAGATCGCCTGCATGACCTCGCTGCGCCCGGCGCCGACAAGGCCGTAAAAGCCAAGGATTTCGCCCTTGTGCAGCTCGAAGCCGATGTCGTTGAATTCGGTCGGGTGCGACAGGCCGGAGACGGAAAGCACGGGCGCGCCGATCTCGGCCTTGCGCTGCGGAAAGATGTGGTCGACCGAGCGGCCCACCATCATGCGCACGATCTGGCTCTGGCCGGCATCCTTGATCAGGCCTTCGCCGACCATCTCGCCGTCGCGGAACACCGTGTAGCGGTCGGCGATGCGGTAGATCTCGTCGAACTTGTGGCTGATGAACAGGATCGCCTTGCCTTCGCCCTTGAGGAACTCGATGAGCAGGAACAGCTCCTCGATCTCCTTCATCGACAGTGCCGCGGTCGGCTCGTCCATGATGACGATCTGCGCGTCGATAGACATGGCGCGGGCGACGGCGACGAGATGCTTGTTGGCGATGCCGAGGTCCTTCAGCCGCGCGTCGGCACCGATGTGGCCGGCATGCATGGTGTCGAGAACTTCGCGCGCATTTTTGCGCATCGTGCGCCAGTCGATGGTGCCGAAGCGCGTGCGCGGCGCGTGGCCGAGAAAGATGTTTTCGGCGACCGTCAAATCATCGAACAGCACGGTTTCCTGATGGATGGCGGTGACGCCATGGCCGAAGGCGGCGTGCGCGCTGGGCAAGGTGACGGTCTGGCCGTCAATGCTGATCGTGCCGGCGTCGGGCTGGTAGATGCCGGTCATGATCTTGACCAGTGTCGACTTGCCGGCGCCGTTTTCGCCGATCAGCGCGGTCACCTGGCCCGGATAGAGCGACAGGCTGACATCGTGCAGCGCGCGCACGCCGGGAAAGCTCTTCGAGATGCCGGACAGCGTCAGGCGTGGAGCGGCCTTACCCTCTCCCTTGTGGGGAGGGTCGCGAACATCGTGAGCGGGGTGGGGGTTGTCTAGCATATCAAGGTCCTGGTGCGTGGAGATGTTGCCATCCCCACCCCGTCTCGCCGGTTTTGCTTCGCAAGACCGCCTCGCCGACCCTCCCCACAAGGGGGAGGGTGCAAGCGCCCTAGATCAATAGATCTTGGAGAACTTCTCGATGTTGGTCTTGTCGAACTGGAAGGGCGGAGCCATCGCAGCCGAATTGGTGTCGTCGAGCGTGACCTTGCCGACGCGGCCGATCGACAGCGTCGCACCGGGCTTGGCCTCTTCCTTCTTCACCGCCAGATCATGGGCGAGATAGACGGCGGAGTAACCGAGGTCGATCGGGTTCCACAGGGCCACGGCCTGGCTGGCGCCGTTGTCGATGAACTTCTTGAACTCGGACGGCAGTGCCAGGCCGGTGACATTGACCTTGCCGATCAGGTTCTCGTCGGTGACGACCTGGGCCGCGGCAACGACGCCGACGGTGGTCGGCGCGATGATCGCCTTGAGATTCGGATAGGACTTCAACAGGCCTTTGGCTTCGTCCGTGCTCTTGGCCGAATCGTCATCGCCATACACGGTGGCGACCAGTTTGATCTTGGGGAACTTCTCCGGCAGGATTTTCTTGGCCGCGTCGATCCAGGCGTTCTGGTTGGTTGCGGTCGAGGAGGCCGACAGGATGGCGACGTCGCCGCCTTCCGGCAGGTAGTCGGCGGCGAGCTTGATGATGGTCTCGCCGATCAGGCCGGTGTCGGACGGGTTGAGATGCAGCTGCCGGCCTTCCTTGGCGACACCCGAATCCCAGGAGATGACGGTGATGCCGCGCTCCATGGCCTTCTTCAGTACAGGCACCAGCGCGTCGGCGTCATTGGCCGAAATGGCGATGGCGTTGACCTTCTGGGCGATCAGCGAGTTGACCACTTCGATCTGCGCTTCGGCGGTCGCCTTGGTCGGGCCGGTGTAGATGATGTCGACATCGCCGAGTTCCTTGGCCGCCTCTTCGGCGCCCTTGTTGGCGGCGTCGAAGAAGCCGTTGCCGAGCGACTTCACCACCAGCGCGATCTTGACGTTCTCGGCATAGGCGGCATTCACGAACATGGCGGCTGAAAAGGCCGCCGTAACCATCAATTTCTTCAAGAAGCTCATCGAATATCCTCCCTTGAGCGTTGCATTCCATCGCCGCTGCGGGCGCGAGTTGGCCTCAGGCCTGCAGTGAAGATTCTTCCTTGTTGGTTGCCGACTTGCGGGCGACGATCAGCGTCACGCCCGCGGTCTCTAACATCTTGGCTTCGCGATCCTCGATGCCGTCATCGGTGATGACGGTGGCGATGCGCGACAGGCCGCACAGGATCAGGCTGGAGCGTTTGCGGAATTTCGAGGAATCGACCAGCACCACCAGTTCGTCTGCCTGGTCGATCAGTTTCTGCTCGGCCTGGATCAAGAGCGGATCGCCTTCCATCAGGCCGAGCGGCCCCAGCCCCTGCGCACCCATGAACATGCGGCGTGCGTAGAAATTGCGCGTCACGTCATTGTCGAAGGGCGACAAGATGATGTTCTGCTCACGGTAGATCGTGCCGCCCGACAGCATCACCGTGTTCTTGGAGTGCTTGAGCAGGTGCTCGGCGATCGGGAAGGAATTGGTGAAGATCGGCATGCGGCGGCCGGTCAGGAAATGCACCATCTGGAACGTGGTGGTGCCGCCATTGATGATGATCGGCTCGCCGTCCTTGCAAAGCTCCACCGCTTCGCGTGCGATTGCCCGCTTCTGCGAGGCATTGATTGTCTCGTTGACGGAAAAGGGCCGGCCTGCGAGGCCGATGAACTGCGGCGGCGAAATTGCTTCGGCGCCGCCGCGCACCCGGCGCAGGCGCTTCTGGACATGCAGTGCCGCGATGTCGCGCCGGATCGTCGCCTCGGAGGACTCCGTCAGGTCGACCATCTCCTGCACCGTCACCACAGGCTTTTCCTGGACGGCGGACAGAATGATCCTGTGGCGCTCTTTTTCGTGCATGGTTCCTCCCTGCCCGAGCATCTAGGCACCCAAAACGCGCAGTGTCAATCATTTCCGATCATATAATTTCATTGTGCAGTGCAATATGATTGATCTTGATCGTTTGTGATTGACAAGCGGCCAGCTTGCGTAGACATTCCCGGCAAAATGGACTGCGGTTTTTTGCGTCCCAGGGAGGATATCTATGCTCGACAAGCGCACCGGCGCGCGCCTCGCCAATCTGTGGGACGAGGCCAAGGCTCAGGCGATGAGTGAGCCGGAACGGCTCGTCTACCGCTCGAATGTGCTTGGCTCCGACAAGCGCGTCACCAACTATGGCGGCGGCAACACGTCCTCGAAGATCTGGCAGAAAGACCCGCTCACCGGCGAGAACGTCGAAGTGCTTTGGGTCAAGGGCTCGGGCGGCGACAGCGCCTCGATCAAGCTCGACGGCTTTGCCACGCTCTACATGGACAAGTTGCGCGCACTGAAGGGCCTCTATCGCGGCCTCGCGCATGAAGACGAGATGGTCGGCTTCCTGCCGCACTGCACCTTCAACCTCAATCCGCGCGCGGCCTCGATCGATACGCCACTGCATGCCTTCGTGCCGAAGCCTTTTGTCGATCACATGCATCCCGACGCCATCATCGCCATCGCCGCCGCCAAGGATTCGAAGGCGCTGACCAGGGAGATCTTCGGCGACGCCATCGGCTGGCTGCCCTGGAAGCGTCCGGGCTTCGAACTCGGCCTGTGGCTGGAGAAATTCTGTCTCGAACATCCCACCGCCAAGGGTGTCATTCTCGAAAGCCACGGCCTGTTCACCTGGGGCGACACCCCTGGGGAATGCTACGAGACGACGATCTCGGTGATCAATCAGGCGATCGAATGGTTCGAGCGCCGGTCGGAGGGCCTCACCATTTTTGGTGGCGAGGCGGTCAAGTCGCTCGATGCCGCGGCACGCCGGGCCATCGCTGCCAAGCTGATGCCCAGGATTCGCGGCCTGATCTCGGAAAAGAGTCACAAGCTCGGTCATTTCGACGATTCCGCTGCCGTGCTCGAATTCGTCAACTCCAGGGATTTGCGCCCGCTGGCGGCACTGGGCACCTCATGCCCGGACCATTTCCTGCGCACCAAGATCCGGCCGCTGGTCATCGAGTTCGATCCGGCAAAGCCCGACGTCGATGCGGTCATTGCCCGCCTCGCCGACGACATTGCCGCTTATCGTGTCGGCTACCAGGCCTATTACGACAGCTGCAAGCATGCGGACTCGCCCGCCATCCGTGATCCCAACGCCGTGGTCTATCTGATGCCCGGCGTCGGCATGTTCACCTTCGCCGGCGACAAGGCGACGGCCCGCATCTCGGGCGAATTCTACGTCAACGCCATCAATGTCATGCGCGGCGCCTCCACCGTCTCGTCCTATGTCGGCCTGCCCGCGCAGGAAGCTTTCGACATCGAATACTGGCTGCTCGAGGATCTGAAGCTGCAGCGCATGCCGAAGCCGAAGGCGCTCGCCGGCCAGATCGCGCTGGTCACCGGTGGCGCCGGCGGCATCGGCCGCGCGACCGCCAACCGCCTGCTGCGCGAGGGCGCCTGCGTCGTGCTGGCCGATATCGACGAGGCAGCGCTCGCCAGCGCCAATGAAGAACTGGCCAAGGCCTACGGCAAGGATTTCATCCGGCCGGTGGTCATCAACGTCACCTCGGAGGACCAGGTCGTCTCCGGCTTTGCCGAGACGGCGGTCGAGTTCGGCGGCATCGACATTCTGGTGTCGAATGCCGGTCTCGCCTCCTCGGCGCCGATCGAGGAGACGACGCTGGCGCTTTGGAACAAGAACATGGACATCTTGTCGACCGGCTATTTCCTGGTCTCCAGGGAAGCGTTCAGGCTGTTCCGGGTGCAGAAGATCGGCGGCAACGTCGTCTTCGTCGCCTCCAAGAACGGCCTCGCCGCCTCGCCCAACGCCGCCGCCTATTGCACCGCCAAGGCCGCCGAGATCCATCTGGCGCGCTGCCTGGCGCTGGAAGGCGCGGAAGCGCAGATCAGGGTCAATGTCGTCAATCCGGACGCCGTCCTGCGCGGCTCGAAGATCTGGACCGGCGAGTGGAAGGAACAGCGCGCCGCCGCCTACAAGATGTCGACCGACGATTTGGAGGAGCACTACCGCTCGCGCTCGATGCTGAAGCGTTCGGTCTTCCCGGAAGACATCGCGGAGGCGATCTATTTCTTCGCCTCCGACATGTCGGCCAAGTCGACCGGCAACATCATCAATGTCGACGCGGGCAACGCGCAGAGCTTTACGCGGTAATCGCTGAAGGCGGTGCCGCCCCTCACCCTTACCCTCTCCCCGTGAAGAACGGGGAGAGGGGGACGCCAGCGCTGGAGCGTTTCCCTTCTCCCCGTCACCATACGGGGAAAAGGTGCCGGCAGGCGGATGAGGGCTGCGCCGACAGACGTATTTTGGGAGGAAACCTTAGTGTCCGAATCCATCATCTCCGCCGATCTCGTCGACAAGGACAATGAAGCGCGCAAGGCCAACCTCGAGCGCGACTACGCCTCGCTTGGCGAACGCCTCGACCGTCGCGGCATCGCCATCGATGCCATCCGCGACAAGGTCGAGAAATTCGCCGTGGCTATTCCCTCCTGGGGCGTCGGCACCGGTGGCACCCGCTTTGCCCGCTTTCCCGGCGCCGGCGAACCGCGCGACATCTTCGACAAGATCGAGGACTGCGCCGTCATCCAGCAACTGACGCAGGCGACGCCGACCGTCTCGCTGCACATTCCGTGGGACAAGGCCGATCCGAACCGGCTGAAGCAGGCGGCTTCGCGCTTCGGCCTCGGCTTCGACGCCATGAACTCCAACACCTTCTCGGACGCGAAGGACCAGAAGCTCTCCTACAAGTTCGGCTCGCTGTCGCATGCCGATGCCGGCACGCGCCGGCAAGCGGTCGAGCACAATCTCGAATGCATCGAGATCGGCAGGACGCTCGGCTCCAAGGCGCTGACGGTGTGGATCGGCGACGGCTCGAACTTCCCCGGCCAGGTCAATTTCGCCAAGGCCTTCGAGCGCTATCTCGACGCCATGAAGGAGATCTATGCCGGGCTGCCCGCCGACTGGAAGCTGTTCACCGAGCACAAGATGTACGAGCCGGCCTTCTATTCCACCGTCGTGCAGGACTGGGGCACCAACTACCTGATTGCGAAGGAGCTGGGCGACAAGGCGTTCTGCCTGGTCGACCTTGGCCACCATGCGCCCAACGTCAACATCGAGATGATCGTGTCGCGGCTGATCCAGTTCAGGAAACTCGGCGGCTTCCATTTCAACGATTCGAAATATGGCGACGACGATCTCGATGCCGGTTCGATCGATCCCTACCGGCTGTTCCTCGTCTTCAACGAACTGGTCGATGCCGAACTGTCAGGCGCCGAGGGTTTTGATCCGGCCCACATGCTCGACCAGAGCCACAACGTCACCGATCCGATCGAAAGCCTGATGCTGTCGGCGGTCGAGGTGCAGCGCGCCTATGCGCAGGCGCAGCTGGTCGACCGCAAGGCGCTGGAAGGCTTCCAGGACGGCAATGACGCGCTGATGGCGACGCAGACGCTGAAGGTTGCCTACCGCACCGATGTCGAGCCGATCCTTGCCATGGCGCGGCTGAAGCGTGGTGCCGCCATCGACCCGGTCGCCGCTTACCGCGCGGCGGGCTACCGCGCCAAGGTCGCGGCGGAACGCCCGGCGGTCGCCGGTGGCTCAGGCGGCATTGTGTAGGCGAACTCTGAGCCGATGTTGCCTCACCGGTTTGCTTCTTGAGGTGGCCATTTTGTGAATGGACTCGATTGGTCCGAGATGGTCTTCTAGGCGTCCCCGCCCGGAGAACCCGCCATGCCTCTCACCCGTCGAACATTGATCGCCGCCAGTCTTTCCATCACCATTGCCTTCGCGCCATTGACGAGTGTCTTTGCGGCTTCTCCGGCGCCGGCCAAGGGCGAGCACGGCATGGTGGTGACGGCCCAGCATCTGGCGTCGGAAGTCGGCGTCGAAGTCCTGAAGAAGGGCGGCAATGCCGTCGATGCGGCGGTGGCCGTCGGCTATGCGCTCGCCGTCGTCTACCCGACCGCGGGCAATATCGGCGGCGGCGGCTTCATGACCATCCGTTTCAAGGATGGCAAATCGACCTTCCTCGACTTCCGCGAGCGCGCGCCGCTGGCGGCGACCAAAACCATGTATCTCGACAAGGACGGCAACCCGGTGAAGGGCGCCAGCCTGGATGGCTATCTCGCCGTCGGCGTGCCTGGCTCGGTGGCTGGTTTCGAGATGGCGCGCGAAAAATATGGCACCTTGTCCAGACAAGACCTGATGGCGCCGGCGATCGGCTATGCCAAGGACGGGTTCATCCTCAATCAGGGTGACGCAGCCTCCTTTTCCAGCAGCGCCGCTCGGCTGGCGAAGGATCCCGCCGCTGCCGCTATCTTCCTGAAGCCGGACGGCAAGACTTACGCGATTGGCGAGCGCCTCGTTCAACCCGATCTTGCCGCCTCGCTCGCCGCCATTTCCGAAAAAGGCCCTGATGCGTTCTACAAAGGTGCCATCGCGGACGCTATCGTCAAGGCGAGCGGTGCCAAGGGCGGCATCCTGGCCAGGCAGGATTTCGAGCAATATGGGGTCCGTGAACTCAAGCCGGTGACATGCAGCTACCGCGGCTACGAGATCACATCCTCGCCGCCGCCGAGCTCCGGCGGCGTCATCATCTGCGAAATCCTCAACGTGCTGGAAGGCTATCCGCTGTCCTATCTCGGCGCCGGCTCAGCCGAGACCGTGCACGTCATGGTCGAGGCGATGCGGCATGCCTATGTCGACCGCAATTCGGCACTCGGCGATCCCGACTTCGTCGACAATCCGGTCTCGAAACTGCTGGACAAGGCCTATGCCAAGGACATCCGCGAAAAGATCGACCCGTTCCGGGCCGGCGTGTCGCAGGACCTGATGCCGAAGGGTTTTGGCGAGAGCAAGGAGACGACGCATTATTCGATCATCGACAATGGCGGCAATGCGGTCGCGGTCACCTATACGTTGAACGGCTCGTTCGGCGCCGGCGTCGTCGCCGATGGCACCGGTATCCTGCTCAACAACGAGATGGACGATTTCACCCAGAAGCCCGGCGTGCCCAACCTCTATGGTCTGGTCCAGGGCGAGGCCAACGCCATCCAGCCGAAAAAGACGCCCCTGTCCTCGATGAGCCCGACCGTGGTGGCCAAGGACGGCAAGCCGTTCATGGTCATCGGCAGCCCGGGTGGCTCGCGCATCATCACCATCACGTTGGAAGCCATCGTCAACGTCATCGACCACGGCATGAACATCCAGGAGGCGATCGACGCGCCGCGCATCCACCACCAGTGGTTGCCCGACACGGTTTACATCGAGCCGTTTGGACTCTCGCCGGACACCGAAAAGCTGCTCGCCGGCATGGGCTACCACCTCGATCCAAGCGACGCGACCTGGGGCCAGGCGGCCGGCATACTGGTCGGCGGCAAGAGCCTGGCGGAAATCGAGAAGGGTGGCGGCGCCCGCTACAACGGCGCCATCGACAGCCGCGCCGCGTCAGGCGAGGCGCTGGGATATTAGGATCGGAAAAGCTGGAGCGCGGCGATTCGGGCCGATCGCCCGCTGCTCCAGTGGATCGTCACAAGACCAGTGTGATGGTCGACGCAACCAGCATCAGGGCCGCGATGCCGACGAACAGCGCATAAATGCGCGGCCGGTCGAGCAGCAGCGCGTTTCCGGATATCCAGGCTGATGTGGCGCCGCCAAGCGCGTAGAGGAAGCCGTTACGGTGGCCGAAGGTCATCGATGCCGCCATCAGCCCGCCAATGATCAGCGCGCCGAACACGATGATCACCGCGACGGCGTACTTCTCGAAATCGTTGCCGCTTCCCATGCTTGGACCAATCGCGTTCAACGTCGACAGGTCGTCCGGGTCGAAGGGGCTGGTCGACCCATATTCGTCTTGACCGACAGGCTCTCGCATCATTCGTTCTCCGTATAGCGGCAACAAATCATCAAGCCTTGCCGAGCGCAACCCGATCGCACTGCCCGCGATGCGTTAGACACGGTCTTCAACATCTTCCGACGGAAGCCTGCAGCCTGCTTTTTGGTTCATGCCCTATCGTCTTTTTGCCTCAGACAACCCAGGGAGCGCCTGCCTGAAGGCGACCGTGGACCATTATCATGGCGCCTATTCGTGGAAGAAAGATGATGCCGGGTGGGTTCGGCCGCACCGATGGAGATTTTCAGTAGGGCGAGACGTCGCACAGGGGCCGTGAGGGGCCGAATCGCCTTGAGACAAGTGTCGATAGGTACGCGTCGCTTCGTCATGGGTTCCTGCAATGCGCTTCAAGCTGCGTTGCTCTTGCGTACATTGTCGGCCTGGAACTCGAACGGGGAGGGCGGAGCGCCTCCTGGGCGTCCGCGCCAGCTTCGACCTGAATGCCGGCAAAACCCACATGTCGATCCTGCCGGTGACAACCGCGTGGTCCAGGCAGCGTCTGCGTTTGCGTGGCTCGGGCTAGGCGCCTCCGGCCCGAAGCTCTGAAATCATCCGTTCCTGCCTCGCGGCCCTATCCGCGGTCATTGCGCCAAAGCGCAGGGCGCAGCGAAATATTCCCCCCGGCGCGACGTGAACCAGGCGGCCTCTTTCCTTCGCCGCGAGATAGCCGTCGGGTTCGGCGGTCGCCGGCAGCACGAGGCCGAGCGCATCCTGGTCGGCGCCGCGCGTGATCCAGCGAACGGCATAGTTGAGCTCGGATGGACGAAAGCTGACGAAATCCGCGGTCTGGTCCGGATGGACCTGCAAGGCGTGCGCCCAGCCCTCGGCATCCGCCTGCGCCTTCATCGTCAGCACGAGTTCGGGGTCGATCGGCTCGCCCTTGGTCAGCATACGATGCCGCGAGGGATCGGCGACAATCGCGTCGCGATAGGCAAGGTAGCTTTTGCTCGGCGTGAAAAAAGGCGGAAGCACCTGACGCACGACGATGTCGGCGCGATCGTTGGCCACGCTGTCGACCAGACGCCCGTCATCCGCCGGCCTGAAATTGATGTGCGCCAGATACATCAGCTCCATGGGCGAGTGTTTCCGGTTCTCGATGACGATGTCGACGGCCACGCTGGTGGCATCTCGCTGCAGCAGCACGGTCGGCTTCATCACATAGTCGTGGCTGAAGGCGACAGTCTGGCGGCAGCGCCCGGTCACGGCCATGAAAGGCCCTTCGGAATTATCCCCGACCATGAGCTGCACATCTCCGTAGGGCGCATTGGGCAGGTCGCCGTGAAGCGGGTGGCTGTCGTTCGGCCCCGGGTTTCCCATCGCGGTCGCACCGCAGTGAAGGAAGAACGCGCCGTAGTTGGAGAGATAGTCGCGGGTCGCTACCGGCTCCTCGAACATCGAGCGCATGGTCAGGGAGCGGTCGAGGAACGTCGCGTCCCAGATCTGCTGCCCCTGGAACGGCAGCATGACGATTTCGCCCTTTTCGTTGCCGATCCGAAGGCCGGCGACGCCAGACCGGAAGCGAAAGGCCTTGGCGACAAGTCCGGCATATCGCGCGACGACCGTTTCCGACGGGCCAAACTGCTCCGGCACGAGGGCGATGAGTACGTGATCTGAATGCTCGGGGGACATTGTTTCGACCTCTACCTGCCGCAAGCGCGCATGCCGATAGTCGCAGGAAACCTCGGGAAATCAACGGCAGCGCGTCTCACGGGTGCGGGTGCGCCTCCGCGTCCTTCCCAGGCGGAAGAGAGCCAAAAACTGCACGCCGGCGAAACCAAATGTCGCTGCCGAGGGTGATGGCCAATCGTGCGGTGCAGACGGCGTTCCCGGTGGGGCAGGCAGGCGTCAGCGAGGCTCCCGACAGTCCAGGTTCGTCAAGGTTTGTCGCGTATCGCGATTGCTATCCGGCGCGGGCTGGTGGCAGTTCGAACAGATTGGCGCCGTTCTCCTGGCCGCGCTCGACATAGCCGATGATGTTGAACCATCTGGCGACGTCCGGCCCCGGGAGCCAGCTGCGCGAATGGATCGGAAGGTTGCCGGCGAGCGCCTGAATGTGGCGGATGTGCTGCTTGCAGAAACGGACGGTGGAGGCCCGGAAGAAATCCTCCTGCGCGGCGAACAGCGTATCGGCGGCGTCGCCGTTCTCATGCCAGGCGATGATCGCCACGGCCTTCTCGCCCTCGACAAGCGCGTGAGCACGCCCTTCCTTCAAGTTCATCATCAGATTGTCGTAGGCGATCTTGCTGTCCTTGCCGGCCGCCGCGTACTCGTCCGACATCCGCTTGGACAAATCACGAAACACATCCTCCAGATCCCCGAGCGTTGCTGCGCGTGCTCTCATTTCTCCTCCTGCAGCCCCGACAGGCAGTTTGCCCTAAGGTTGGGGGATCACCAAGCAAATCAGATCCGGATGCAGCCGATGGGAGCAAAGCCGTTCGTCGGGCAAGGTGTGCAGTGATGCGACGGCGCTGGCCTCCGTCAAACCGGTGGCGAGGGCCCAAGGCGATGGATTTAATCAGAAGATGGTGCCCAGAGGCGGATTCGAACCACCGACACGCGGATTTTCAATCCGCTGCTCTACCAACTGAGCTATCTGGGCCTGTTCCGGCAAACGAAATCTCGTGCACCGGATTTCACGGAAGCGCCGACGGCGCCCCTTGAAAGCGCGTGGGTTATAGCACGGGAATTCGGCCTGTCCAGCGCTTAGGTGGCGATTTCAGACGGGAAAAGAGGTGCGGTGCAGGGGGCCGGTTCCCATGCTGCTTCTCCAGCCGGAATGGCGCGCGGCATGGGAGTATTTCGGCCATCGGCGTCCTTTTCCGTGTCGCCATCGCGGCCCGCAACGATGTGGCCGGCCTCTTGGCCGACCATTGAGGCGCCCCGTTCGCGGTGCCGGACAAGCGCCTGGTCGTCGAGCCTATCTGGGGCCGGACACGCCTCTGCGAAAATCGGAGGGCGACATGCCGGCCAGCTTGCGGAACGATTTGTTGAAGGCGCTGAGCGAGCCGAAGCCAGAGTCCATGGCCACGCGCAGCACATTGGCGTCCTGATGCATCAGCAGCGCCTGCGCGTAGCTCAGCCGCAACAGGTTGACATATTCGTTCAGCGTCATGCCGGTCGATTTCTTGAACAGGCTCATGGCGTATTTGGGATGGATGTCGGCGGCTGCCGCTATGTTCACGCAATCGATGTCGTAGAGGAAGTTCTCTGCGATGAAATCGCACATGCGCCCGACATTGCGCGACGACTGCTGGTCGAAGGCACTGCCTGTTTCCTGCCCTGCCGCGGTTTCCGGCACCAGCCGATAAGGCTCGAACCGCACCCGCTCCAGCCGCAGCAGCAATTCGTTGACGGCGTGTTCTGCCTTGGCCTGGTCGCCAGACCGGGCGTAGCGGTTCCAGCGCTCGAAATTATGGTGGTCGGATTGGTCGGTGGCGCCGCTCACCAGCGTTGCGCCCGTCATCAACCGATGCCTTATATCCGTGGGCAGATGCAGCCGGAAGAAATGCACCAGCGGCAGATGCGCTCCGGCGTAGATGGCGTCGTCGCTGAGATCGTCCATCTGGTGCGGCAGACCACCCCAGAACAGGCACATCTCGCCGGCCGAAAGCGAAATCTCGTGGTCATTCATGCGGTAATGCACGCTGCCGCGCACAATGAAGTTCACCTCGACCTGGGCGTGCCAGTGCGGCTTGAGCATCACCAGAGGAGCGGTGTGAAACATCTGCAGCAGCAGCGGCAGGCCTTCCACGCTGCTGGCGCCTGGCTGGTAAAACGGCCGTTCCGGCATCTTACTTTCCGCCAATTTCATATTCCCTTTGACGGCGACAGGCCCTGCCCACTGCATAGTCTAGCCACGCTCACAGTGAGAGAGCAAATGAAATGGGAGGATTTCAATGCGCATCACAATGACCTGCGCCGCGCTCGCGCTTGCCCTGGGCTCAGCCCCGGCCTTTGCGCAATCCGGCGAAATCACCATCTGGAGCTGGAACATCGCCGCGTCATCGTTGAAGGCGACCGTTGCCGGCTTCAACAAGCAATTCCCCGACATCAAGGTGACGGTCCAGGACCTCGGCAACCAGCCGACCTACGACAAGTCGATCGCCGGCTGCGCGGCCGGCGGCGTCGGCCTGCCTGACATCGTCACCATCGAAAATGGCGAGGCCGAGAACTACTGGAGCCAGTTCCCGGACTGCTTCGTCGACCTGCACACGCTGGGCTATAGCGCTGAGGATCAGGCGAAATTCCCGGATTTCAAGCGCACCGAGCTCGAAGTCGGCGACAAGGCCTATGCGATGCCGTGGGATTCGGGGCCGGTTGCCGCGTTCTATCGCCGCGACTTCTACGAAAAGGCCGGCGTCGACCCGGCCTCGATCAAGACATGGGACGATTTCATCGCCGCCGGCAAGAAGATCCAGGCCGCCAATCCGGGTGTCTCGATGACCAACGCCGATTTCAATGGCGACTCGGAATTCTTCCGCATGATTTCCAACGAACAGGGCTGCGCCTATTTCGCCGCCGATGGACAAACGATCACGGTCAACCAGCCCAAATGCGTCGATGCCATGACCAAGGTCAAGGAGATGAAGGATGCGGGCATCGTTTCCTCCGCCGACTGGGGCACAAAGATCACCAACAACACCGCCGGCACCGTCGCCACCCAGATCTATGGCGGCTGGTACGAAGGCACCATTCGCACCGAATCGGCCGGAGAGAACGGCAAATGGGGCGTCTATCTGATGCCGAGCCTCACCGCCGACGGGCCGCGCGCCGCCAATCTCGGCGGGTCCTCGCTGGCCATCACGTCGGCGTCGAAGAACAAGGAAGCCGCCTACGCCTATTTGAAATACACGCTCGGAACCAATGAAGGCCAGATCACCATGCTGAAGGAATTCGGCTTGGTGCCCTCGCTGGTGTCAGCGCTCAATGACCCCTACGTCTCGCAGGGCTTGCCCTACTGGGGTGGCCAGGCGGTGTGGAAGGACATTCTCGGCACCTTGCCCAAGGTCGTTCCCAGCCGCGGCACCCAGTTCCAGAGCGATGCCGAAATCATCGTTCGCGCGGTGCAGACCAAATATCTTGCCGGTGGCTATGCCGACGCCAAGGCCGCGCTCGACGATGCCGCGAACCAGATCGCCGCGGCGACCGGGCTGCCGGTCAAGTCGTGAGCTGAAGATTCCTCTCCCCGTACAGGGACGGCGGGAGGGATGCTTTCATCAATGGTCTCGCCAATCGCAAGCGTTGCAGGAAAGGCGCAGGCGTTGCGGCCATCTCCCTTCTCCCCGTCACTATACGGGGAGAAGGTGCCGGCAGGCGGATGAGGGGCAGCGCCGAGATCAACAGAATCCGCAGCGCCGTATTGGCTGTGGCTCGACACGGCACCCTCAACTGACACAAATCTAAAAAGCACGAGAAGCAGCGAAGGAGGAGGAGGAAGATGCGCAACCGCAATGCCACGGCCTATCGCTTCCTCACGCCCTATCTCATGATCTTTGCCGTTTTCTGGGTATGGCCGATCATCAGCTCGTTCCTGATCTCCTTCCAGGCGACGCGCACGGTGCCATGGCGGTTCGCGCCCGCCTTCAACTGGGGCCGGCTGATCGGCGATCCGGCCTTTTTCAACGCGCTGAAAAACACGCTGCTCATCCTCGTCATCCAGGTTCCGGTGATGATCGCCCTGGCCATGATAATGGCAGTGCTTCTGAACTCGCCGCTGCTGAAGGCGAGGGGCCTGTTCCGCTTCGCCTTTTTCGCCCCGGTCGTGGTCGGCGAGGTCGCCTATTCGGCGGTGTTCCGGCTGATGTTCAACCTCAATTTCGGCATCATCAACAAATTGCTGAACAGTGTCGGCCTGCCCAGCGTCGACTGGTTTTCCAACGTCACGCCGGCGATGGCACTGATCATGATCGCGGTGACCTGGCGCTGGGCCGGCTACAACGCCATCATCCTGCTCGCCGGCATGCAATCCATCCCCGAGGATGTCTACGAGGCGGCAACACTCGACCGCGTCAGCAAGCTCAAACAATTCTTCTTCATCACTCTGCCGCTCTTGAAGCCGGTCATCGTCTTCTGCCTCGTGCTGTCGATCATCGGCACCATGCAGCTGTTCACCGAGCCGTTCCTGATCACCGAGCGCGGCGGACCGGGTGGCGGCACCGAAACGCTCGGCCTGCTGCTCTACCGCCAGGGTTTTCGCTCGCTCAATTTCGGCTACGCCTCGGCCGTTGCCTACACCATGGCGGGCTTGGCGATCGCGATAACGCTGGTGCAACTGTGGCTGACGAGGGAAAAGCAATGAGTTCGCTGTCCGCCGCCAGGCTAAGACGCAGCATCGCGCTGCATCTCTTCCTCACGCCGCTGGCCCTGATCTGGCTGTTTCCGCTGTGGATGATGGTGGTGTTCTCCACCATGCCGGACAATGGCATCTTCAGCCCGGGCATCGAGCTTTTGCCGCACGGCAATTTCATCGACAATTTCAACAATCTGCAGCGTGACACCGACTTCGTCGGCGCCATCGGCATCTCGGTCTCGGTGGCGGTGACCTATACCTTCCTGTCGGTGCTGCTCACGTCGATGGCCGGCTGGGCGCTGGCCCGTTACCAGTTCTTCGGCAAGGGCGTGGTTGTCGCCATCATCCTCGGCACCATCACGCTTCCCTATGCGGTGGTGCTGATCCCGCAATTCATCATGGTGGCGCGCGACTTCAAGCTTGCCAACACCTGGGTGGCGCTGATCGTGCCGCCGCTGTTCAATTCGCTCGGCGTGCTGTTCATGCGGCAGAGCTTCTCGATGATGCCGGACGATCTGTTCGACGCGGCGCGCGTCGAGGGGGTGAAAGAGTGGCGCATCTTCCTCTTCGTCGCGCTGCCGCTGGCGCGCCCGATGCTGGCGGCGCTTGCCATCATTCTGTTCCTCGCCTCCTGGAACAATTACCTGTGGCCGCTTCTGATCAACAGCCAGCCCGGTTCGATGACGGCACCGGTGGCGCTCGGCACCCTGATCGGCCTCACCAAGGTGTCGTGGGGCGGCATCATGGCGGGTGCGGTGATGCTGACGGTGCCGATGCTCATCGTCTTCGTGCTCTTGCAGCGTCATTTCATCGCCGGCATCGCCGCCGGCGCCATCAAATAGACAGGACCAGCATGGCGACCGTCACGCTCAACAATGTCGTCAAGCGCTTCGGCGCCTTCGAGGTCGTCCATGGCGCCAACATCGACGTCAAGGACGGCGAATTCGTCGTCTTCGTCGGCCCCTCCGGTTGCGGCAAGTCCACGCTGCTCAGGATGATCGCCGGGCTCGAGGATATCAGCGGCGGCGAAATCGCCATCGGCGGCAAGGTGGTGAACGATGTCGAGCCGGCCGACCGCGGCATCGCCATGGTCTTCCAGTCCTACGCGCTCTATCCGCACATGACCGTCGAGCAGAACCTCTCTTTCGGGCTGCGCATGACCGGCAATCCCAAGGCCGACACCGAACGGCGGGTGAAGCGGGCCGCCGGGATCCTGCGCATCAGCGAACTGATGGAGCGGCGTCCGCGAAAACTCTCCGGCGGCCAGCGCCAGCGTGTCGCCATCGGCCGCGCCATCGTGCGCGAACCGCAGGTGTTCCTCTTCGATGAGCCGCTCTCCAATCTCGACGCCGAGCTGAGGGTGCAGATGCGGATCGAGATCGCGCGGCTGCACAAGGAACTCGGCGTCACGATGATCTATGTCACGCACGACCAGACCGAGGCGATGACGCTGGCCGACAGGATCGTCGTGCTCAATGCCGGCAATATCGAGCAGATCGGCGCGCCGCTCGACCTCTACGACGATCCGGCCAACCGCTTCGTCGCCGGCTTTGTCGGCTCGCCGAAGATGAATTTCATGGCGGCCAAGGTCGTCGCAACGGAGAAGGACGCGGCGGTGGTCGAGCTTCTCAACCATGGCGGAGCCCGGCTGCACAAATCGCTTTCGAGCGCGCCGCCTGCTGTCGGCGCGGATGTCGTTCTTGGCGTGCGGCCGGAGCATTTCTGCGAGGCCGGCGAGGGCGACTGCGACATACCGGTCCGGGCCGACGTTGCCGAGCATCTCGGCTCGGTGAGCTATGTCTATGCCAATGCCGGGCCGGAGGAACTGATCATCGAGCGCGAGGCCTCGCGGCAGCGGGCGAGCGGCGATCATCTGGTGGTCTCGATCAAGGCCGCCCGGTCGCTTCTCTTCGACACCTCGGGCGCACGGATACGCTGATGCATGTCGCCCAAAAGTGCGCAGCGGTTTTGGGGCAACGACATGCATGAACCAGGATGCATGTCGCCCAAAAGTGCGCAGCGGTTTTGGGGCAACGACATGCATGAAACCCAAACTTTTCTTTGCCCGGTCGCAATGCGTCGTGGCGATTCAGGGAGATCCAAATGAATTCCGAACCAGGAAAAATCCGCTGGGGCATCCTCGGACCGGGCGGCATCGCCAAGGCCTTCGCTGGCGGCGTCGCCGGCTCGCGCAACGGCGTGCTCACCGCCATCGGCGCGCGCAACCCCGGTAAATCAGGCCTCGCCGAGGCCTTCCCGGGTACACGCATTCTCGACGGTTATGAAGCGCTGCTCGCCGATCCCGACATCGATGCCGTTTACATCTCGATACCGCATCCCGGTCATGCGCAATGGGCGATCAGGGCGGCGGAAGCGGGAAAGCATGTGCTGTGCGAAAAGCCGCTTGGGCTGACCGCCTTCGAGGCCGACGCCATGATCCATGCCGCGCGCAAGGCCGGCACCTTTCTCGGCGAAGCCTTCATGTACCGGCTGCATCCGCAGACGCTGAAGCTGGTGGAATTGATCAGGTCCGGGATCATCGGCGACATCAGGATGATCAAGTCGAGCTTCGGCTTTGCCATGCCGGGCTTCATGCCGGAGCACCGGCTCTATGCCAACGATCTCGCCGGCGGCGGCATTCTGGACGTTGGCGGCTATCCGGTGTCGATGGCGCGGCTGATTGCCGGGGCGGCGGCGGGCCTCCCCTTCGCCGAGCCGGACAAGGTGGTTGGCGCCGCCCATCTCGGCCAGTCCGGCGTCGACGAATGGGCCTCGGCGCTGCTGCACTTTCCGGGCGGCATCATTGCCGAGGTGTCCTGCAGCATCTCGCTGAACCAGGACAATGTGTTGCGCATCCTCGGCACCAAAGGCCGTATCGAGGTGCCGGACTTCTGGTTCGCCGGCGGCGACCGCGATGTCGGCCTCGGCCGGATCGATGTGATCGCTTCCGACGGGACACATGAGATCATCAGCGTCAACGAGAAGCGCCATGTCTATTCTTTCGAGGTCGACGCCGCCGGTGACGCCATCCTCGCCGGGCGGCAGGAGTTCGCCTGGCCGGGCATGGCGTGGGCCGACAGTCTCGGCACCTTGCGTGTCCTCGACAGATGGCGCGCGGCGGTGGGGCTGGAGTATGAGATCGAGAAGGCCCCGCTGCGCACCAACACCATCTCCGGCCGACCTTTGCGGTCCGGCGGAACGGCGATCGGCAAGCGCACGATCCCGGGCCTGTCGAAGCCGGCGTCGGTCGTCGCCCTCGGCTTCGAGGATTTCCGCACCTTCTCCTCGGGGTCGATCCTGCTCGATGCCTTTTTCGAAGCCGGCGGCAATCTTTTCGACACCGGCTATGTCTATGGTGCCGGCTACACCGAGACGCTGCTTGGCCAGTGGTTGAAAAGCCGTGGCGTGCGCGAGCGATCCGCGATCATCGCCAAGGGCGCGCATTCGCCGCTCTGCTATCCCGACGTGATCGGCAAGCAGCTTGCCCAGTCGCTCGACCGCCTGCAGACGGACCATGTCGACATCTATTTCATGCACCGCGACAATCCGGACGTGCCGGTCGGTGAATTCGTCGATGCGATGGACCGCGAGGTCAAGGCGGGTCGCATCCGTGGTCCGTTCGGCGGCTCGAACTGGACGATGGAACGCATGGACGAGGCTATTGCCTATGCCGAACGCACCGGCAAGCAGAAGCCCGGCGCGCTTTCCAACAATTTCTCGCTGGCAGAAATGCTGGAGCCGATCTGGGCCGGCTGCGTCACCTCCTCCACCGATGCATGGAAGGCCTGGCTGACATCTAGGCAGATGCCGAATTTCGCCTGGTCGAGCCAGGGCCGTGGCTTCTTCACTGATCGCGCCGGGCGCGACAGGCGCGACAGCGAGGAACTGGTGCGGGTCTGGTATTCGGAGCGGAATTTTGGCCGCCGCGACAGGGCGATCGAGCTTGCCGCGCGACTGGGCAAGAGCCCGATCCATATCGCGCTGGCCTATGTGCTCAATCAGCCTTTCCCGTCGGTGCCATTGATCGGGCCCCGTACGCTGGGCGAACTGGACGACAGCCTGCGCGCACTCGACATCTCGCTTTCGCCGGCCGATCTCGAGTGGCTGGACGGCGGCAGCCGGCACGCGGCGTAATCCATGTCGCCCAAAAGTGCGCAGCGGTTTTGGGATAACGACATGCATGAACAGGAACCCGAGGCGGCGGCGTCAGGTTTCTTCGCCAGGCATCCTGGCGCCGCGTCGAGCCGGGCTTCTCATGCTGGCGTACATGCCGGTGGTGCGGAACTGGCTGGGCGTCGTGCCGTAGAGGCGGCGGAAAACCTTCGAAAAATAGTTCGCATCCTCGAAGCCGCACAGGATGGCGACTTCCTTCACCGGCAGGAAATCGGCCTTGGTCAGCAGCTTCGCCGCGCGCTGCAGGCGCTGCTGCAGCACGAACTCAGCCGGCGGCAGGCCCTCGCTCTCGGCGAAACAACGTGAAAAATGGGCTCGGCTCAGGCCACTGATCTGGACGAGGTCCGCCACCGGCAGCGGCCCATCGAGATTGGCATTGATGTGATCGATGACCGGCTGCATGGCGCTCTGTTTCTCGGCAAAGGCATGTGAGCCGAACACATCGTCATAGAGTGCCATCGCGGCCTCGTAGGCGACCGCGGAAGCAGCGCCGGGCGAAGCGGCCCCCTTGATGAGGCGCAGGCTGCAATTGGCAAGATGATCGATCGTCGCCGGCTGCAGCCGAAACACAGGACCCGAGGTGCCGAGGATCGATTTGTGGATTCGCAGCGCCTCCTCGCCGTTCATCGAGATCCAGAAATATTCCCAGCGCTCGTCCCTGGCCAGCCAGTAGCGGTGGTTGTGCGGCACCAGCACCAGCAACGTGTCACCCTTTTGCAGACGGTAGTTGCGATTCTCGTAGCGCAACTGGCCGGTTCCGCTGATCGTGTGCTGGAGCACGGTGAACGGTGTCTGGCCGCGCCTGCGCCCGTCCCAGTCATAGGTTTCGTCCTCGCGCACTTCATAGCCCGTGCTTGTCGGCATGGCGTGCAGGCGCTGGCCGCCGCGTGGCAGCGAGATCGTTCGCATCGATTGTCCGTTGGCGATCAAATCCTGCAGCACAAAATTACCCTTGAAAGCATAATCCTTCTCTGGTCGCGCTCACGAATAAGCGCATAATCACCCACGAAAAGCCAGAGAGATCCGCAGGCGAGGAGCGGATAGGGAGGTTGGCGGGCCGGAATCCGGCTTGTCTTGCACACATGTCATGACATGTGGCTGCAATCCACTCCTGTCATTTCCTGCCTGTCATTCGAATAAAATGAGGTGCGGCTGATGAGTTTCAAAATCGCTATCATCGGTGCCGGCAGCGTCGGCTTCACCAAGAAGCTGTTCACCGACATTCTGTGCGTGCCTGAATTCAAGGATATCGAATTCGCGCTGACCGACGTCAGCGAGCACAATCTTCAGATGATCAAGGCGATCCTCGACAGGATCGTCGAGGCCAACGGATTGCCGACCAGGGTGACGGCGACGACCGAGCGCCGCAAGGCGCTCGAAGGCGCGCGCTACGTCATCAGCTGCGTGCGGGTCGGCGGCCTCGAAGCCTATGCGGACGACATCCGCATTCCCCTCAAGTACGGCATCGACCAATGCGTCGGCGACACGATCTGCGCCGGCGGCATTCTCTATGGCCAGCGCAACATTCCGGTGATCCTAGATTTCTGCAAGGACATACGCGAGGTTGCCGAGACGAACGCCAAATTCCTGAACTATGCCAACCCGATGGCGATGAACACCTGGGCGGCGATCGAATACGGCAAGGTCGACACGGTAGGCCTCTGCCACGGCGTCCAGCACGGCGCCGAGCAGATCGCCGAGGTGCTGGGTGCGAAGTCCAGGCAGGAGCTCGACTATGTCTGTTCCGGCATCAACCATCAGACCTGGTTCATCGACCTGCGGCTCAACGGCCGCAAAATCGGCAAGAACGAATTGGTTGCCGCCTTCGAGGCGCATCCGGTCTATTCGCAGCAGGAAAAGCTGCGCATCGACGTCTTGAAGCGCTTCGGCGTCTATTCGACCGAAAGCAACGGCCATCTGTCCGAGTATCTGCCCTGGTACCGCAAGCGCCCCGACGAGATCACGCGCTGGATCGACATGTCCGACTGGATCCATGGCGAGACCGGCGGCTATCTCCGCCACTCCACGGAAACCCGCAACTGGTTCGAGACGGAATATCCGCAGTTCCTCGAAGCGGCGTCAAAGCCGATCGATCCGGACAAACGCTCCAATGAGCATGCCAGCCACATATTGGAGGCGCTGGAGACCAACCGCGTGTATCGCGGCCACTTCAACGTCAGGAACGACGGAGTGATCACCAATCTGCCGCAGGACGCCATCATCGAGTCGCCCGGCTTCGTCGATCGCTTCGGCATCAACATGGCCGCCGGCATCACGCTGCCGGAAGCCTGCGCCGCCACCTGCATCGCATCGATCAATGTACAGCGCATGTCGGTGCACGCCGCGATATCAGGCGACATCGATCTCCTGAAGCTCGCCGTGCTGCATGACCCGCTGGTGGGAGCGGTTTCGACCCCGGAGGAGGTCTGGCAGATGGTCGACGAAATGGTCGTCGCCCAGGCGGCATGGCTGCCGCAATACGCCCATGCGGTTCCGGCCGCCAGGGAGCGGCTGTCGACATCGGGGGTAAAGACCCGCGAATGGGCGGGTGCGGCGCGGCGCAGTGTCCGTTCGATCGAGGAATTGCGCGCCGAAAAGGCCGCGCTGAAACAGGCCAGCTGAAACCTCACGCGCGGCGACTGACCTGCGGGAGGCAGGTTCGCCGCGACGAAGCCGTTTCGAATTCGAGGAGAAGCGGAGCAGGTGCAAACGCTCCGGAACAAACAAGAGGGAGAGAGACAGTGAGGAATTTACGAAACATCGGCCTTGCTGCCGGACTGGCGCTGGGCGTCTCGGCTGCGGCACTGAACGCATACGCTTCCGAGCCCACGGTCCCGCCGGCGCCGGCAACCTTTCCGGCCGAGGGCAAGATCCACTATGTGGCGCGCGACTCCATCCTGGAGTTCAAGGCGCTGCCGCAATATCACGAGCCGGACTGGGTTACCGAGAAATACGTCAAGACCGGCAAGCTGCCGCCGGTGAAAGACAGGCTGCCGAAGGAGCCGCTGGTCTTCAAGACGGCCAACATGCCTGACGGCATCGGCGTCTATGGCGATACGATGCGTCATGTCATCGGCGGCCGGCCGGAAGGCTGGAACTATGGCGCCGGCCAGACGCAAGGATGGGGCGGCATCGATATCGGCCTTTCCGAATGCCTGACACGCACGGCGCCGCTGTTCCAGGTCGAAGCCAAGGACACCGAGCCGTTGCCGAACCTGGCCAGAAGCTGGGACTGGTCGAAGGACGGCCACACATTGACGATGCACCTGGTCGAGGGTGCGAAATGGTCGGACGGCGTCCCCTTCAACGCCGACGATGTCATGTTCTACTGGGACGACGAGGTGGTCGATCCGAATGTCTCGCCGCTGAACGGCGCGACGCAGGAAACCTTCGGCGTCGGCACGACGCTGAAGAAGATCGACGACTACACCGTCGAATGGACCTTCAAGGAAGCGTTTCCCAAACAATATCTCTATGCGATGGCCTACGGCACCTTCTGTCCCGGCCCCGCGCATATCCTGAAGCCGCAGCACCCGAAATATTCGAAGAACACCTACGAGCAGTTCAAGAACGCCTTCCCGCCGGAATACATGAACATGCCGGTCATGGGCGCCTGGGTGCCGGTCGAATACCGGCCTGACGACATCATCGTCATGCGCCGCAACCCCTACTACTGGAAGGTCGACGAGAAGGGCAACCAGCTGCCTTACCTCGACGAACTGCAGTACAAGCTGTCGACCTGGGCCGACCGCGACGTCCAAGCGGTCGCCGGCTCCGGCGATTTCTCGAACCTCGAGCAGCCGGAAAACTTCGTCGCCTCGCTGAAGCGTGCGGCGGAAGCGAATGCGCCCGCGCGCCTGGCCTTCGGCCCGCGGCTCATCGGTTACAATCTGCGCATGAATTTCTCCGCCAATGGCTGGGGCAACCCGGACGAGCGCGGCCAGGCGATCCGTGAGCTCAACCGCAACGAGGATTTCCGCAAGGCCGTCACCATGGCGCTCGACCGCAAGGCGCTGGGCGACTCGCTGGTCAAGGGGCCGTTCACCGCCATCTATCCCGGCGGCTTCTCGTCGGGCACCAGCTTCTATGACCGCAAGTCGACCGTCTATTATCCGTTCGATCTCGCGGGCGCCAAGGCGGAACTCGCCAAGGCCGACCTCAAGGATACGGACGGCGACGGCTTCGTGAACTTCCCGGCCGGCACCGCCGGCGGCAAGAACGTCGAGATCGTGATGCTGGTCAACAACGACTACGGCACGGACAAGAGCCTCGCCGAAGGCGTCGTTGCCCAAATGGAAAAGCTCGGGCTTCGGGTCGTGCTCAACGGCCTCAACGGCACCCAGCGCGATGCCTCCCAGTACTCGGGCCGCTTCGACTGGCTGATCCGCCGCAACGACCAGGAACTGACCTCCGTCGTGCAGAACACCGAGCAGCTTGCTCCCGTTGGCCCGAAGACCAGCTGGAACCACCGCGCCCCGGAAAGCGGCGAGGTCGACCTGATGCCCTTCGAGAAAGATCTGGTCGCCATCGTCAACAAGTTTGTCGCGTCCGAAGACAATGACGAGCGCGCCAGTCTGATGAAACAGTTCCAGAAGATCTCGACGGAACACATCTACAATGTCGGCCTGACGGAATATCCTGGCGCGCTGATCGTCAACAAGCGCTTCTCGAACATTCCGCAGGGCACGCCGATCTTCATGTGCAACTGGGCCGAGGATTCGATCATCCGCGAACGGGTCTTTGTGGCGGCCGACAAACAGGCGAAGTACGAACTGTTCCCGCAAGAGCTTCCCGGCAAGCCCGGAGACAAAGGCCCGATGGATTAAGGGTTACCTCCCCTGACCAGGACAATTCCGGTCGCGCCGCTGGCGCGGCCGGTCAAAGTCAACCTCCGGCCGCACCAAAGGGGCGCGATCGGCGAGATGAGGAAGCGGACCGTCCATGTTGCGATTCCTGCTCATGCGCATAGCGTCGGCGATACCGGTTCTCGCAATCCTGAGCCTCGTCACCTTTGCCATCATCCAGGCCCCGCCGGGCGACTACGCCGACTACATCCGTTCGCAGTTGATCAACCAGGGGGGTGCTTCCTTCGCCGAAGCCGATGCCCAGGCCCAGGCCTATCGCGTCGAGCACGGCCTCGATAAGCCGCTGCCCGTCCAGTATCTCAACTGGATCGGCGGCATCATCACCCGCGGCGATTTCGGCTACAGCCTCTACTACAACAAGCCGGTCGCCGACGTGGTCGGCGAGCGCCTGCCGCGCACGCTCATTCTGGCGCTGGTGTGCCATCTCCTCGCCTCGGTGCTCGGCATCACGTTCGGCATATGGGCCGCGACCCGGCAATACACCTGGATCGACTCGACGCTGTCGGCCATCTCTTTCCTTGGCATGACGGTGCCGCGCTTCCTGATGGCGCTGATCATCGTCTATCTCCTGGTCTTCCAGTTCAACGTCTCGGAGATCGGCAGCTTCTTCTCGCCGCAATATGGCGGTGCGCCATGGTCGTGGGCCAAGTTCGTCGACCTGGTCAAGCATGTCTGGCCGGTGGTGGCGATCGCCACCTTTGGCGGCCTCGCCTACAACATGCGCGTCATGCGCGGCAATCTGCTCGACACGCTGAACGCCCAATATGTCGAAACGGCCAGGGCCAAGGGCCTGACAGGCGCCGCCGTCGTCATGCGCCACGCCGTCCCCAACGCGCTGCACCCGCTCGTCATGTATCAGGGCGTGGTGCTGCCTTATATGCTGACCGGCGAGATCGAGACGGCGATCATCTTCGCGCTGCCGACCGTCGGTCCGGCGATCGTCGGCTCGATGGCGGTCGGCGACGTCTATGTCACCGCCACCTTCATGATGGTGCTTTCGGCGACGCTGATCGTCGGCAACATCATCGCCGACATGCTGCTCGTGCTGCTCGATCCGCGCATCCGCCAGTATGGGGAGGGCTAGATGCTGGCCCGCGACACATCACTGCCACCGCCGCCTGCCGAGGGAACCGCAATGACCAAACCGGCGCGCGGCAATGAGAGCTACATCGCGCTTGTCTGGCGCAGGCTGAAACGCTCCTGGACCGGCATGGCCGGGCTCTGGCTCGTCGTGCTTCTGCTGGTGATGGCCGTGTTCGCCGAGTTCATGGCACCGATGGACCCGAAGGCCACCGATGTCGGCTTCGCGCCGCCGCAACTGCCAGGTTTCCACGACAAGGACGGCAATTTCGTCGCACGGCCGCGGGTCTATGCGCTGTCCGATTCGGCGGATCTCGATCCGGTCACCTTCCAGCCCGTCGTCGGCCCCGACTATGACCATCCGAGGCTGCTTGGCTTCTTCGTGCATGGCGCGCCCTACAAGCTGTTCGGGCTCTTCCCGGCGGACCGGCACTTCTTCGGCTCGTTGGACGGCGAGCCGGTGCATTTCCTCGGCACCGACAAGTTCGGCCGCGACGTGCTGTCGCGCGCCATCCACGGCTCGCGTGTCTCGCTGATGATCGCGCTGACGGTCGTCTTCATCATCACCGTCATCGGCACCACCGTCGGCATGGTTTCCGGCTATTTCGGCGGCCGGTTCGATGTCTGGATGCAGCGCTTCGTCGAACTGGTGCTCGCCTTCCCGCAGCTGCCGCTGTACCTGGCGCTAACGACGCTGATCCCGGTCACCGCGCCCACCAACGTCTTCCTAGCCTTCGTCATCATCGTCATGTCGGCACTTGGCTGGGCGCAGATGTCGCGCGAGGTGCGCGGCAAGACGCTGGCGCTGGCGCGGATCGAGTATGTGCGCGCCGCCATGGCGGTCGGCGCCACCGACCGTCGCATCATCATGCAGCACATCTTCCCCAATGTGATGAGCCATGTGATCGTCGCCGTGACGCTGGCGATTCCCACGGTGGTGCTGCTGGAATCCTTCCTCGGGTTCCTCGGCTTCGCGGTCAAGCCGCCGCTGATCTCGTGGGGGCTCATGCTGCAGGACACGGCGACTTATTCCGTTATCGGCACCTATCCCTGGATCCTGTCGCCGGTCGGTTTCGTGCTCGTCACCGTCTTTGCCTTCAACGCGCTGGGCGACGGCCTGCGCGACGCCGTCGACCCCTATTGAGGTGGCAGGAATGACCGTCGCGCTCGCCGAATCCTTCGCACCCACCGTCCGTCACGACCATGACGGACGCCAGGGCCAGCCCATCATCGACGCCCGCAACATCGAAGTCGCCTTCAAGGTCGAGCACGGCGTCGTCGAAGCGGTCAAGGACATCTCGTTCCAGCTCTATCGCGGCGAAACGATCGCGATCGTCGGCGAATCCGGTTCGGGCAAGTCGGTGACGGCACGCGCCGTCATGGGGCTGCTGTCGCGCCGCGCCACGGTCTCGCCCCGGTCGAGCATCTGCTATGATGGCCAGAACATCCTGAATTTCCTCGAGCGCGAGCGGCGCAAGCTGCGCGGCAACCGCATCTCGATGATCTTTCAGGAGCCGATGAGCTCGCTCAACCCGATCTACACGGTCGGCAGCCAGATCGTCGAGGCGATCAGGGTGCATCGCAAGATCGGCCGCAGGCAGGCGCAGGCGCGGGCGCTCGAACTCTTGCAGCACGTGCAGATTCCAGACCCCGTCGCGCGGCTCAGGCAATACCCGCACCAGCTCTCGGGCGGTCAGCGCCAGCGGGTAATGATTGCCATGGCGCTGGCCAACAATCCTGATGTGCTGATCGCCGACGAGCCGACCACGGCCCTCGACGTCACCGTCCAGGCGCAGATCCTGAACCTGATCCGCAGCCTGCAGAAAGAGCTGCGCATGGCGGTGATCCTGATCACGCACGACCTGACCGTGGTGCGCAAATTCTCCGACTACGTCTATGTCATGCAGCACGGCGAAATGTGCGAGCACAACGTCACCGAACGGCTGTTCGCCGATCCGCGGCATCCCTATACGCGGCGGCTTTTGGCCTCGGAGCCGCGTGGCCGGCCGCAACCGCTGCCGGAAGGTTG
This sequence comes from Mesorhizobium sp. Mes31, assembly GCF_024519675.1. NCBI lineage: Bacteria > Pseudomonadati > Pseudomonadota > Alphaproteobacteria > Hyphomicrobiales > Phyllobacteriaceae > Mesorhizobium > Mesorhizobium sp. Mes31. Next base: position 67,287 of record NZ_JALJRL010000022.1, on the reverse strand, counting down.
CGGCACCATCCTCGAGGCGAGCGGCGTGCGTGTCTGCTTCATGCTGCGCCATGGCACCTTCCTGAAACCGGACTGGCGCGAGCTGGTCGCCGTCGACGACCTCGACCTCAGCCTGCGCCGCCATGAGACGCTGGGGCTTGTCGGCGAGTCCGGCTCCGGCAAGACCACCTTCGGCCAGACCTTGCTGAGATTGATCGATGCCAAGCGCGGCGAGATCCGCTTCGACGGCGAGCCGATCCACGGCCTCTCACGGACCGAGATGCGGCCGCTGCGTTCTCGCATGCAGATCGTCTTCCAGGATCCGTTCTCCTCGCTGAACCCGCGCATGACCATCGGCCAGATCATCGAGGAAGGGCTGATCGTCAACAGCATCGGGGCGACGCGGCGCGAGCGGGTCGAGCGGGTGCGCGAAGCGCTGGTCAGCGCCGGTATGCCCGGCGATATCCTGTCGCGCTTTCCGCACGAATTCTCCGGCGGCCAGCGCCAACGCATCGCGATCGCCCGCGCCATAGCGCTCGAACCCGAATTCATCCTGCTCGACGAACCGACATCGGCGCTCGACCTCTCCGTCCAGGCGCAGATCATCGACCTCTTGCGCAAGCTGCAGGACGAGCGGGGCTTGAGCTATCTCTTCATCTCGCACGATCTCAAAGTGGTGCGCGCGCTGTGCCACCGCGTCATCGTCATGCAGAACGGCAAGATCGTCGAGCAGGGCCTCGTCGATGACGTCCTGTCCCATCCCAAGACCGCCTACACCGAACGGCTCGTCAGGGCCGCTTTCGACGTGGCCTGACCATATGCCGGAGGTTAGCATGGCAAGAAATCCAAGGATCACTTTCATCGGCGCCGGCTCGACGGTGTTCATGAAGAACATCGTCGGCGACGTGCTGCAGCGGCCGTCGCTTTCGGGCGCGACGATCGCGCTGATGGACATCAATCCGCAGCGGCTGGAAGAGAGCGCCATAGTCGTCAACAAGCTGATCGCGACGCTCGGCGTCAAGGCGAAGGCCGAGACCTACTCCGACCAGCGCAAGGCGCTGGCGGGCGCCGACTTCGTCGTCGTCGCCTTCCAGATCGGCGGCTACGAGCCCTGCACCGTCACCGACTTCGAAGTGCCGAAGAAATACGGCCTGCGCCAGACAATCGCCGACACGCTCGGCGTCGGCGGCATCATGCGGGGCCTCAGGACCGTGCCGCATCTGTGGAAGATCTGCGAGGACATGCTCGCCGTCTGCCCGCAGGCGATCATGCTGCAATATGTCAACCCGATGGCGATCAACACCTGGGCGATATCAGAGAAATATCCTGATATCAGGCAGGTCGGCCTCTGCCATTCGGTGCAGGGCACGGCGATGGAACTGGCGCACGACCTCGACCTTCCCTTCGAGGAGATCCGCTACCGCTCGGCCGGCATCAACCACATGGCCTTCTACCTGAAGTTCGAGCACCGCCAGCCGGACGGTTCCTACCGCGACCTCTATCCCGATCTCGTGCGTGCCTATCGCGAAGGCCGCGCGCCCAAACCCGGCTGGAACCCGCGCTGCCCCAACAAGGTGCGCTACGAAATGCTGACGCGGCTGGGCTATTTCGTCACCGAAAGCTCCGAACATTTCGCCGAATACACGCCCTATTTCATCAAGGAGGGGCGCCCGGACCTGATCGAGAAATACGGCATCCCGCTCGATGAATATCCCAAGCGCTGCATCGAACAGATCGAGCGCTGGAAGGGGCAGGCGCAGGCCTATCGCTCGGCCGACCGCATCGAGGTCGAGCAGTCGAAGGAATATGCCTCCTCGATCATGAACTCGGTCTGGACCGGCGAACCCTCGGTGATCTACGGCAATGTCCGCAACAATGGCTGCATCACCTCGCTGCCCCGCGATTGCGCCGCCGAAGTGCCGTGCCTGGTCGATGCCTCCGGCACCCAGCCGACCTATATCGGCGAGCTGCCGCCGCAATTGACCGCGCTGATCCGCACCAACATCAACGTTCAGGAACTGACTGTGCGGGCGCTGATGACGGAGAACCGGGAGCACATCTACCATGCGGCGATGATGGACCCGCACACCGCCGCCGAGCTTGATCTCGACCAGATATGGTCGCTGGTCGATGATCTTCTCGCCGCTCATGGCGACTGGGTGCCGGCCTGGGCGCGGGTCAACCGGAAGAATGAGGCCGCTTGACCGTGGCCTACTTCGGACCGTCGTTGTCCGGCTCTTCCTCGTCGTCGCGGGCGCTGATGACATAGGCGCCCTTCAGCCAGCGGTTGAGGTCGATGTCCTTGCAGCGCGTCGAGCAGAACGGAAAGGTGTCGCGCGCCGACGGCTTGCCGCATTCGGGGCAGGGGCGCTTTGGGCGCAGCGGCGTGACCTTGGGGTCGGAACTCATGGCCGGCTTCCCGCCAGCCAGCCGCCATGCACCTTGAAACCCTCGCCGCTCAACAGCGCCACTGTCTCATAGAGCGGCAGGCCGACGATGTTGGTGTAGGAGCCGACCAGCTTGACGACGAACGAGCCGGCGAGACCCTGGACGGCGTAGCCGCCGGCCTTGCCGCGCCATTCGCCCGAGGCGACATAGGCGTCGATCTCCTCGCGCGGCAGCCGCTTGAAGCGCACCCGCGTCTCGACCAGCCGCTGGCGCAATTTGCCACCCGGCGTGATCAGGCAGATGCCGGAATAGACCCGGTGCGAGCGGCCGGACAGCAGCCCGAGGCAGTTGGCGGCATCGTCGAGGGTTTCGGCCTTTGGCAGGATGCGCCGCCCGACCGCGACCACCGTGTCGGCGGCCAGCACGAAGCTTGGCGCATAGTCGGCTTCGGCCTTCAGCGACGCGAACGCCTTCTCGGCCTTTTCCTTCGACAGCCGCTTGGCCAGCGAGCGGGGATGTTCGGCGCGCAGCGGCGTCTCGTCGACATCGGCCGGCAGCACGCGATCGGGCTCGATGCCGGCCTGCTGCAGCAGTTCGATCCGGCGCGGCGAACCCGAGGCAAGCACGAGCTTCTGCAAAATGCTCATCGCGCTCCGGCCGGGCTTCGCTTACTTGAAACGATAGGTGATGCGGCCCTTGGTCAGGTCGTATGGGGTCATCTCGACCAGGACCTTGTCGCCGGTCAGCACGCGGATGCGGTTCTTGCGCATGCGGCCGGCCGTATGGGCGATGATTTCGTGTTCGTTTTCGAGCTTGACCCGGAACATCGCGTTGGGCAGCAATTCCGTCACGACACCCGGAAACTCGAGGACTTCTTCCTTCGGCATTCGATACCTTTGCTTGGATGGCAGTTCCAGCGCCTAGAGCATGATGCCGAAAAGTGTGAAGCGGTTTTCGGTCGACATCATGCTCTACTTCTTGGTTTAGAGCCGGATTCAGATTTCAGGTCGAACAGACCTGAAATCATCCGACTCTAGCCGGAATTTCGGCGGAACCTATATGATAATCGTGCGCTTGTGAACACGCTTAATCCGTCGCGTTTTTTGCCTCTGGAAGCAAAAAACGTCGACCTATGCGCAACTTCAGCCGCTCGCGCACGTCGCGATAGCTAGCCATGATCTGTTCGCGCGTGCCGCCGGCATTGGTCGGGTCCGGCGTTGGCCAGTATTCGACTTCGACGGCGAGCGAGCGGGTGAGCTCGAGCGCGGCGTGGTGCGCTTCCGGCGCCAGCGTGACGATGAGGTCGAAATAGTCGTCCTCGAGATCGTCCATCGTCCTTGGGTGACGCTCGCCCAGCGACAGGCCCTCCTCGGCGAGCACCGCATCGACGAACGGGTCGCGCTCGCCGGCACGAACGCCGGCCGAGGCGACGAAGATAGTGGCGGGCAGCATCCGGCGCGCCAACTGCTCCGCCATCGGGGAGCGCACGGCATTCATGCCGCACACGAACAGGATAGAGCGAGGCAGGGCGCCGGGTGCCAGGACTAGCCCCGCCAATGCAGCACGCAGACCAGCGTGAACAGCCGGCGCGCCGTGTCGAAGTCGATGTCGATCTTGCCGGCCAGCCGGTCCATCAGTGTCTGCGAGCCCTCATTGTGCAAACCGCGGCGCCCCATGTCGATCGCCTCGATATGGCTCGGCGTCGAGGAGCGGATGGCGTCATAGTAGCTTTCGCAGATCATATAGTAGTCCTTGACGATGCGCCGCAGCGGCGTCAGCGACAGGATGTGGGTGACGACCGGAGTGCCGTCCTCGCGCGACACGGCAAAGACAAGGCGCTGCTCGGCCAGCGACAGTTTCAGCCGGTAGGGGCCGGCGCCACTGTCATTGACGGGCTGGAAACTGTTCTCCTCGATTAGGTCGAAGATCGCCACCGCGCGTTCATGCTCGACATCGGGCGTCGAGCGGCCGATCGATTCGTCGAGTTCGACATCGATCAGCCTGGCGCGGGTTCGATCGTAGTCCGACATAATGGCCTACATGTTCAACCGTATGGCGACGGAGCGTCCGTGCGCGTCAAGGCCTTCCGCCTTGGCCAGCGCGATGGCCGCCGGCGCCAAAATCCGCAGCTGCTCCGGTCCAAGCTTGAGGATGGAGGTGCGCTTGACGAAATCGAGGACCGACAGGCCCGACGAGAAGCGCGCCGAGCGTGCCGTCGGCAACACGTGGTTGGAGCCGCCGACATAATCGCCGATGGCTTCCGGCGTATGGCGGCCGAGAAAGACGGCACCGGCATTGCGCATCCGCGACAGGAAGCCCTCGGCATCGTCGATGGCGAGTTCGACATGCTCGGCGGCGATGCGGTCGACCAGCGGCAGCGACGCCTCGATCGTCGGCACCAGGATGATCGCGCCGAAATCGCGCCAGCTCCGGGCTGCCGTCTCGCCGCGCGACAGGCTTTGCAGCTGACGCTCGACGGCTTGTTCGACCGCCGAGCCGAAAGCCGGGTCGTCGGTGATCAGGATCGACTGCGCCGACGCATCGTGCTCGGCCTGGGCCAGCAGGTCGGCGGCGATCCAGTCCGGATCGTTGTTGCCGTCGGCCACGACAAGCACTTCCGATGGCCCGGCGATCATGTCGATGCCGACGGTGCCGAACACCTGTCGCTTGGCCGCCGCGACATAGGCATTGCCGGGGCCGACGATCTTGGCCACCGGCTTGATCGTTCCAGTGCCATAGGCAAGGGCGGCGATCGCCTGCGCGCCGCCGACGCGATAGATCTCGGAAACGCCCGCAATGTCGGCCGCGATCAGCACCAGCGGCGGTATGGCGCCGCCCGAGGCCGGCACGCATATCGCGATGCGTTCGACGCCGGCAACCTTGGCCGGTATGGCGTTCATCAGGACCGAACTCGGATAGCTTGCCGTGCCGCCCGGCACGTAGAGCCCGACGGCCTCGATCGCCGTCCAGCGCCAGCCAAGCTCGACCCCGGCGGCATCGGTGTAGCGATCGTCCTTCGGCAGCTGTCGCTCGTGATAGGCGCGGATACGGTCGCGCGCGAATTTGAGCGCTTCGATGGTCAGCGCGTCGGCACCATCATAGGCGTTGGCGATCTCGTCCTTCGATACGGCAATCCCGACGTTTTCCAGGTCGACGCGGTCGAATCTCCTGGAGTAGTCGATCAGCGCCGCGTCGCCCTCGGCGCGCACGCGCGCGATGATGTCGCGCACCGCCGCGTCGACATCGGCCGACACTTCCCGCTTGGTCAGCAGGAAGGCGGCGAAATGTTGCTCGAAATCGGCGTCGGACTGACGAAGCGTGATGGCCATCGGACGCTCAAGCCTTGTGGATGGGACGCGACGTGGCTTCCCAGGCGCCGCCGACATCGGCAAGGCGGGCCTCGATGCACTCGACGTCGAGCATGATTGTGCCGCCGCCCGAAAAGATCAGTTCGACGATGCCGGCCGGCTTGCTGATCTCGATGAAGCTGATCGCCAGCAGGGACAAGATCTCGCCTGGTTTGTTGCGGGCGATGCCGTTGGTCTTGACGCCAAGCACGCGGTCGAAATGCAGCACGGCCTGCCGCCGTTCATTGTGCCGGCGAAACAGGCCGGTCTTGGCCTCCCAGACGAAGCGGTTCATGGTCAGCACGAAACGCTTGGCCGCAGGCAGGAATTCAAGGTCACTGACCTTCATCACGGCGTCCTGGACATGGGCCGAGACGATGCTCAGATCCTGATCGTCGAGTGCGATAAGCTTGAGGGCATTCATGCGGATTTCGCACCTGGAAGTTGACTGTTCAGCCTTCTGTTAGAGCATGATCCCGAAAAGTGGAAACCGGTTTTCGGAAAAGATCATGCTCCGGCAGGAAATTTGCCGGTCTTGTCGCTCGCTGCAACCGCGCCAATAACTTCGGTTGGCGCTGCCCCAAATCGCCCTGCAGGGCACTTCTCCCCGTCACTATCCGGGGAGAAAGTGCTGGCAGGTCGATAAGCGGCAGCGCTGACTTCGGCGATTGGTCCTTGTCGGAAGCGATCGTTAACCCGAAATCCGCTCGATCACCGCACCGCAATTGGACAGCTTTTCCTCCAGCCGTTCGAAGCCGCGGTCGAGATGGTAGACCCGGTTGACCGTGGTCTCGCCTTCCGCGGCGAGACCGGCGATGACCAGCGACACCGAGGCGCGAAGATCGGTCGCCATGACCGGCGCGCCCTTGAGCTTCGGCACGCCGTCGACGATCGCCGTCTGGCCGGACAGCGTGATGTGCGCGCCGAGCCGGGCCAGTTCCTGCACATGCATGAAGCGGTTCTCGAAGATCGTTTCGGTGATGCGCGACTTGCCCTTGGCCATGGTCATCAGGCCCATGAACTGAGCCTGCAGGTCGGTCGGAAAGCCCGGAAACGGCGCCGTCGTCACGTCCACCGGCGAAATGCCGGCGCCGTTGCGCTTCACACGAATGCCGGAATTGGTCTGCGTGATCTCGGCGCCGGTCTGCGAAATCACGTCCAGCGCGGTCTGCAGCAGCTCTGGTCGCGCGCCTTCGAGCACGACGTCGCCGCCGGTCATCGCCACCGCCATGGCATAGGTGCCGGTCTCGATACGGTCGGGGATCACCCGGACCCGGGCGCCCGACAGCGATTCGACGCCGTCGATGGTGATGGTCGGCGTGCCCGCGCCATGGATCTTCGCGCCCATGGCGTTGAGGCACTCGGCAAGGTTGACGATCTCGGGCTCGCAGGCGGCGTTTTCCAGCACCGTCTCGCCCTTGGCCAGCGACGCCGCCATCATCAGCACATGGGTGGCGCCGACAGAGACTTTCGGGAACACGTAGCGATTGCCGACGAGCCGGCCATTTCTGGTCTTGGCGATGACATAGCCGGTGTCGACGTCGATGTCGGCGCCCAGCGCCTGCAGGCCTTCGAGGAACAGATCGACCGGCCGAGTGCCGATGGCGCAACCGCCCGGCAGCGACACCTTGGCCTCGCCCATGCGGGCAAGCAGCGGGCCGATCACCCAGAACGACGCGCGCATCTTCGACACCAGCTCGTAAGGCGCTGTCGTGTCGACGATGTTGCGGGCGGAGAAATTGATGGTGCGCGAATAGCCCTCATTCTGTTTCTCGCGGCGGCCATTGACCGAATAGTCGACGCCGTGATTGCCGAGAATACGGATCAGCTGCTCGACATCGGCCAGATGTGGCACGTTTTCCAGCGTTAGTGTGTCGTCGGTCAGAAGCGAGGCGATCATCAGGGGCAGGGCCGCATTTTTCGCGCCCGAGATCGGAATGCTTCCGGCGAGCTTGTTGCCGCCGACAATTCTGATGCGATCCATGGAAGAACGTCCCTCTCGGCCAGGAAAGGCCGGTTCAATCGTTTGAGTATCGGCCCGTCTAGACCATTGGCCGGTCTGGTTCAAGAATTAGGATTTCGGCCACCCTCGGCCAAGCGTGGCTGATTTGAGTTAATCTTTTTGCATTTCCTTCGATCCGCCCAACCCATCCGGACGCTGGTCGGTTTCCCCGGCGCGCCGCTTGTCGGCGTCGCCACTGCGGCGCGAGCGCGATTGCGCCTTGCGCTTCTGCAGATTGGCGCGCAATTGCTCGGCGAGCCGGTCCTTGCGGTTCGTGCCGTCCTTCTTCGGTGGTATTGTCTTATCGCTCATCGTCCCGCCCCGGCCGGCGACCGGCCAGCCTGCCATTCAGGCATAGCCAACATTGTGGCGCGGCCATGTCATTAAAAGGTATCCGGCAAAGGCTTTCACAGATGCGTGGTTCTTGGCCTTGCGCTTGCCGGTTCGATATGGCAGAAGCCCCGCCATCGGCGGCTGCGGTAGCTCAGTGGTAGAGCACTCCCTTGGTAAGGGAGAGGTCGAGAGTTCAATCCTCTCTCGCAGCACCAGCGTTTCCTCTGAAATCACTCATACTCTTTGAATTGCAGCGCATCTGCCTTGCATACAAGACAGCGAGCATCTTGCCCGTTACCTTTGGCCGGCAAGCCTCGAGAGGCTGCCCAGCAACATTGTTCTGTCTTTGCCGATCATCAGCACGCCGCTGTCAGGGGCCAGCAGCGCGGAGAACGGCAACATGGCCGCGCCGATCGGCGACGCCTCGGGGCCGAATTGTCCAGAAACGATTTCCGGCGCCACGATGCCGATGGCGCTGGTCCGGTTGAACTGGGTCTGCACCCTTGCCAACAGCTCGAGATGGATAGGCCGCGGCAGGATGCTGTCGAGAACGATCGCCTCGATGTCGATGACAGAGGTGATGGCGATGATCGCCTCGACCAGCGCGTTGGCGCAATCGTCGATCCATTCGAACAGTGGCTCGCGCGCTCCTGGCGGCAGCGGATCCAGTTCCCGGACACGATTGATCTCGACGCCGCGCGACTTGAGATGATTGACCAGCACGTAGATCGAGGCGCGATGCAGCAGGCTCTGGTAGCGCGCCGGCTTGGCTGCCACCGAATCGAGGCTTGAAGGCGAGACCGGCAGCGGGCCGAGCGCGGCGCTGTTGCCATGCGGACCGGTATGGACCTTGCCGCCTTGCACCAGCCCGCCGCCGACGAAAGTGTCGATCGAGATATGCATGAAGTCGCGGAACCGTGCGCCGGCCCCCTGGATGAGTTCGGCCAACGCCGCCGATGAGGCGTCGTTCTCCACGAAGACCGGGGTCTTCGACCGGGTGGTGAAGAATGTCGTCAGGTCGATCGCATCCCAGCGGCTGCCAAGATCATCGGGAAAGCCGAGCTCTTCGCTCCAGCCACCGAGGAAATAGGGCGAGGCAATGCCGACGCCGACGATGCTGGCATCGCCAAGACCGGCGACCACCTTGTCGAAATTGGCAAGCGACATATTTCCGGCCCTGAGCACCAGATCGGGATCCGGAAACCGGTATTCGTGCGACTCGCGGGCACGGACCTCGCCGGCGAAGTCTACCAGCACGGCTTCCAGCGCACGCCGGCCGATCTTGATGCCGACGCTGTAGATCCGCTCCGGCGTCAGCCTGTAAAGTGTGGAAGGAGATCCGCGTTGCCCGAACCTTTTTCCCACTTGCTTTACGAAACCAGAGGACTCCAGCCCGTCGACAATGGCTGCGACAGCGGCCGGTGTCAGATTTGCGGCGCGCGCCAGGTCAGACTTGGAAGCCTCCTTCAGTCTGCGGATGGCATCGAGCACGAAACGCTCATTGTAATGCCGAACCTTGACAGAATTACTGCCTTTTCCAGACAAAACCGGCGCCTCCATTCATCTTTCATCGAGCCAGCCTGGCCGCCTGCAGCTGTGAAGCTGCTGCGGTCGAGGCATTCCGACCGCGCCTGTGCGCGACACGACAGTGCCCGCCGGGGCAACGGAAGTCAATTTTCCAGTTGCGGCCTCGGCCTATTTAATATAGCAAATTGAAAAAATAACAACGACTGGACAATGACTGGGAGGAGAGGTGCTGCATTCAGGCGCACATGGCGAAGCCGATGCCGCGGTGACGAGGAAGGTGGCTGTCCCCGTAGCCCTGGTTCAGGCGACAAAGGCCTTCGGGGGCACGATCGCCCTTAAGGACGCGTCCTTCGAATTGCGCTCCGGAGAGGTGCTGGCACTGCTTGGCGAAAACGGCGCCGGCAAGAGCACGTGCGTGAAGCTGCTGGCCGGGGTGTATTCTCCCACCAGCGGCCATGTCGAAGTCGACGGCAAGCATGTGGTCTTCCATTCGCCGCACGACGCTCAGGCTGCCGGCATTGCGGTCATGCACCAGCATCCCGGCCTGTTCCCGGACCTTTCGGTTGCGGAAAACATCTATCTCGGTCACATGCCGCGCGACCGCTTCGGCGGCATCGACAACGCAGCCATCCTGGCTGGCGCGCGCAAGGTTCTGGCGACGGTCGGCCTCGATGTGCCGGCCGAAACGCGGCTGGGAACGTTGCGCACCTCCGAACAGCAATTGGTCGAGATCGCCCGCGCGCTCTCGCTCGACGCGCGTGTGCTGATCATGGACGAGCCCACGGCGGCCCTGTCGCAGCGCGAGGTCGAGCGGCTGTTTACCGTCGTTGCCGATCTCCGGCTGCATGGCGTGGCGATGATGTTCGTCGGCCACCGCATGGACGAGATCTTCCGCATCGCCGACCGTATCGCCGTGCTGCGCGACGGACGCCTTGTCGGCGTCAAGCCGAGGGCAGAGCTTGGCCGTGCCGCCGCCATCGGCATGATGGTCGGCCGCGAACTGACCGACCTCTATCCCGAACGGCGCCACGCCACTGGCGCGCTTGTACTGGAGGCGAGGGGGCTGTCGCGCGCCGGCGGCTTTTCCGGCATTGACCTCAAGCTCCACGCTGGAGAGGTGCTCGGGCTTGGCGGTCTGGTCGGCAGTGGGCGGACCGAGATCGCGCGCGTGCTGTTCGGCATCGACCAGCCGGACGCCGGCGAAATCCTGATCGACGGCGAAGCTGTGCGCTTCGCAACGGCGCGCGACGCCATGGATGCGCGCATCGCCTATGTCTCGGAAGACCGCATGGGCCAGAGCCTGGTGATGGATTTCTCCATCCTCGACAATGCCGTGCTGCCAATACTCGACAAGGCCGCCCCGGCAGGCCTCTACGGCACGGATCGCGCGATCGATCTGGTTGCGGACTGGCTGAAGCGCATGAAGCTGCGCTTTTCCGGCTACGGACAGCCGGTCAAGGAACTGTCCGGCGGCAATCAGCAGAAGGTGGTGCTGGCCAAATGGCTGCGCACCGAACCGCGCGTCCTCATCCTCGACGAGCCGACGCAAGGCATCGATGTCGGCACCAAGGCGGAAGTGCACGCGATGATCGCCAATCTTGCGGCGCAGGGCATGGCGATCATCCTGATCTCTTCCGAGATGCCCGAACTCATCGGCATGTGCGATCGCATCGTCGTTCTGCGCGAAGGTCATCGGATGGCCGAATTCGCCAGGGGCGAAGCCAGCCAGGAAAAGGTGCTGGAAGCGGCGACCAAGACCGACGAGCGCGTCGATCCGACGGCGCAGGCGGAGCGTGCCGCCTTCGACGAGAAGAAAAAAGGACCGCTCGATTTCCTGAAGCGGCGAGAGTTCGGACTGCTCGCCGCAATACTGGCGGTCGCCATTCCGGTCACCATTATCAACCCGCGCATGGTGAGCGCGGCAAACCTGACCGCCGTGTCGATGGACGCTGCCTTGCTGGTTGTTGCGGCCCTCGCACAGATGCTGGTGCTGATCACCCGCAACATCGACCTTTCGATCGCCGCGGTGATCGGTCTTTCAGCCTATATGGCGGCCAGCATGGTTCAGGCCTATCCGGGACTCGACATCGGTATCGGCCTGGCGACCGCATGCGCGGTCGGGGGTGTCGCTGGCCTGATCAACGGCCTTGTCGTCACCAGGGGAAAGATCCCGGCCATCGTCGTCACCCTGGCCTCAATGTCGATCTTTCGCGGCTTCAACTCGATCTGGGCTGCGGGCGACCAGATCAGCGCCGACGAGGTCACGCAGGCTTGGCTCGACATGACCGGCCTGAAGATCGCCGGCGTGCCGCTGATCGTCGTCATCGCCATTGTCATCCTGTGCGCCGGCTACGTGCTGCTCTATCGCACGGCCATTGGGCGCGAGCTGTTCGCCACCGGCTCCAACCCGGACGGGGCGCGTCTCATCGGCATCCCCGTCGACCGCCGCATCCTTCTGGCCTTCGGCATGGCCGGCCTGCTCGGCGGCCTGTGCGGGGCGCTCTGGGCATCCCGCTACGCCACAATCGATGCGCGTGTCGCGCTCGGCTTCGAACTCACCGTGATCGCTTCGGCGGTGGTCGGCGGCGTCGCCATCCGCGGCGGTTCGGGCACGCTGCTCGGCATCATCCTTGGCGCGCTCACCCTGCTGGTCATCAAGAACGGGCTGACGCTGGTGCGCGTCGACCCGCTGTGGCTGCAGGGCGTCTACGGCCTGGTGATCCTGGTCGCCATCGGCATCGACACCTTCATCGTGCGGCGCGCGGAGCAGGCCAGACAGGTGAGGGCGAGATGAGAAAGTTCCTCCGTTCGATCGACTTCTGGGATCTGCTGCTGGCGATCTCCTGCCTGGCCATATTCCTCTACGCGGCGATGTTCGTGCCGAACTTCGTTTCCGGCTTCAATCTCTCGCAACTGGCCGCGAGCGCCTCGGAAAAGGCGCTGCTGATCCTGCCGATGACGCTGCTCATCATCACCCGCGAAATCGACCTGTCGATCGCCTCGGTGCTGGCGCTGACATCCGTGGTCTTTGGCCTGCTCGTCCAGGCCGGGGTGCCGACGCTGGCGGCAATCCCGCTGACGCTCGTCGCCGGCGGCCTGCTCGGCGCCTTCAACGGCTATCTGGTCTCGGGCTTGGGACTGCAGTCGCTGGTGGTGACGCTCGGCACCATGGCGCTCTATCGAGGGATTGGCTACATCCTGCTCGGCACCGGTTCGGTCAACATCCTGCCGCCTGCGGTCGTCGATTTCGGCATCAACAACCTGCCCGGCACCGAGATACCGTGGACCATCGTGCCATTTCTGGTGCTGGCGCCGGTGTTTGCCGTCATCCTGCAGAAGACGCCGACCGGCAAGCGCATCTACGCGCTTGGCGGCAGCCCGGAAGTGGCGCGCTATTCCGGCATCAACACGCGCCGGATGGTCCTGAACCTGTTCGTGGTTTCAGGCGCCATCGCCGCCATTGCCGGCATCGTCTATACGGCGCGCCTCTCCAATGCCCGCGCCAACAATGCGCTCGGCATGGAACTCGACGTCATCACCATCGTGCTGCTCGGCGGCGTCAGCGTCTTTGGCGGCAAGGGCCGCCTGACCGGCGTCATGCTGGCGCTGGTCCTGATCGCCATCATCCGCAACGTGCTGGCGCTCAACCAGATCGGCGGCGACGCGCAGGGCATGATCATCGGCCTGCTTCTGATCGGCTCGCTGCTGGTCGGCAATTACTGGCGCTCCACACAGGAGATGCTCAGCAGATCGCGCGCCATGCGCGAGACCAAGGGGTGATCTCGGGCCCCTTCCTTCAAGCCCGAATTTTTTGACGGAGGAGTTACAATGAAAGCGTTTAGATTAGCCCTGCTCGCATCCGCGGTTCTGCTCGCGCCGACCTCGCTGGCCCTCAGCCAGGAGTGCGCCAAGGAACCTGTAACGGTTGGTTTCCTGCCCAAGCTCGACACCGATCCCTACTTCAAGGTGGCTTTTGGAGGCGCCGAAGAGGCGGCGAAGGAAATTGGCGGCACTGCGACCCAGGTCGCTCCATCGCAGGCGACGGCTGAGGCGCAGATCGAATTCATCAACAGCCTCGTGTCGCAGAAGGTCGGGGTCATCGCAATTGCCGGCAACGACGCCAATGCGGTTGCGCCTGCGCTGAAGCGCGCCGTCCAGCAGGGCGTGCGGGTGATTTCGTATGACTCCGATGTGGCGGCCGACGCCCGCGCGGTATTCGTGAATCAAGTGAAGGGCGACAGTCTCGCCGAAATGATGCTGGAAAGTGCATTCAATCTCAGCGGCGGTGAAGGCGAGTTCGCGATCCTGTCGTCGACGCCCACGGCGACCAACCAGAACGCCTGGATCGACTTCATGAAGGCGAAGATGGCGGCCGAGCCGAAGTTCTCCAAGATGAAGCTGGTGCAAGTCGCCTATGGCGAAGAAAGCGAGCAGATCAACCAGCAGCAAGCGCTGGCGCTGGTGCAGGCGTTTCCGGATCTCAAGGTGATCATCGTTCCAGCAGGCATAGGCCTTCCGGCGGCCGCGCGTGCTCTCGAGGAGGCGGGCATGATCGGCAAGGTCAAGCTTACCGGCCTGGCACCGGCCACCCTGATCTCGAAATACATCAAGGACGGCGCCGCACAGGATATCTGGTGGAATGTCACCGATCTTGGCTATCTGACCTATCAGACTGCCCAGGCGCTTGCGCAATGCAAGATCACCGGCAAGGAAGGTGAGAAGTTCAAGGCAGGCAGGCTCGGCGAATACACGATTGGCGCCAGCGGCGAATTGATCCTTGGACCGGCGAAAATCGTGACCCCCGAAAATCTGGCCGAGTTCAAGTTCTGATCCTGCCGACTGAATCCGCAGTGGGGGCGCCGACCTGATTGGCGTCCCTGCGTCTCTTTGATCGACCGATTGGCGCAGGTGCGACGATGAACGTGTTGCTTGCAGGTGAAACCTTCGCGGCTACGACCTCGGTCGCCGTAGGCGGCGATGTGTTGACAAGTGCGACCTCGACAAATGGCGCGACGGCGTTCAACGCCGCACTCGCCATGGAGGACATTGCTGTCACGCAGATCGGTGGCGAGCGCTGCGCGGCGGAGTTTCCCTTCGACCTCGATGCGCTCGCGCAATATCAGGCGGTGGTGATCTCCGATGTGGGCGCTCTGACATTGCTGGTCACGCCTGATGCCCGCGCCGGGCGTGTCGGCGTCAACCGCCTCGAAGTGCTGAAAGCCTATGTCGAAAACGGCGGCGGGCTGATGCTGGCCGGCGGCTATATGGGCTTTCAGGGCATGTTCGGGACGGCGCGGTTCCACGACACCCCGGTCGAAGACGTGCTGCCCGTGCGCTGTTTGCCGTTTTGCGACGGCATGGAAGTGCCCCAGGGCCTGCAGGCGTCCATCCTGCAGTCTTCCCACCCGATCTTTACCGGGGTGGAGGGGCCTTTGCCGCCGATCCTCGGCATGAACAAGCTGGATTTCAGGCGCGACGGCTCGTCACGGCTGCTGGCGACCTGCCACCATCGCGGCACCGACTGGCCGCTCCTTGCCGTTCGCAGCCATGGCCGCGGCCGCACGGTCGCTTGGGCGACCGACATCGGTCCGCATTGGCTCTCGCAGGATTTTCTCCAATGGCCGCTCTACGGCAAGCTGATCGCGAACATGGTGCGGTGGCTCGCCGGCACCGAATAAGAGAGGCGGATAGCTGGGTTGCGTGTCGTTTGCCGGTTTCGCTGCAGGCCTTAAAGCGATGGCTTTCAAATCCCCTCTCGCAGCACAAGTCTCCCTGGTTCCGTGAATTGGCCGCGTTGGCGCCCCCGGCGGTTGTCAGCTGTGGAGATGCGTCAGTTCCACGCCCGGCTCCATCCTGGATGTCGGACACTGTTGTTCGGCGGACCGGCGACAAGGTTAGGGTCGAGCGCCAAGGTGAGGCCGAAAAAAGCTGGCCAGCGGTCACTGCGGTCGATGGTCATTTTCGAAAACAGGACTGGCACTCGTTTTGCGACTGCCCCTGTGCCGGCTAATCCCGGTCCTGATTTGGGACACAAATCAGGTTCGGCTCGCCGGGGGACAGTTGGGGTTGGGGTCAACCCCCCGGCGAGTTCGCTCTAGACTTTGAAGTAAAGGGGCTGCGATTCCAAATCATAGCTCATTCATTGCTGGCGTTCTCTCGCTTTCGTGTTACGTTTGATCGGGCAACCGGGGGGTGGCATTAATGTATCGAAATGATCCAGAGCTGTGCGCTCGCGCGACTGCACGAGGCGTCACCATATACCAGCGCTCGAAGACAGTGTGGATTGCTGCCGGAAAGTACAGAGGTCGAGATATTCAAGTGAAGGGCCGCTCGCCAACAACGGCCCTGACATTGTGGAAGGAAGCCGTACAATACCGAGGTTCGGGGATATAGCCGCGCGGCCAGATGCGGCCGACGCCCTCGGGATTTGGGTACTCCATCGAGCGCCGGCCCCGGCGGGGTTGGGGTCCCGCCGCTGCATAAAGTTAGCTGATTCTAAAATAATAAGAAATGATGCGATGGCGCAGCTGGGTCTTCGCCTTCCGCTTCCCGGGCGCCTCGCCAAACTCGTCCACAAACCATCGAACACATCCGTTCGGTCCGGCACGCGAATGCGTTTTGCCCGGAGCGGCCCTACGCATGGCAATCGATCCAGGGAATGTTTGCCGCAGGATACGCCTCCCTGTAAGATATTTTCCAAATTTGACAATCTTCCATGAAATTGTAATGTAATTGCCTTTCCGTCAGCGATAGGCGAGGACCATGTCGATCCGCGAAGAACTGGCCAATACGACCTTGGCGTTCACCTCGGCGGAAGCGAAGATTGTTCAGGTTCTCCTTGCCGACTATCCCATGTCGGGACTTGGCACGGCGACCAGGCTGGCACGACGCGCCGGCGTCAGCGACCCCAGCGTGACGCGCCTGATGACCAAGCTTGGCTATGTCGGGTTTGCCGACTTCCAGGCGCGTTTGCTCACCGAAGTCGAATCGAGGCTGCATTCGCCGCTTTTGATGATGGAAGCCAAGCGCCCGGGCGGCTCCAGCGAAGGCACGGCGCTCGCCTATTTCCATTCGGTTTCCGACAGTCTGGAGCGCACGCGCACCGCGGTGCCGTTGCAGGCTTACACCCGCGCCGTCAATATGCTGCTTGAGACCAGGGGTCAGGTCGTGCTGCTCGGTGGCCGCTTCAGCCGGCATATCGCGTCCATGCTTGCGGGCTACCTCCTGCAATTCCGTTCCGGTGTGCGCGACATCGGTTCGTTGAGCCCCGCCGATTTCGACCTGTTGATCGACCTTGGCAAACGCGATCTTCTCGTCGTGTTCGATTACCGGCGCTACCAGTCGGATGTGGTGCGCTTTGCCCAGCAGGCACACGAACGTGGTGTCTCCATTTTGCTGTTCACGGATGTGTGGCTGTCGCCGATAGCAGAGATCGCCGACCTGACCATGGTCGCGGCGATTGACGCCAACTCGCCGTTCGACACGCTGGCAACCGCGGTCGCCCAGATGGAAACCGTCTTTGCCCATGCGCTGGAAGGCCATGGCGCCGGGGTCCGCAAGCGCATCGAGGATATCGAGAAGATCCGCAGCGCCAATGCGGTCACGCTCGATGCCGCGGAGTCGCCACTGGCGGATGACGCCGCCAAACCAAAAACTACAAGGAGATAGCGTCGATGCGGCCTGGCGCCGTCGCGATGCAACAAGGGAACCGGCAATGCCTGACAACCAAACCATCATCGCCGCCGTGCAGGCACAGATCGAGACTGATCGCGACTGGCTGGTCGGGCTGACCCGCGACATGGTCCGCATCCCGTCGGTCAATCCCAAGTTCGAGCCCAATCCGGCGATCAACCGCGAGGCCGATGTCCAGGCATTGCTCGAACCGATCCTCAAGCAGGATGGCTTCCGCACCGAACAATGGGATGCCTTGCCCGGCCGGCCCAACCTGGTCGGCGAATGGGCGGGCGATGAGGATCGCAGCCTGATCCTGTGCGGGCATATCGATGTCGTCCCGGTCGGCGCGATGAAGGACTGGTCTGTCGATCCGTTCGGCGGCGAGATCACGAATGGACGCCTCTATGGCCGCGGTGCCGTCGACATGAAGGGCGGTGTCGCCGCTTGTATCGCCGCCGCGCACGCGATCCGCAAGGCGGGCATCACGCTCCGCGGCCGGTTGGCAATCCATTCCGTCGTCGACGAGGAGGCCGGTGGCTTCGGCGCCATGGAGGCGGTGAAGAAGGGCAAGCTCGCCAAGGCGGTGCTCGTCGCCGAACCGACCTGGGGTGATGTCCTGCCGGTTGAGGGCGGGCTGGAATGGGCGCGGGTGACGATCCGTGGCCGCAACGCCCATTCGGCGCTGCGCTACAACGAAATCTACCCGCAGCGCCACGACAAGGACCGCCTGGAGCCTGGCGTCAACGCGATCGAGATCGCCGCCCGCTTCATTGCCGCTGTCCGCCAGTATGAGCTGGACCGGACGCGCGCGAAATCCCACCCGCTCTTGCCGCTCGGTATGAACACCATCAACATCGGCGTCATGCATGGCGGCACCGGCCTTGGCGAGCACGGCCTGCCGACCGTGATGACCAACCCGGCCATCATCCCCGATGTCGCGGTGCTCGACCTCGACATGAAATTCCTGCCGGACGAGAATTCGGCCGACTATCGCCGCGACTTCGAGACCTTCGTCCATCATTTCGCGCAGACCGATGCCTGGCTGCGCGACAACCCGCCGACCATCCAGTGGGAGCTCGGCGGCCTGTATTTCCCACCGATGAACACGC
Organism: Mesorhizobium sp. Mes31; assembly: GCF_024519675.1. NCBI lineage: Bacteria > Pseudomonadati > Pseudomonadota > Alphaproteobacteria > Hyphomicrobiales > Phyllobacteriaceae > Mesorhizobium > Mesorhizobium sp. Mes31. The sequence continues at coordinate 48,928 of NZ_JALJRL010000022.1, read as the reverse complement.
CCGTGGACCACCCGTTGGTGACGTCGCTTATGAAGCGCAAGGCCATGGTCGGCAAGGCGCCGCAGGCACGCGGCTTTGTCGCCGTGTGCGATGCCGCGCACTATGCGGGCGCTGGGGTCGACGGCGTCATCTTCGGCCCGTCGGGCGACGGCTTCCACGGATCCGACGAATATGTCGAGGTCGATTCGGTCGTCGAGACCGCGAAGGTGATCGCGGCGTCGGTCATCGACTGGTGCGGCGTCCGCTGAAGCGGAGCCGCCGTTTCGAAACGATCAGGCCGTGCGCCCAAGGCGCCCGGCGGTCCCGTTCCAGGCGGACTTGATCATCCCGGCCAGCCCGCTCGGATAGGCCAGCATCACACCGATGATCAGCACCGCGGTGATCATCGGGCGCCACGCCCCGAAATCGGCCATCCACTCGGCGAAGATCGTCAGCACGAAAGAGGCGATGATGGCGCCGTATATGGTGCTGGTGCCGCCAAGCAGCACCATCGACAGGATGATGGTCGCCAGGCTCATGCCGAACACGTCGATCGATGCATTGCGCTGGTAGGCGGCATAGAAAGCGCCGGCGATGCCGGTGAAGAAGGCGCTCGCGGCAAGCGTCAGCATGCGCTGGCGCACGATCGATACACCGCGGCTGATGGCGTATTCCTCGTTGTCGCGCAATGCGACGATGCTGGCGCCGGCGCGCGAGCGCACGAACACGCGCAGGAACAGCGTACTCGCCACCAACAGGGCCAACGCGATATAGAAATAGGCGAACTTGCCGTCGCGGACCATGTTGTGGTCGAACACATAGAGTCCAGGAATACGGACCAGGCCCTGCGTGCCACCGGTGATGTCGGACTGGCTGATGATCACCTGCATGACCAGTTGCGCGAAGCCGAAGGTGACCAGGATGATGTAGATACCTTTCAGCCGCAGGATCGGAATGGTCACCAGGATCGCCGCCAGCGTGGCGATGACACCGCTGGCAAATAGCGCGATCCACGGGTCGAATTCGGCCAGCTTGGTCAGCAGGCTGTAGGCATAGACCCCGATGCCGAACAGCGCCAGATGGCCGAAATTGAAGACGCCGCCATAGCCGAGGCTCAGGTCCCAGTTCGACGCGACGATCGCATAGATGAAAGCCATGATCAGGATGTGGCGGGGATAGGTGTCGCCAAAGATCAGCGGCAGCAGCGCCAGCAGCACGAAGCCGAGTACGAAGCCCACCGCTTCGTGTTTCCACGGCGTGCGGCCGGGAGCGATCGGGATTGCCGCCTCTGCGTGGCTGGCCGTGATCGGCGATGTCGTGTCGGTCATGCGAGTCCTCGGGAACGGCTGGCGAAAATCCCCTCGGGGCGCACCATCAGGGTCAGGATGAGCACGCCGAACAGCAGTGCCGGCGTCCAGTAGAGGCCGAAATAGTAGCTGCAGGCGGCCTCGAAGAAGCCGATCAGATAGGCGGCGAAGATCGGTCCCGATATGCTCGATATGCCGCCGAAAACGACGACGATCAGCGCCTTGAGCAGTGGGTCGCTGCCCATCACCGGCGACATGAAGCGATAGCCGCCCATGAAGATGCCGGCCAGCCCCGCGAGCGAAGCGGCGATGGCGAAGGCCAGTCCATAGAGCGCGGTGACATTGAGGCCGACCAGGTGGCTGGCGTCCTCGTTCTGCGCCACGGCGCGCAGCGCCAGTCCGAGCCGCGTGCGGTTGAGGAACATCCACAGCGCCGCCAGGATCAGCGGCGTGATGACGATGATGGCGATCTGGTGCAGGGAGACGCCGACACCGCCGATGGTGGCGTTGCCGGCGATCAGGGCGGGGATCTGCTTCGAGCGCGGGCCCCAGATGGTCAAGGCGCCATTCTCGATCAGCGACCCGGCCGCCAGCGTGGTGATGACGACGACCAGCACGATGTTGGGCCGGCCGATCAGCGGCCGCACGACGCTCGCCTGCAGGATCCAGCCGACGCCGGCCATGACGACGACGGCGACAGGAAAAGCGACGGCCGCCGGCAGGCCGAATTCGACCAGTTGCCAGGCGATGTAGGCGCCCAGCATCATGAACACGCCATGGCTGAAATTGAACACGCCGATCGTCGTCCAGACCAAGGCGAGCCCGACCGCCATCATGGCGTAGAGCGAGCCCTGGAACAGGCCACCGAACAGGATTTCCGCCAATGCGCTCATGTTCGGATTCCTTGAGCATTTTCCAGCCAGGCGGAATCGCCTGGCGTCGCAGAAATGCGGCTAAAACAAACAGGGCGGGATGCCAGGTTCAATTCGAATGCATCCTGCTCTAATGGCCAAAATACATCGACATGATCTCGCCGTGGTCGAGGCTTTCGCCCGGCTTGATCTCGGTCGCCACCGCGCCATGATTGACGAGGTAGAGTTGCTGCGTCAGCTCCAGCAGGAACTCGATGTCCTGCTCGACGACGATGAGCGGCACGCCGCCGCGCGAAATGTCCATCACGGAGGCGCAGAGTTCGTCCTTGATCTTGGGCGCCAGACCAAGCGTGGGCTCGTCGAGGATCAGCAGGCGCGGATGGCTCATCAGCGCCGTGCCGATCGACACCATCTGGCGCTCGCCGCCCGACAGCGTGCGCACCCGCTGGCGCCAGCGCTCCGCCAGTTTCGGGAACAGCTTGATCACCTTCTCGCGATTCTCCGCCTCATGCGGGCGGGCACGCGGCGAATAGGCACCGAGCGCCATGCAGTCGGCGATGGTGAGGTCGGGAAACAGGCGGTTGCCTTGCGGCACATGGATCAGGCCGGCGCCAACGATGGCGCGTGCGCTGTGGCCCACAATATCCTGTCCGTCGAACAGGATGCGGCCGCTTTGGGGTTGCAGCAATCCGGAGATGGCGCGCAGCAACGTCGTCTTGCCGTGGCCGTTGGGCCCGAACAGGCCGACATTGCCGAACCGGCCGGCCTCCAGCGAAATATCGTGCAGCACGGTGACGCGGCCATAGCCGGCGGTGACGCCTTCGACGGTGAGGATGGGGTTCACGCCACCGCCCTCCTTGTTCCCAGATAGGCTTCGATGACGCGCTGGTCGGCGATCACGCTGGCGGGTTCGCCGGCAGCCAGGACGCGGCCATTGTTGAGCACCAGCAGGTGCTTCGAAAGGCTCATCAGGAAGGTCAGCACGTGTTCGATCAAAAGGATGGTGATGCCGCGTTCGGCGGTGCGGCGGATCAGGCCGATCGACGTCTCGATCTCGGGTTTGGTCAGGCTCGACGCCGGTTCGTCAAGCAGCAGCATGCGCGGCTGCATGGCGATCGCGGTGGCAAGCATCAGGCACTTGCGCTCGAAGACGGAAAGCTCGCCGGCAAGCCGCCCGAAGGACGCGGCCCCCAATCCGACGAACTCCAGCGCCTCGGCGGCGGCATTGCGGGCGGCCGCAGCCTTTTCCTGCTTGCCGTAGCTGGCGCCGATCAGCGCGTTCTCGAACACGGTCAGTCCGTCGAAACTGGTCTCGCGCTGAAACGTGCGGGCAAGGCCGAGGCGCGCGATGACGTGCCCCGGTCTGCCGTTGAACGCACTTCCGTCAAAGCGGATACGGCCCCGGTCGGGCCCGAACGGGATGCCGGTGATGATGTTGAACAGCGTGCTCTTGCCGCTGCCGTTCGGGCCGGCGATGCCGAAAATCTCGCCAGCCTCGACCTTGAACGACACGCCGTCGACGGCCTTCAGCGAGCCGAAGGCCTTCGACACGTCGTCCAGTTCAAGCAGTGCCATTCCCTATTGCATCCAGGGCTGGGGCTTGAAGGCGCCGGTCGCGTATTTCTCCGGAGAGATCAGCGTGCGCTGGCCATCCCAGATCTGGAAGAAGGTGATCGGGATATAGTCGTCACCCTGCGTCGCAAGGTGGGTGGCGGGATCGAATTTCAGCCGCCCCTCGGCGACCTGCTTGTCGGTCTCCGACAGCGCTTTCATGATCGCCGCATGGTCGGATGCGCCGCCGGCTTTCTTGACCGCATCGAAATAGACATTGGTCATTTCGTAGAGGCCGACGCCATAAGTGCCGCTCTCGACTCCGTATTTTGCCTTGAACTTGGCCGCCACCTCGTCCGCGCGCGGATTTTTCGGCGTGGTAAGTGCTCCGCCCAGGAGATTGTAGATGACGCCGTTCGATTTCTTGCCGGTCAGTTCGACGAATTCCGGAACGCTTGGCGCATACTGCAGGAAGACGAGGCTCTTGGTCGGCTGCTCGAGGAACTGGTTCAGGAAGGATGCCGAATTGCCCGGCAGATAGTCGGTGTTGATGACGACATCAGGAACATTCTCGCGCACCTTGGCAAGGATCGGACGCCAGTCGGTCACTTCGCCGAAGGGAACGATTTCGTCGACGGTGATGGTCCAGCCCTTTTCCTTGAAGGTCTTCTTCATGCCTTCGGAGATGGTCTTCGAATATGCATTGTCGGACGAGATGATGGCGACCTTCTTGGTCGGCAAGGTGATCTTGCCGTCGGCCGCGAGCTTTTCGACGAACAGGGTGACGTCGGTGTTGTAGGCGTCGAAGGAAGGCGTCAGCGACCAGCAGCACATGTATTTGTCGGGGCTCGGCGCGATGATGTCCCTGGTCTGCTGGGAGGTGGCCGCCAGCATATAGGGCATGTCCGCTTCGGCCATGTTGTCGATCTCGAAATTCGTCAGGCTGGCGTAGCCGGTCAGCATGAAGTGCACGCCCGGATCGCCAAGCAGCCGCTCGACCGCGCTGGTGACATTGCCGGAGGATTGATCCTTGACGTCGCCGACCACCAGTTCGAACGTGTCGCCGGCAACGCCGCCGGCCGCGTTCGCTTCGTCGATGGCCATCTGCACGCCGCGCTGGAATTCCTGGCCGTCCGCCGCGGCGGGGCCGGTGAGCGGTGCGAGCAAGCCGATCTTGACGACGTCGGCGAAGGCGGGGGCGCCTGATACGGCAAACGCGCCGATCAGCGTCGTGCTCATCAGGATATGGCGGATTCTGTTCCCTGCGGATTTCGGTCTCATCATGCTGTTCCCTGTTTTCCTCCCGTTCATCGGGAGTTGGATAATTGACAATCTACGCACAAATGTTCTTATTTGAAAAGGATTTTTCAGTGACCGCCAGACAGGAAAATGTTCCTGGATGGACCGGGAGGCAGTGGCGCTTTGCTGCGCAACTGCTTTAAAACAAGGCAATTCCAGATGGAGCGGACAATGACGATCTCGCAGAAGACCCTTGAAACCAGCCACGGCAGGATCGCCGTTCGCGAGACCGGCGGCAAAGGAACCACGGTCCTGCTGATCCACGGCAATTCGTCTTCCGGTGCCGTTTTCCGCAACCAGTTCGAGAGCCCGTTGGGCGGGCGCTACCACATGATCGCTCCTGATCTGCCGGGCCACGGGGCATCCGGCGATGCGATCGATCCGGAGCGGTCCTACAGCATGGAAGGTTATGCCGATGCCATGACCGAAGTGCTCGGGCTGCTCGGCGTCGGCAAGGCCATCGTCTTCGGCTGGTCGCTCGGCGGCCATATCGGGCTTGAGATGATCGACCGCTTTCCCGGCCTGCTCGGCCTGATGATCACCGGCACACCGCCGGTAGCGCCCGAGGAGGTCGGCAACGGCTTCAAGCCGAGCCCGCATATGCACCTCGCCGGGCAGGAAACCTTCAGTGCCGCCGATGTCGAGGCCTATGCGCGCAGCACCTGCGGCGAGCCGTTCGAGTCGTTTCTGCTCGACACGGTCGCGCGTACCGACGGGCGGGCACGGCGCCTGATGTTCGAGAAGTTCGCGGCCGGCAGCGGCCGGAACCAGCGCGAGATCGTTGCCGCCAGGACGCCGCCGATCGCCGTGCTGAACGGCATCGACGAGCCTTTCGTCAACACGGATTTCGTCGCGGCGGTGAAATTCTCCAACCTGTGGGAAGGCAGGACCCACCTACTCGACAAGTCGGGCCATGCGCCGTTCTGGGATTCGCCGGATCGCTTCGATCCGATCTTCGACCGCTTCTTGGCGAGCGTGGACAGGGCGTAGGATCGTCGGAAAGCCTGCAAGTCTTGCTGGCCAAACTGCACTGACGCCAAGCGCCGCACGTCCGGTTGATATGCGCCTGGTTCCGACCAGGCCCGATCGCGGCTCACGCCCTGCCACAAGCAAATGTCATCGGGTCGCATGGCATCATCAAGATACGATGTGCCAATATCCGCATCTGCGCTGGCTGCCTGCCCGTGATCCAAGGCGATAAATCCCCGGGCAGCCGTATTTGCAGTTGGAGCGCTAAATGACCGTACTCACACGCCGCGGACTTTTGAAAACTGCCGCGGTCGCCGGAGCGAGTGGGATCGGGCTCTCGGCCATGAAGTTTGGCGGCTGGGCCGCCGCCGGCCCTGAGCCGGTGGTGCTGCGGACAGGGAAGATCCAGGCGAAGCTGATGGATGTCGGCCAGACCAGGGACGTGCTGACTTATGGCGACGCCGGAATGCCTCCTGTGCTCAGGATGAGAAAAGGCGAACCCTTCGCCGCGCGCCTTGTCAACGCGATCGACGATCCGACGACGATCCACTGGCACGGCATTCGCGTTCCAAACAAGATGGACGGCGTTCCGTTCTTGGTCCAGCCTTACGTCTACACCGGCGATCATTTCGACTATGCGTTCACGCCGCCCGACGCTGGCACCTTCTGGTACCATCCGCATTGCAACACGCTGACCCAGATAGGTCATGGCCTGGCAGGCGTGATCGTGGTCGAGAATCCGGGCGATCCGAAATTCGATTCCGAGGTGGTCCTCAATCTGCGCGACTGGCGCCTCGGCGACGACGGCCAGTTCATCGAGCAGTTCCGGCCGCGCGATGCCGCCAGAACCGGCACATACGGCACGGTGCGCACGGCCAACTGGCTCGATCAGCCGCAATATGACGCGCCGGCTGGCGGCCTGGTGCGGCTGCGGATCGCCATCACCGACGTCACGCGGATCTATGCCTTTCGCGTCGACGGCGCTGAGGCGACAGTCATGGCGCTGGACGGCAATCCGGTGCCGCAGCGTTTTTCACCCGATGCCTTGCTGCTTGGACCCGGTCAGCGCATGGAACTCGCCATCCGCATGCCCGACGACGAGGGGGCTATCGTGAGCCTGCGAGACGTCAGGGGCACCAAGCCCAAGGTGCTTGCGACCCTGCGCGCAACTGGAAGCTCGCTCAAGCGGGACATTCGCGATGTTGCGCCCCTGGAAGTCAATCCGGTGAAGGAAGTGGATCTCACCGCTGCCGAGCATATTCCCCTGGCGCTCAGCGCCACGGCGGAAAACATCCCGAGCGACGGCATTTGTGGTTCACTTGGCTACAGCTTCTGGGCAATCAACAAGGTGCCATGGTCAGGCGATACATCGGATCCGACCGCGCCCCTGGCCGAGTTGAAGCTTGGAGGCAGCTATGTCATCGACATGGAGAACCTGACGCCGCAATCTCATCCGATGCATCTGCACGGCATGAGCTTCAAGGTGCTGTCGTCCTCGACGCGCCCGGTTCAGCCACTGATTTCCGATACCTATCTCATCCAGCCCAACGAGAAGGTGAGCCTGGGCTTCGTCGCCGACAGTCCTGGCGACTGGCTGCTGCACTGCCACATCATCGAGCACCAGAAATCGGGAATGACGAGCTACTTCAGAGTGGTGTAACGCCTTGCTCGACCGATCGTACGATTGGCATGGGTTCGTGTGCCCGCCATAGTCATGGGCGTTTGCGCCTGCTTTGACGGGCGAGAAATTGCCACCGACTGCCGGTTTCGTTGGCAAAAGGAGGCGATTCCCTGCTATTGCCGCCTCCAAATCAAGAACCATGGACGCTCCCGCATGACCAATGTCGCCCTGACCGGGCTTGCCCGCGATCTCGCCAGGCGTGCCGCCGAGGGCCGTCCCGTGCGCATTGGCGTCATCGGTTCAGGCGAGATGGGCACCGACCTGGTCACGCAAGGCATGCTGATGCCTGGCATTTCGGTTTGCGCGGTCTCGACACGGCGCCCGCACACCGCGCGCGCGGCCATCCGCATTGCCTATGGTGATGAAGCCATGGCGGTCGAAGCCGACACCGCCTCGAAAGTCACCGGCGCCATCGAGAGCGGCAAGATCGCCATCACCTCCAACGAGCTGCTGGTGACCAATCCGATGATCGACGTCGTCATCGACGCCACCGGCAAGCCGGGCGTCGCCGCCGATTTCGACCTGATGGCGATGGAGCACGGCAAGCACCTGGTGATGATGAATGTCGAGGCCGACGTCACCATCGGCTGCTATCTCAAGCAGCAGGCCGACCGGCTTGGCGTGGTCTATTCGGTCGGCGCCGGCGACGAACCGTCAAGCTGCATGGAACTGATCGAGTTCGCCTCCGCGCTTGGGCTGACCATCGTCTCGGCCGGCAAGGGCAAGAACAACCCCCTCAACCACGATGCCGTACCGGACGACTATCGCGAGGAAGCGCTGCGCCGCAACATGAACCCGCGCATGCTGGTCGAATTCGTCGACGGCTCCAAGACCATGGTCGAGATGTGCGCCATCGCCAATGCCACCGGGCTGGTGCCTGATGTGCCCGGCATGCACGGGCCGAAGGCCGACCGCGACGACCTCGCCAAGGTGCTGATCCCGCGCGAGGATGGCGGTCTGCTCACGAAGAAGGGCGTCGTCGACTACACGGTCGGCAGGGGCGTCGCGCCCGGTGTCTTCGTCATCGTCGAGGCGACGCATCCGCGCATCATCGAGCGCATGGACGATCTGCATATCGGCCACGGACCCTACTACAGCCTCTTCAGGCCCTATCATTTGACCTCGCTGGAGGTGCCGCTGACCGCCGCCCGCGTCGTGCTTTTCGGCAAGCCCGACATGGTGCCGCTGCCGAGGCCGGTGGCTGAAGTGTGCGCGGTCGCCAAGCGCGATCTCGCCGCCGGCGAGACCTTCGATGCGATCGGCGAAACCTGCTACCGCTCCTGGACGATGACCGTCGGCGAAGCCCGCGCCCAGCGCGCCGTGCCGGTCGGCCTACTCGAGGGCGGCACGGTGCTGAAACCGGTCATGAAAGGCGAATTGCTGACCGCCGACAATGCCGCACCCGACCAGACGACGCGACTGTTCGCTCTGCGCCGGCTGCAGGACGCGATGCTGTACGGAGCGAACTGAGGGCTTTATTTCCCCAATTCGATCGACCGCAGCCGCGCCGCTTCGACCGCTTCGGTCAGCAGATTTGTCAGCCGGTCCTCGCCCATCAGCACGCCAAGGGCCGCTGCCGTCGTCCCGTTGGGGCTGGTCACCTGCTGGCGCAGGACACCTGGTTCCTCACCACTTTCGGCGGCGAGCGAGGCCGCGCCGTAGACGGTCTGCATGGCGAGCAGCTTGGCGGTCGCCGTCGGCAGCCCGGCCTTCTCGGCAGCAATGGTAAGCGCTTCGATGAAATGGAAGATATAGGCTGGCCCCGATCCCGACACGGCGGTGACCGCATCCATCAGGCCCTCGTCTGCGATGGTGGCCACTTGTCCGCTCGCCGAAAGCAGATCGGCGACGAAGCGCTTGGTCTCATCTGAGACCAGGCTGTTGGAAAACACCACCATCATGCCCTTGCCGATCGCGGCAGGCGTGTTGGGCATGCAGCGCACGACCGGTGCGCGGTTGCCCAAAATTTCCTCGAAGGTGGCGGCCGGCGTGCCGGCGGCGATGCTGACAAAGGTGGTGCGGCCGTCGCCGAAGCGCTTGTAGCCGGCGGTAACGTCGCGGATCACCTGCGGCTTCACCGCGATGACGACGAGATCAGGCACGGCATCGGCCGGGATATCGCTGGCATCCGCTGCCGCGCCGCAGCCGAGCGCTGCCGCGCGGTTGCGCAGGTCTGCATTGGGTTCGACCACGAAAGCCGCCGATGGATGAAGCTTGCCGGATTTCAGCCAGCCGGCAAGCATGGCGTAACCCATATTGCCGCAGCCGGCGAGAACAAGCCTGATCGTCATGGAAACCCCTCCGAAGGAAGGCCTTCACATAGACGCTCGCGCATCCGTGGGGAAGCCCCGTCAGGACGGAGAAAGTCGCTCCCCGCGATCGGGGTTGCGCACCGCGATCGGCCGCAGCGAGACTTGCCTGAGGCCAAGCACGCCGAGCACGAAGAACAGCCAGACCGGGTCGCCGCGATGGAAGAAGAAGCTTTCGAGGAAAGCGTTGAGCGCCGTGAACAGCACCACCATCATGAAGAAGTCGCCGAGATAGATGTTTTCCTTGCGCAACGGAATGCGCATGTAGTCGCGCAGCGGCGCGATGAGGAAGGTATACACCGCGACGCAAAGTGCCGGAATGCCCATCAGCACGGCGATGTCGAGATAGCCGTCATGGCCGTGCACGATGGTTCGGATGTCCCAGGGCCGGTCGAAGGGCTGGTCCTGGCTGAGCAGCAGCGGCGTGCCCCAGAAGCTTTCATAGCCGTAACCGGTCCATGGCTTCTTCGCCAGCATGGAGCCGGCGAACTCCCACAGCGTCGTGCGGCCGGTATAGGTGAGGTCGGGGAAATAGATCGCCGCCAGCTGTTTCACCGGCGGGAGGAAGACGATCCCCAGCGTGCCGACCGCCGTGGCCATGATTGCCAGCGCGAACAGGATCGGCGTGCCGAGCCGCATGCCCACCAGGCTTGGAAACATGACGATCAGGATCGAGAACGGCACCAGGCCGGCCGTCGTCTTGGAGCCGGTGTGCAGCATGAAGATCATCGCCGCGCAGAAGATTCCCGCGCCCCAGAACCGTTGCCCGCGCCGGTAAAGATAGAGCCCGGCGAAGCTGAAGCAGGCCATGATCGGCCCGGCGATGTTCTTGTGGGTGAACACGCCGCGCCACAGGCCCGCATGTTCGGGTTCCTGTGAGTCGGCCGTATGCATCGCCTCGTGCGGAAAGACGATGAGGCCGAGATAGGACAGTCCCATGACCACGACGGCAGTGAAGATAATGACTTTTGAGAAGGACTCGGCGTCGCGCGGCAACACCAGGATCGTCGCCATCGTCAAAATGCCGATCAGTGTGAACGAGGCGGCGCGCATGGCCGACGGCGGATCGGTCGCCATCACCACCGACAGGAAGAAAAAGCCCAGCATCAGCATCCAGGACGGGCTGAGCAGCGAGCACACGATACGCGGATCGGCGAAAGCCATCAGCGAGAAGATCGAAACAGCACCGAGTGAGCTGAAACCGAGCTGATTGACGATGTCGCCGCCTTGACCGGTCAGTTCGGCGCCGGCCGGCTGGAACGGGCGGAAGGACACCATGATGACGGTGAACAGAAGCGCCGCGATCGCGGTCGCCACGCCTTCGCGCGTGAACGCGGCGCTGAGCGGTGCGCGCTCAGTTTTTCTCAGGCTGGCGGTACTGCTCATTGGCATATCCGAATTCGGCCATCACGCGGCCCAGCGCCACATGGACGGGGTAGATGGCGATGGCCGGCGATCCCGTTCGCGCCAGCCGGGCCATGCCGCGAAACGGCGAGGCGGCAAGCAACGCCAGGCTCTTCAGCAACACCTTGGCGCTGGCCAGCGGCGTGCCGGCGCGCTTCTTCTTTTCGACCAGCGTCGAGATCACACCGTTGCGCAGGCTGCGGGCACGGATCCAGTCGGCTTCGACACGCCGGGCTGGAACGGTCTCCTGCACCTTCGCTTCGGCGCACCAGCCGAGCACAAAGCCCTTCTGCGCCGACCGGCTGAGAAAGTCGGAATCGCCGCCACCCATGAAGTTGAATTTCAGGTCGAGAAAAGGCGGACCCATGGCGGTGAGCACGTTGCGGCCGACCAGAAGATTGCCTGACGAATAGAGCGCCGGCACCCGCCCGGTCTCCAAGTAGGGCGGCGCGAACACGGGATGCTCGGCCCATCTCGCATGGGCGGGATCGGCGAACACAGGCACCTGCGGCCCGCCGACGATATCGGCGCTGAGCGCCTCCGCTGCCCCGCACATCCGTTCCAGCCATTGCGGATCGGCGATCTCGTCATCGTCGATGACCAGCAAATGCCTGAAGTTGGGGAATTGCAGGATCGCCGTCTGCCAGCCGGCATTGTAGGCGCTGCAATTGCCGCGCTCATGCGCGATGATCACCAGACCTGACATCTCGCCGCGCTCGAACAGCGGCAGCGCCGCCTCGGCGCCCGAGCGCGCCTCGGCCTCGTTTTCCATGACGATGACGGCAAAGCGCCTGGTGGTTTGCTGTGCTCGCAGTGACGCCAGCGTTTCCAGGAGCTGCTCGGGGCGCTTGAAGGTCGGCAAGGTGACGACCGCCTCGACGGCCTCCACGTCAAGCCGGGGAGACCGTCCCGCGATCGATACCGAACCGTCCGATGGCAAAGGGATCATCCGTGTCCAGCCACATGGTGAGTTGGGTTCTGGTAGCACCACCGGTGATAACGTTTCGTTAATCACCTTGCACGGAGAAGCCCGCCAGACAGAGGCTTTCGGCCGTTGATTGTGCTCGCTTAATCAAGGGTTCACCGCGCTTTGCTACCGGCTACACCACAGGATAGGTGAGATGCATCTGCTGTTCGCCACATCGATCGTGCCCGACGGCGCTCTCGCCTCGGGCTACGAGATCGCCAATGCCGCGATCATAGCCGCCTTGCGGCGTGCCGGCGCGCGCGTCACCGTCATCGGCTTCACCTGGCCGGGGAAAGCTGCGGCCGATCCCGACAACACCGTGGTTCTGGGTGCCATCGACGTGCGCACGGAGAATGCCTCTGCATGGCAAAAGCTCGCCTGGGTCGGCAAGGCGGTGCTTTCGGGCCTCACTTTCGCGTCGGTCAAATTGCGCGCGGTGTCCGACAGCGATGTGCTCGCGGCTGTCGAACGCGCCGGTCCCTTCGACGGCTACGTGCTGAATTCCGTGCAGTTCGCCGGTGCCTTCGAAACGCTGTTCGGCGACCGGCCTTCGATCTTCGTCGCCCACAATGTCGAGCATCTTTCGGCGCGGGAGAACGCAGCTGCCGCGGGCAGTATCTTCCAGCGCCTGCTGTTTCGCCGCGAGGCGAGATTGCTCGAGACCATGGAAGAGCGGCTCTGCCGCCGCGCGCGCTTCGTCTTCACGCTGGCCGAGGAAGACCGCGCTGCACTCGGTGTCGCCTCTGACGACCGTTCGGCGGTGCTGCCATTGGTAACTGGCGCCAAAGCGCCGGCGCACGAGGGTGTGCGCGATATCGACTGCGACGCGGCCCTGATCGGCACCTGGACCTGGCAGCCGAACCGCATCGGCCTCGACTGGTTCCTGGGCAAGGTGGTGCCGCATCTGCGGCCCGGCTTCCGCATCCGCATCGCCGGCCGGATGCCGTCGGGCGTCACCTCCACGCATCCGGGTGTCGAATTTGTCGGACGCGTGCCGGATGCGCAGGCCTTCGTGCGCAGCGCCGCCGTCATCCCGCTGATCAGCACCGCCGGCAGCGGCGTCCAGCTGAAGACCATCGAGACCTTCGAGCTCGGCCTGCCTTCCGTCGCCACCAGCCGCTCGCTGCGCGGCATCGACCACCGCCCGGCCAATTGCGTCGTCACCGACGATCCGGTCGACTTTGCCAAGGCGCTGGAGACCGCGGCGGCCGACATCCGCGACGTTGACGGCAGCGCGTTCCACCGCCGGCAGGTCAAGGCGCTCGACGCCGCAATCCGGCTCGGTCTCGAAAAGCTTGTGCCTGTCAGGCAGGAGGCGTTTGCATGAACATGCATGCCGCCCGCGCCGCGTCCGGACTCGACACGCTGAAGACGATTCTCGGCATCCCGGTGCTCGCCATTCGTTGGGACGATGCGATCGCCTTGCTGAACCGCCTGATTGCCGAGCGGCGCTTCACCAAGGTCAGTTTCCTCAACGCCCACAACGCCAACCTTGCCTACACCGACCCGGTCTTTGCCCAGGCGCTCGACGATTTTCTTATCCTGCCGGATGGCATCGGCGTCGATCTCGCCGCGAAGCTGCTCTATGGCGCACCGTTTCCGGACAATCTCAACGGCACCGATTTCGTGCCGGCCTTCCTGCAGGCCTCGACAAAGCCGCTGACCGTCGGGCTGCTTGGTGCGACGCGCGTCAACGCCGAAGCGGCATCCAGGAAACTGGCAGCGATTGCCGTGCAGCACAATTTCGTGGTCATCCATGACGGCTATTTCTCGGCCGCTGAGGAGGCGGGAATAGTCGACCGGATCGAAGAATTGCGGCCGGATGTGCTGCTCGTCGCCATGGGAGTACCGCGCCAGGAATTGTGGATCGCGCGCCACATCGATGCACGCCATTGCACGCTGCCGATCGCGGTCGGAGCATTGCTCGATTTCCTGAGCGGCGCCGTGCCACGGGCGCCCTTGTGGATGCGCCGGCTGCGTCTCGAATGGCTGTTTCGGTTGGCTGTCGAACCGGGTCGCCTGTGGCGCCGCTACATGGTCGGCAATCCCTTGTTCCTGTGGCGCGTTGCCAGGCAGAAACTCTCGCGTGCACCTGCCGGAGATGCCAAGTGAACAGCCGGTTCGTGCCAGGCGCCGCTATTGCCCCCAGCCCGCTTCGCGAGACGCCGACGGCGGCGGTGGTGACGGCAAGCTATGCGCCGGATTTTGAGCGTTGCCGCCTGTTGTGCGAAACCGTGGACCGGCATGTTTCAGGGGCTGCGCACCATTATATCCTGGTCGAACATCGCGATGTCGCGCTCTTCCGTCAGTTGAAGACCAACCGCCGCACCGTCGTGGATGAGCGCGAACTGCTGCCGCACTGGCTGCGCGCCTTCGACGATCCGCTCAGCCTGTTCCGGCGGCGCATCTGGCTCAGCCTGAAGACCCAGCCGTTGCGCGGCTGGCACGTGCAGCAGCTGCGCCGCATCGCCATCGCCGCACACGCCAGGGAAGATGTGCTGATCTTCTGCGATTCCGACGTCGCCTTCCTGAAGCCTTTCGATTGCGGCGCCTTCTGGCGCGACGGCAAGGTGCGACTGTTCCGCCGCGACGGCGTGCTGGCAGACGAAGGTCATGAGGAGCATCGCGTCTGGTCGCGCAACGCGGGGGCGGCACTCGGCATCGATCCGTCGCGGACATCGACCCACGACTATATTTCGACACTGATCGCATGGCGGCGCGACACTGTGCTAGCGATGTGCGGCGAGATCGAGAAGGTCCATGCGCGCGGCTGGGTCGAGGTCGTCGGTTCGGCGCGCAAATTCTCCGAATGCATGATCTACGGCCGCTACGTCGACGATTTGCTGTCGGGGGCTGGACACTTCCACGGTTCGGAAGAGTTCTGCCGCGTCCACTGGACCGGCGAAGCGCTGTCGGATGACGAATTCCGCCGCTTCATTGCCGCCATGGCGCCGGAGCAGGTGGCGATCGGCATGCAATCCTTCATCGGCACCGATATCGGTCGCATCCGCCGCCTGATCGGGCTCGACTGAAGCGCGATCCCGAAAGCGGGAAAAAATCATGCTCGAATGAACGGTCCTAGACCGGTTTGGCCGGCTTGCGCATCGCCGAATAGGTGAGCAGCGTCGAGGCGAGATACAAAAGCAGGAAGACGACGTTGAGCGACAGTACCAGGTTCGGCGTGTCGAGGATGGTCGTCAGCACATAGGTCAGCAACACCGCCTTGAGCCCGGCCAGCAGTCCGAGATTGAGCGCCCGTACCAGCGTCTGGCCGCGCGCAAACAGGAGCTCGGCCTGGTATTCGACCAGATTGCGCAAGCCCGGAACGCAGATCGCCAGCGCCACCAGCGGGGCGGCCTCGGCGACATTCTTGCCGAGCGCATTGGGGAAGAAATGCAGCACGATGCCAAGCGTCGCCAGCGCCAGTGTCGAGACCGCGAACACGCCGCCCTCGATGCCGCTCTTCACCGCCAGCCGTGACAGCAGTTCGGGCGCGCGCATCATCCGCTGCACCAGCATCATGGAGAAGGTGCGGATTGGAATCGCCGTCAGGTCGACCAGCCGCATGATGATGGCGTAGATGCCTGCCAGATGCGGTCCACCGATTGCCAGAACCAGAAGTTTGTCGAACTCCATCTGCAGGTAGAACAGCACCTCGGCGCCGGCGACGTAGATCGAATCGGCCAGCCGCCGCAAATAGAGCTCGATGCGCAGCCGCAGCCGCTGGCGCGGATAGAAGAAACCGAAAGCAATCAGCAGCGAGGCGGCATTGGCGCCGATGTAGAACCACGACCATACCCAGACGCTGTGTTGCGCCCAGAACATGAACAGCACCGCGCCAAGCGCCCGCAACGCCGTCGCCAGGATCGCCAGCAGGGCGGCACGGCCGAACTTGCCGAGGCCGTTGTTGACGATCAGCGCCACCTCCACCGGTCGCCACAACAGCGCCTCGGCAAAGACGATTGTCGAAAACACCGACAGCGGCACGGTGTCGGCGAAGAAAATCAGATAGACGCCGAACGAGGCCGCGGCCAGCAGCGGCAGCGACAGTGCGCCGAGCAGCAGGAAACCGGCGGTGAAGGTGCCGATCAGATTCGGGCGGATGGTGGCGGTGCGATAAAGCGCCGAGATGAAACCGAAGGCGAGGATGCGCGACAGCATGACGCCGGCAGCCGAGGCGGTGGCGAACATGCCGAATTCGGAAATCGACAGCGTGTTGGCGAGAGCGATGAAATAGGCGAGTGAAAAAACCAGTCGCCCGCCGGCGCCGCTGATCGCCGAGAAATAGTCGCGAAGCAGCCCCCGTCGTTCGGCCAAAAAGCTGCCGATCCGGGCGAGGGGCCGCCTTTGCGGTATGTCATTGGCCTGCGTCATGTGTCGCGCAAAAGCATAGGCGGGAAAGCTTAACGTGCCGTTTTGGAGCCTTTGGATGTGTTGAGAAAATCATGCAACCGAAGAGGGAAAGTGCATGTTCGGCCGGGAAAAATTAACCTTTTGTTTTCCATGCCTGTTTAGCGTGGCTTAACGAATGGCCAACCGCCGTTTGCAGGCCGCCAAGGGTAAGCTCCAGGACAATGGTCGACAGGGAAAACCGCGAGGACTGGAAGCGCGAGCGATCGCTGCTCGCACTGGGTCAGGCTGTGCGCGGCGAGGATGATGCCGAGGCGTCCCTGGTCTCGATAGGGGACCGGACAAACTCGTCATGGCGCGAGGATGCCGCTACGCGCCATCGTCTTGCCCGTTCACGGCGCGAGGCGCATGCAAACCCGACACCGTCTGCTGCCGCGGGAGCAGAGCGGTTCCAGCCTGGCGAGCAGCCGGCCGCGACCGCACAAGCTCACGCCTGGCGCTCGCAGGAGGAAGTCGACACTGGCGATTTGCCGGCAGCCGCGTCGCGCGCAAGGACGACCCAAGTAGAGCCCTCCGGCAGCGGTCGCCCTGATGACGCGCCCGGGTCTCGCTATGCGGACGAAGCGGATGCATCCGGCGCGGACAGCCAGCAATGGAAGCCGCTGATCGATCCGATGCAGGTGGTTCGCGGCGTTGCCAGGTCGAAGCTGCTGATCATCACGACGACGATATTGGGCGCCGGGCTCGGCGTCGCCATCGCGCTGTCGACACCAAAGAAATACGAAGCCACCACCGAACTGATCATCGAGCCGGGCGACCTGAAGCTTTCCGATCGCGATCTCACCCAATCGGTGGGTCAGCCCGATGCCGCGTTGGCTGTCGTCGAAACCCGGATCAAGATGCTTACGTCCGGCAATGTTCTCAACAAGGTCGTCGACAAGCTCAATCTCGTCAACGATCCCGAGTTCAACGGCCAGGGTTCCGGCGGCCTCGGCGTCATGTCACTCATCCGCTCGATACTGTCGCGCCATGATGGGCCGGGTGGCGTCGATCAAGTCCGCCGCAAGGCGCTGGCGGTTGGCAACCTGGCCGAGAGCCTGTCGGTCGAGCGCACCGGCAAGACCTTTGTCATCTCGGTCAGCGCCACCACCCAGAATGGCGAGAAGTCCGCTCTCATCGCCAATACGACGACCGCCGTCTTCCAGCAGGAGACGGGTCAGTACCAGTCCGACATGGCCGGCCGCGCGACGGGCGAACTGACGTCCAAGCTCGACGAACTGCGCAAGGGTGTCGAAGCGGCAGAGCGCAAGGTCGAGGATTTCAGGGCTACGCATGACCTTGTCGATGCGCAAGGCCATTTGATCAGTGACGACCAGATGCTGAAGCTCAGCGAACAGCTTTCCGTCGCTCGCGCCCGCACGCTGGAACTCAATGCCCGGGCAGCGTCGGCACGTTCGATAGACGTCAATTCGGTTCTCACCGGCACCTTGCCGGAAGAGATCAACTCCAACACCATGAGCGACCTGCGCTCGCAATATGCGGCACTGAAGCAGGAGGCTGACCGCGCCGCGATCCGGCTGGGGCCACGTCATCCCGAACTCCAGGCTCTCGACGCCCAGCTTGCCGGCGCGCGCGAGCGCATCGCCGCCGAACTGCGCCGCATCGCCTCTTCGCTGCAGGTCGACCTGAAGCGCGCGGTCCAGCTCGAACAGGATCTCGCTTCTCGGCTGGCACAGGCGAAGGTCCAGAGCGGCGACGTCAACAGCGACCTGGTCACGTTGCGCGAACTGGAGCGCGATGCCACCGCCAAGCGTTCCGTCTACGAACAGTATCTTCTGCGCGCCAAGGAGACTGGCGAACAGAAGGACATCAACACCGCCAACATCAATGTAATCTCCCCGGCCCAACCCCCACTCGAACCAAACGGGCCGTCGCGAGCCTTGGTCGCGCTGGCCGGCCTGCTGCTGGGCTTTGCCTCCGGTGTCGGCCTTGGCGCCATGCGCGGCGCCTATGAGAGCCTGCGCGAGACCGCCACGTCGCGTTCGCGTCGCGCGCCCAGGATGGACGAGCGCCGCACACCTTACGAAGACAAGGCGTATCAGGCAGCACCTGCGCCGGCGCCGCGGCCGCCAGCACCACCATCGGCACCGCAGCCGCCTGCGCCACCACCGCCCGCGGCGCCGCCGCCTGTTGATCAGGCTGAGACCGCGCCGGCCGAAGGTCCCGGTCGGATTGGCACGCTGCTGTCGAAGATACGCAAGGCCTTGTCCCGCAAACCGTCCTCGGAGGAGCTTGTCGATACCGGCGAGTGGGTCTTGCCCCTCGCTGAAAACGGCAAACCCACGCAAGATCCGCGCTACCCCGTCTATCCCGAGCCGGCGTCAGCCTTTGCTCCTCGGCAGCCAGGTTCGGCAGGTCATCCGCCGTCGCCTTTCCAGCACGGCGCCCATCTCCCCTATCCGCAGCAGAAGGTGCAGCCGCCACTGCCTTCTCATATGGTACCGCAGCAGCGGCCGCACTCGGCTACGCAGCCCTATCCCTATGCGCAGCCGATGGGCTACCCGCAGGCGCAGCCCTGGCAGCCGCAGCCGCCGGCTGGCTACCCGTATGCGCGGGCCATGGCGCCCTATGCCGGGCAGATGCCTTATCCAACTCAGCCCGCTGCCGCGGCCTATCCCCAGCAGCCCGCCTCGCCGCAGCAGGTCGCGCAGCCTCATGCGCCATCGGCGGAGGCACCGCGCTCCCCGGAGGACGTCGAGCGGCAGGCTCCGATCGAGGAAATCCGCGCCAGCCTGCGCGAATTCCGCGAAGCGGTCCGCGAACTCACTGAAAGCCGTGCTCGGCGGCGCTATTTCTGAACATCGAATAAAAGTCGCCGGTTTCGAGTTAACGGCATGGGACGGCGCTTTGACGAGATTGCCCGGCCGAATTTTCGTGAAAATGCCGCGCTGGGAAAGATCCAGAGCGCGCCGCTTCCAGAAGCGACGCGCTTGGGCATTATGGTGTTGAAGGTGGTTCATGGCTGAAGTGATTGACGGAAAAAGCGTCGCCGAAGACGTGGTGCGGACGGTCAAGACCCTGACGGCCGAACTCGTTGCCAAAGGCAAGGCCAAGCCCGGTCTTGCCGTGGTCATCGTCGGCGAGGATCCGGCGAGCCAGGTCTACGTCGCTTCCAAGTCGCGCACCGCCAAGGAATGCGGCTTTCACTCTGTCCAGCACACGCTGCCGGCCGAAACGTCCCAGGAAGCGTTGCTGAAGATCATACGCGAACTCAACGCCGATCCGGCCATCAACGGCATCCTCGTGCAGCTTCCGCTGCCTGCCCACATCGATGCCGGTAAGATCATCCAGACCATTGCGCCGGAGAAGGATGTCGATGGCTTCCACTTCATCAATGTCGGCAAGCTCGGCACCGGCGAACTCGACACCGCCTTCGTTCCCTGCACGCCTGCCGGCTCGATGCTCTTGATCGAGCGCGTGCGCGGCAAGGACCTGTCCGGCCTCAATGCGGTCGTCGTCGGCCGTTCCAACATCGTCGGCAAGCCGATGGCCAATCTTCTGCTCGCCGCCAACTGCACCGTCACCATCGCCCACAGCCGCACCAGGGATCTGCCGGCACTTGCCCGCACCGCCGACATTCTTGTCGCCGCCGTCGGCCGGCCGGAGATGATCAGGGGTGATTGGGTCAAGCCAGGCGCCACCGTCATCGATGTCGGCATCAACCGCATTCCGGCACCGGAGAAGGGCGAGGGCAAGTCCCGCCTCGTCGGCGATGTCGCCTATGCAGAGGCGGCCAAGGCGGCCGGCGCCATCACGCCCGTGCCCGGTGGCGTCGGGCCGATGACCATTGCCATGCTGATGGCCAATACGTTAGCCTCGGCCTACCTTGCGGCCGGATTGAAACGGCCCTCCTTCTGACCTCCTTCTGAGAGCGCCAGCTTTGCCGAACCCTCCTGTTCCTGTAGAACGGCCGGTCATGAATGATCCCGTTCAAGGCGGCCGGCAGTTCGCTTTCCTGCTGGTCGACAAGTTCTCGATGTTCTCGCTGGCCGCCGCGATCGACACATTCCGGTCGGCAAACCGGCTGCTCGGCCGCGACTTCTACGGCTGGACCACGGTGTCGGCCGACGGCGATCCGGTGATGGCCTCCAACGGCCTGCCGCTCAAGATCGACTACGCTGTCGCCGACCTGCCGCCGGTCGACATCCTTTTCGTTTCGGTCGGCCTGACGACGGAATTTCCCGGCAAGAGCAAGGTGCTGGCGGCGCTGCGCAGCTGGGGCCGGCGCGGCAATGCGCTGGGTGCGCTTTCGGTCGGATCCTACCTGCTCGCCGAGGCCGGCCAGCTCGAAGGCTATCGCTGCACCATCCATTGGGAGAACCGCGCCGGCTTCGTCGAGCGCTTTCCCGACATCAACTGCACAGGCAACGTTTTCGAGATCGACCGCAAGCGTTACACCTGCGCCGGCGGCACCACCTCGATCGACCTGATGCTGGAGATCGTGCGCGGCGATTTCGGCTCCAACCTCGCCAATGGCGTCGCCAACCAGTTCCAGCACGAACGCATCCGTTCGGCCGGCGACCGCCAGCGCGTCGGCCCGGAACGCGACCTGACCGGCAAGTCGGAGAAGCTCAGGCGCATCGTCGAACTGATGGCCGACCACCTCGACGAGCCGTTGTCGGCGGTGCAGCTCGCCAAATCCGCCGGCCTGTCGGTGCGCCAGGTCGAGCGCCTGTTCCTGCGCCATCTCAGCGTCACGCCCGGCCGCTACTACATGCGGCTGAGGCTGGAGCGGGCGCGCGAATTGCTGCGCCAGACCAACATGCCGATCCTCGACGTGGCGATCGCGACGGGCTTCACCTCGCATTCCTATTTTGCCCAGAGCTACCGGCTGCAATTCGGCAGACCGCCCTCGGAAGAGCGCCGCACGACATACTGAGCGGGTTTTCGCCCCCGCCGCCCCCATGCTCCGTGTCCCGGCTTGTGTCCTGACGCAGCGTCAAATAGCTTGCCTCGCTGAACCAAGGGCGGACTCAGGAGATTGCGATGGCGGGACTAGCACGGGGCGTCGCTGCGGCGATCCTTCTTTTGTGGATGACGACGTTCGGCTTCGCCGCGAACAAGGTCATCATCATTCTCGATGCCTCCGGCTCGATGTGGGCGCAGATCGACGGCAAGCCCAAGCTCGAAATCGCCCGCGAGTCGCTGAGAACCGTGCTTCAATCGACCCCCGACGATGAGGAAATCGGCTTCATGGCCTATGGCCATCGCGAAAAAGGCAGCTGCGACGACATCCAGCTGATCGTGCCGCCGCAGGCAGGCTCGGCAAGCGCCATTTCGGCCGCCGCCGACAGTTTGAAGTTCCTCGGTAAGACGCCGCTGACGGCGGCCGTCAAGCAGGCTGCCGAGGCGTTGAAATACACCGAGGACAAGGCCACCGTCGTTCTCATCACCGACGGGCTGGAGACATGCGGCGGCGACCCTTGCGCGCTCGGCAAGGAACTGGAAGCGTCCGGCGTCGATTTCACTGCCGACGTCGTCGGTTTTGGCCTTACCGCTGACGAAGGCAAGCAGATCGCCTGCCTGGCTGACAACACCGGCGGCAAATATATCCAGGCGTCCGACGAGAAAGCGCTGCAGGACGCGCTTGTCGAGACAGTGGCGGCTCCCGCGCCAGCACCCGAACCGGCGCCTGCTCCCGCCCCGGCGCCCGCACCGGAAAAACCGGAATTCAATTTTCTGCCGACAGTGGTGCTGGCAGAGGGTGGTGATCCGGTCACCGACGGCAATGCCTGGGAAGTCTACAAGGCGAAATCCGACGGTACGCGTGGCGACAACGTCACCACCGAATACGGAGCCTACAAAGCCAATCTGGAACCGGGCGACTACGTCATCGTCGCGCGCGACGGCGAGGCCAAGGTGGAGCAGAAGATCAAGATCGAGGCAGGCCAGGTCTACAAGCCGCTCTTCGTCTTGAACGCCGGCACGCTGATCATCCATCCGCGACCGAGCGAAGGAGCGGATGTTGTCGATGGCGCGTCCGTCGTGATCGACTATCCGGGCGCTGACATGCCCGCGACCTACTATGGAACCACGAAAGCCGTGTTGCCGGCAGGCGACGAGAAGGTAACTGTCACGATCGGGCAGGGCGTGGTCACCGAGACGATACCGCTCGCTGCCGGCAAGACCGTGGAAAAGGACATGATCGCCGGCGTCGGCCACGTCGTTGCCAATGCCTATTATACCGCCGGTGGCGACAAGGCGGACGGTTCGGGTATCGGCTTCAAGATCGTGAAGGCGAAAAAGAAGATCGACGGAACCAGGGACGAGGTGACCTATGCCTATGGGCCCGACAGCAAGTTCGATCTGCCGCCCGACGACTATGTGTTGATTGCGACGGTCGATCTCGCCGTCGTCGAGCAGCCGTTCACCGTCAAGGTCGGCGAATTTCAGGATGTGAAGATCGCCATGAATGCCGGCGTGCTGGCGATCACCGCGCCCGGAGCCTCGAAGATCGAGATTTTCGAGGCCAAGAAGGACATCAACGGCAACCGCAAGTCGCTTGGCTACGCATACGACCAGAAGTATCAGGCGGCGATACCGGCGGGCGACTACGCCGTCGTGTCGGAGAAATCGGACAACAGCTCGAAGGAAGGCACCGTGACGGTCAAGGCCGGCGAGCGAGCCGAGCTGACTGTGCAATAGAATCGTATGCACGACCTCAAAAAAGGGCGGCCATGGCCGCCCTTTTTCATGAATTGCGCAAAACTGCCGTCACGCCGTGCCGAACGCGCTGGCGCCATGGTCGGCACGGCCGACCAGCTGCCGGAACCCGGCGAACAGTTCGCGGCCGAAACCGAATTCATTGCCGATGAGATCGGCTTCCGCCGTGCGGCGCAGCGCGAATTCCGGAGCCGGCACAAACACTTCCAGCGTGCCTGCATCGGCGTCCAGCCGGATGATGTCACCGTCATGGATCCTGGCGATCGGCCCGTCCTCGACCGCCTCCGGCGTCACATGGATCGCCGCCGGCACCTTGCCTGAGGCACCCGACATGCGCCCGTCGGTGACCAGCGCCACGCGCTGGCCGCGATCCTGCAGGATGCCGAGCACGGTGGTCAGCTTGTGCAACTCCGGCATGCCATTGGCTTTCGGACCCTGGAAGCGGATGACGGCGATGAAATCGCCTGTCAGCGTGCCTGCCTTGAACGCCTCGTTCAGCCCTTGCTGGCTGTCGAACACCTTGGCCGGCGCCTCGATCATGCGCCGCTCCGGCTTCACCGCCGAAGTCTTGATCACGGCGTGGCCGAGATTGCCCGACAGCACTTTCAGGCCGCCGGTTGCCTGGAACGCCTTGTTGAACGGCGCCAGCACCTTCTCGTCGCCGCTTGTCCGCGGCGAGGCCTCGCGCACCACACCACCATCGGCGCCGAGCTTTGCCTCGACGGCATAGGGGCGCAATCCTTCACCCCACACGGTCTGCACGTCCTCATGCAGGATGCCTTCGTCAAGCAGCTCGCGGATCAGGAATCCGAGCCCGCCGGCGGCGTGGAAATGGTTCACGTCGGCAAGACCGTTCGGGTAGACCCGGGCCAGCAGCGGCACCGCTTCCGAGAGATCCGAAATGTCCTGCCATGTGATCGCGATGCCGGCGGCAGCCGCCATGGCGATCAGGTGGATGGTGTGGTTGGTCGAGCCACCGGTTGCGTGCAGGCCGACGACGCCATTGACGATCGAACGCTCGTCGATCATCCGGCCGACCGGCGTATAGGCGTTGCCGAGCGCGGTGATCGCCAGCGCGCGCTTGGTCGCTTCCCGCGTCAACGCTTCGCGCAGCGGCGTGCCGGGATTGACGAAGGAAGCGCCCGGCGTGTGCAGCCCCATGATCTCCATCAGCATCTGGTTGGAGTTCGCCGTGCCGTAGAAGGTGCAGGTCCCCGGTCCATGGTAGGACTTCGACTCGGCCTCGAGCAGTTCGGCCCGCCCGGCCTTGCCTTCGGCATAGAGCTGGCGGACCTTGGCCTTCTCGTCGTTGGGGAGGCCGGTGGTCATCGGTCCGGCCGGAATGAACACCGCCGGCAAATGGCCGAAGGTCAGTGCCGCGATCACCAGACCCGGCACGATCTTGTCGCAGACGCCGAGATAGACGGCGGCGTCGAACATGTTGTGCGAAAGGCCGATCGCGGCGGCCATGGCGATCACGTCGCGCGAAAACAGCGACAGCTCCATGCCGGGCTGGCCTTGCGTGACGCCGTCGCACATTGCCGGCACGCCGCCAGCCACCTGGGCAATGCCGCCAGCCTCGCGCGCCGCGTCCTTGATCAGCGCCGGAAAGGTCTCGAACGGCTGATGCGCCGACAGCATGTCGTTGTAGGAGGTGATGATGCCAAGGTTCGGTACCTTGTCGGCGCCCAGCGCCAGCTTTTCCGAGGGACTGCAGACCGCAAAGCCATGGGCGAGGTTCCCGCAGGACAGCACGGCCCGGTTGGCGGTGCGGTTCGACGCTTCGGCGATGCGGCTAAGATAGCGCTCGCGGCCCGGTCTGGAGCGCTGGCGGATGCGCTCGGTGATGGCTTCGATGTCGCGTCTGGCGGTCATGGTGTCGGTCCTTTCAGGCGAGGTCCCGGAACACAATCCGGCTGTCTGCCGGGACCCACAGCAAGTTCAAGTCAGGGGGCCCAGAAAACCTCTACGGGCTTCGGTGCGGCATCGAGCACGGCGCGAATTGGCTTTCGCGGTCCGGGCGCAACCGCGCCGTCGAAGGCGGTTCGCTTGTCTTCGCCCTCTATGTGAAGTGCGATGAAGCCGGCATCGACGATGCGCGCCAGCGACAGGGTCAGCCGCGGCTCGCCGGCGCTGGCCGCGTGAACCGGCAGCACGATCCGGCCGGAGGCTGGATCGAGCAGCGTTGGCAAATCGTCGGCGTCGGGAAAGAACGAGGCGGTGTGGCCATCCGGTCCCATGCCGAGCACGACGACATCGAGCGGCCAGGGCAGCGACCGGAGCGCCGCATCGTCGGATGCGGCGGCATCCTCGATGCCGACGGCCTCATGGTACAGCGGCACGAAACGTGCCGCCTTGGCCGCGTTCTGTAACAGATTGGCGGCCACCAGGCCTGCGTTGGAGCGCGGCGAGGATGCCGGCACGAAACGCTCGTCGACCAGCGTCACGATCACCTTGTCCCAAGCGATCGGTACGGCCGAAAGCGCTGCGAAGAACTTTGCCGGCGTCGTGCCGCCGGAAACCGCCAACAGCGCCGTGGCGCGCTCGGCAATCGCCTTGCTCAGGCGATCGGCAACGCGGCCGGCGAGCGCGATGGCCAGTTCCGGACGGCCGGAAAAGGCATGCCAATTATAGGCGGCGCTGTTCAGTTGCTCTCGTGCCATGTCCGCCCGTCACGTTCGATCAGTGCAATGGAGGCCGAGGGCCCCCAGGTGCCGGCCGTATAGCCCTGCGCCTCTTGCCTGGCGCTTTCCCAGGCGTGCTGGATGGGGTCGATCCACTTCCATGCCGCCTCGACCTCGTCGCGGCGCATGAACAGGGTCTGGTTGCCGCGGATGACATCCATGATCAGCCGCTCATAGGCATCCGGCGCGCGGCCGTCGAAGGATTGCGCGAAACTCATGTCGAGCGGGATCTGGCGCAGCCGCATGCCGCCCGGACCCGGGTCCTTGATCATGATGAACTGCTTGACGCCCTCGTCCGGCTGCAACCGGATGACCAGCTGGTTGGCGAAGATCGGTCCGGCGCTGTCGCCGAAGATGGAATGCGGGATCGGCTTGAACTCGATGGCTATTTCCGAAACCCGGGTCGCCAGCCGCTTGCCGGTCCTGAGGTAGAACGGAACGCCCGACCAGCGCCAGTTGCCGATCTCGGCCTTGATGGCGACGAAGGTCTCGGTGTTGCTGTCGTGGCCCAGCTCCTCGACATAGCCCTTGACCGGGCCACCTGCCGAGGCTCCGGCGCGATATTGTCCGCGCACAGTTTGCTTCGGCGCTTCGTTGCCATTGATGCGCTTCAGCGCGCGCAGCACCTTCAGTTTCTCGTCGCGCACCGCGTCGGCGTCCATCGACGACGGCGCTTCCATGGCGACGAGGCACAAGAGCTGCAGCATGTGGTTCTGCACCATGTCGCGCAGCGCGCCGGCCTTGTCGTAATAGGTGACGCGGTCTTCCAGCCCCACGGTCTCGGCCACGGTGATCTGCACATGGTCGATATGGGCGGAGTTCCAAAGCGGCTCGTAGAGCGCGTTGGCAAAGCGCAGCGCCATCAGGTTCTGCACCGTCTCCTTGCCGAGATAGTGGTCGATGCGGAAGATCTGGCTTTCGTGGAAGTCGTCGCCGACCAGATCGTTGAGCGTACGCGCCGAGGCAAGGTCACGGCCGATCGGCTTCTCCAGCACGATGCGCGAGTTCGGCGTGATCAGATTGTGCTCTTTCAGCTTGTGCGAAATGTCGCCGAACAGCGCCGGCGCCACCGCCAGGTAGAAGGCACGGATGCGGTCGCTGTCGCCAATCGCTTTCTTGAGTTTGTCGAATCCGGCACCGCTCGTTGCATCGGCCGAGACGTAGGAAAGCCGTGCCAGGAAAGTCTTCAGCTCCTTGGCGTCGATGTCGGCCGCCTTGACGTGCTCGGAGATCGCCTGTTTGGCGAAGGCCTGGAATTCCTCGTCGCTCATTTTCGAGCGCGACGTGCCGATGATGCGCGTCGGTTCGGAGAATTGATGGTCGCGCTGGCGATGGTAGAGCGACGGCAGAAGCTTGCGCTCCGACAGATCGCCGGTGCCGCCGAAAATGATGAAGTCGAACGGGTCGACGGGGATGATCTGGCTGGTCATGGTCTGTCCGCTTTGACGCCGGTCGCAAGAACGCGGCTGATATAATCTAATCGATTTAAATATTCCAGTGCCATGGTGTCACATCTGAGTGTTTGCACCTGCCCCTTGACAGTCCGAGACCTCGGAGGCTTGTCGACAGCGCGGCTTCGGAGGCCTTCGCAGCTGCAGCATAGAGCGGGATCGAGGCGAAAGCCAAAGGAGAAATCGACGATGGCCGCACATCTTTCGACCACCTTGGCCACAAGCCGTGGCTTTGCGCTGGTCTATCCTCACCAATCATGAGCGGGAAAAACATGCGTCTGCAAAACAAGGTTGCCATCGTCACCGGTGCCGCGTCGGGCTTCGGTGAGGGCATCGCCAGGTGCTTTGCCAGGGAGGGCGCCAGGGTCGTTGTCGCCGACTTGAACGCCAAGGGCGCCGAACGCGTTGCCAAGGAGATCGGCGAAGCGGCGATCTGGACCCAGACGGATGTTTCGCTGCGGTCCGAGTTCGACGAGATGGTCTATGCCGCCAAAAGCGCCTTTGGCCGTATCGATATCATGGTCAACAATGCCGGATTTACCCATCGCAATGGCGACATGCTCAAGGTCGATGAGGAGACCTTCGACCTGATCACCGCCGTCAACATGAAGGCGATCTATCACGCGGCACTTGCCGTGGTGCCGATCATGGATCGGCAAGGCGGCGGCGTTATCCTGACCACGGCTTCCACCGCCGGCATCCGGCCCCGGCCCGGCCTCACCTGGTACAATGCGTCGAAGGGCTGGGCGATCACCGCCACCAAATCGATGGCTGTGGAACTGGCGCCGAAGAACATCCGCGTCAACTGCCTCTGTCCTGTCGCCGGCGAGACCGGCATGCTGGAAAAATTCATGGGCGCCGACACACCGGAGATCCGTGAAAAGTTCCGCGCATCGATCCCTCTCGGCCGGCTTTCGACGCCGCTCGATATCGCCAACGCCGCACTCTGGCTGGCTTCGGACGAAGCCGCCTTCATCACCGGTGTAGCGCTGGAGGTCGACGGCGGACGCTGCATCTGAGAGCGCTTGCCATCCGGCGTCGATTTGACTTGGCCGATCGGCCGGCGGCATAAAGCCTTCTTCGGGCTTTGGGGCCGTGCCGTGAGGAACGCCAGACTGCGGAGAGTTGACGAAGGCCTGCGGCAGTATGTCAGGGGCTACAAGGCAAGACGCGCCCGATCCAAAAGCAAGGCGATCTTCATCGGCGTCACCGGAAGTTCCGGCAAGTCGACGGTGACGGCATTGCTTGGCCACATACTGGCCGGTCATGGCTCGGTCTACCCACAACTCCTCGCCAATACCATCAAGTCGCTGGCCGCCACGCTGTACAAGCGCATGAAGAAAAATGGTGAGGTCGACTACGTCATTTTCGAAGCTGGGGCGTCTGGCGTCGGTTCGATCAAGCCGATGGCGGAACTGCTGCTGCCGCATGTGGCCGTCGTCACCATGGTTCGCCTCGAGCATTTTGGTGCCTTCAAGACGCTGGAAAACGTAGCCCGGGAAAAGCGCGCCTTGGTCGACGCGCTGCAGCCGGGCGGATTTGCTGTCCTCAACGCCGATGACCCTCACGTGCTTGGCATGGCTGCCGGCACTCGGCATCGTAGCGTCACCTTCGGCCTGTCGGAACGGGCGGACTATCGTGCGAGCGATATCCGCGCCGCCTATCCGGACAGGTTGAGGCTTTCGATCCATTGGCGCGACGGCGTCCTTGAACTCGCGACGCCGTTTCCGGCTGAACATTTCTGGCTGCCGACCGCTGCGGCCGTGGCCACCGCGCTCGAGCTTGGCGTACCGGCCGAGACGATAGCGGCCAGGGTGGCGACGTTCCAACCGCTGGCCAATCGCTGTGAGGTGCTGGTCATCGACGGTGGTCCGCAGTTCCTCGTCGACACCGCCAAGGCGCCCTGGCATTCGCTCAATCTCGCTCTCGACATGATGGCCAAGGCCACCGCCGCGCGAAAGCGGATCGTTCTCGGCCAGATTTCCGACTATGCGGGTTCAACCAGGAAGTACCACTACGCCTACAAGACGGCGCGCGAGATCGCCGATCAGGTCATCTATACCGGCGACAATGCGCATCGCTCGGGGGCCGGTCAGGCTGATCGCGACAGCGGCCGGTTTGTTGAGTTGCGCACCCCCCAGGAAGTCTCCGACCATATCAAGCGGACCGCCGTGGCCGGCGAACTGATCCTGCTCAAGAGCTCTGCCAATCTGCACCTTGAGAGAGTGGCGCTTGCCTGGACGCACGATGTCAAATGCTGGGTTCCCGTTTGCGGCAAGCGGGAGGGCTGCGGCACCTGCGGCCTGTATGAAGTGCCTTTTGAGCTGCATCGCGATTATGTCAGGCAACGCAGGCGCGCCAGAAGGTGGCGGCGTTTGCGACGCATGTTCAGCGGGCCGCGGTAGGGCTTCTCAGCACCTCCGGCGCGTCAGGCACCGGTCTTGATGTAGCTCTTGTAGATCCAGCCGGTCTTTCCGTTGTAGACGATCTGGCACCATTTCTGGCAGCCCATCACTTGCACCGAGGTTTTGGCGGGCACCGTGCTGATGGCGGCCGCGTTCTTCTTCGGGCCGCTGCGCATGGTCACGGCCCTCAGGATGCGGCCGGTTCCGGCGGCCACCACCTTCCGTGGCTTCTCTTTGGCTTGGCTGTTGTCATTCTGGGTTGCCTCGGGCTGCTGTTCCGGCGCTTGCGGCTGCACCGCCGGGATGGCGGCGGTTTGCGCGCCATCGGGATCGCCGTCCGCCGCGCTGGTGGGGGCGGCAACCTTGGCAAGTTCGGTGGTGGCGTCGGTATCGGCTGCCGGCTGCGCGAAGGCTGCCGCCGGTTTGTCCGGGGCTTGTTCAGCCTGGTTCGCCTCCTGGCTGGGGGCGGGGGCGGCTTTCGACTGCGAATTGGTCCAGCGGGGATCATTGGCCGCGAGCGCTTGCATGGTGGCTTCCGCTCTCGCCACCGTCGGTGAAACCTTATTGGACTTGCGTGCCGCCTGCGGAACGGCTGCCGTGGCCACCGTGGCTCCCACAGGGGGGATTTTCGTCGTCTTCACCGGAATGGTCGGAATGGTCTGCTCGGGGCTCGCCGCCGCTTGCCTCTCACTGGCCGGCAATGCCAGCCACAGCGCCACCGCGGCAACGCCAAGCAGTGCGGCAGTTCCGATCGCGGCGATCACCAGGTGCGAGTTGGAACGGACTTCCTGCCAGAAGGACGGCCGCATGTCGTATCCGAACTGCATGGCAAAGCGCCGACGTTCCGGCGTACCGAAACTGAAGGGCTCTCTCACTCTTGCCACCTCCATAAGCGGGCCGATGTTCTTTCAATCGGTGCCGGAAGTCCGGCATCTGATCAGCATCGGTCCCAAAATCAACGCGGGCAGGCCCGCAGCAATCCCCGAACAATCGCCCAGAACCGGCATCTTTCGCCCGCGATTGTGGCATCAGTACGCCAATACCAAGGATTCTGCGCCTTTGCCGGGGATTGCGCAATGCGTCGGCCGGGCAACAAATGTTACAATATTATTACAGTGGACGACCGAGCGGCTAAATCCGATCCCGCAGCGCGAACCAGTTGAGAGCGAGGAAAAGCAGCGGCGCGCGGAAGCGACGGCCGCCGGGGAAGGGCGGGATCTTCAGGTCCTCGATCAGCTTTAGCCGGTCGCGATTGCCGGCAACGGTTTCGGCATACAGCTTGCCGAAAAAGTTCGACAGCATGACACCGTGGCCGGAATAGCCGCCGGCCGAGATGACATTGGGCATCACTTCGCGCACGAACGGCTTTCTCGGCACCGTGATGCCGACATAGCCGCCCCAGCCATGCGTGATCTCGACATCCCTGAGTGCCGGGTAGAGTTCCGTGATCTGACGGCGGATGTGGATGTGGATATCCTTTGGATCGTTGACGCCATAAATCTCGCGTCCGCCGAACAGCAGCCGCCCGTCCTTCGATCTGCGAAAATAGCGCACGACGAAGCGGGAATCATCGACGGCCTCGCCGCCAGGCAGGACTTTCGAATCCGCTCCCAGCGGCACGGTCGCACCGATGAACGAACCGATCGGCATGATGTGCGCGGCACTCAC
This sequence comes from Mesorhizobium sp. Mes31, assembly GCF_024519675.1. NCBI lineage: Bacteria > Pseudomonadati > Pseudomonadota > Alphaproteobacteria > Hyphomicrobiales > Phyllobacteriaceae > Mesorhizobium > Mesorhizobium sp. Mes31. The sequence continues at coordinate 17,309 of NZ_JALJRL010000022.1, read as the reverse complement.
TGGCTCGAGCGCGCCGCCATGGGCGTTGACCGCGATCAGGCATTTCTGCGCCGACACCGTGCCTCTCGGCGTCGAAACCTTCACCTTGCCGCCGCTGGAAATAATACCGGTCGATGGCGTGCCTTCGAACAGTTGCGCGCCGGCTTGCGCCGCCACCCGCGCCGTGCCGATCACCAGCTTCATCGGGTGGATGTGGCCTGTGCCAGTGTCGCGCGTTCCGCCGAAATAATGCGTCGAGCCCAGCCGCTCCGCCGTCTCCTTCGCATCCATGAACGAGATATGTGGGTAAGAAAACCGGCTCGCCATGATCTCGGCATGCGCCTTGTAGTCATCGACATAGCGCGGCTTGTGCGCCACGGACATCTGGCCGGGCATATAGTCGATATCGATCTGGTTGGCGGCGGCGAATTCGATGAGATGCGTCTTCGACTCTTCGGCAAGATCGAACAGCGCCTTGGCGCGGGTGAAGCCGTACTCGGCTTCCAGTTCTTCGGCCCAGGCACGCTGGCCGGTGCCGAGCTGGCCGCCATTGCGGCCCGATGCGCCATCACCGAAGCGGTGGGCCTCGATCAGCACCGCATTGGTGCCTGCCTTGGCAAGGTGGGCGGCTGCCGACAGGCCGGTAAAGCCGCCGCCGATAATGACGACGTCGCATGTCAGGTCGCCGTCGAGCGTCGGATATTCCGGCCGTGGGCCGACGGTGTCCTCGTACCAGGAACGGCCGGGGGAGATGGGGGATTGGTAGGGCATGATCGGCAAAGACTCGGGGATTTTTGGAGGGGGTAAATAGCGAGTAGTGAGTAGGGAATAGGGAATAGGGAATAAGGAATAAGGAATAAGGAATAAGGAATAAGGAATAAGGAGAGATATAGGGGTGGAGTGTTGATCCAGGCTCCGTCACCTGCCTCATTTCTATTCGCTATTCGCTCCTGGCGTCACACATTCAGCAGCAGATATTCCCTCTCCCACGGGCTGATCACTTCCATGAACGTCTCGAATTCCGCCCGCTTGATCGCCGCATAGGTCGCGGCGAAGGACTTGCCCAGATGCGCGCAGAGTTCCGTATCGCCCTCGAACAGGTCGACGGCTTCGAGCAGGCCGCGCGGCAGGTCGATCTCGTCGGCATTGGCTGTGGTCAGGACGGGAGGCTCGGCCTTGATCTTGTTGGTGATGCCGATCAGCCCGCAGGCCAGCGATGCCGCCAGCGCCAGATAGGGATTGGCATCGGAGGAGGGAATGCGGTTTTCGACGCGCCGTGCCGCCGGGTCGGAACGCGGCACGCGGAACGCCGTGGTGCGGTTGTCATAGCCCCATTTGTTGTTGACCGGAGCCGACGCTGCTTGCGTCAGCCGGCGGTAGGAATTGACATAGGGCGCGAACATCACCAGCGCGTTCGGCACATGCTTCTGCATGCCACCGATGAAATGGAAAAAGTCTTCGGTTTCCGACCCGTCCTCCGCCGAAAAGATGTTCCTTCCGGTCTTCTTGTCGATGATCGACTGATGGATATGCATGGCGGAGCCCGGCTGCCCCTGGATCGGTTTGGCCATGAAGGTGGCGTAGATCTCGTGCTTGAGCGCCGCCTCGCGAATGGTGCGCTTGAACATGAAAACCTGGTCGGCCAGTTCGATCGGGTCGCCGTGGCGCAGATTGATCTCGAGCTGACCGGCGCCCTCTTCATGGATCAGCGTGTCGATCTCCAGGCCCTGGCTTTCGGAGAAATGGTAGATGTCGTCGATCAGTTCATCGAACTCGTTGACGCCGGCGATCGAATAGCCGGCACCACCGCCGATTGCGCGGCCCGAGCGGCCGACAGGCGGGGTCAGGGGATAGTCCGGATCGGGATTCTTGCGCACGAGGTAGAATTCGATCTCGGGCGCCACCACCGGCTTCAGGCCGCGCTTGTCGTACGCAGCAACCACGCGCTTCAAGACGTTGCGTGGCGTGAACTCGACCGAGCGGCCATCCTGGTGGACGAGGTCGCAGATGACCGCGGCCGTCGGGTCTTCTTCCCAAGGCACAACCGTCAGCGTCGACAGATCGGGCATCAGCTTGAGATCGCCGTCGTCCTCGGGATAGTGAAAGCCGTTGCCATCCTCCGGATAGCCGCCGGAAATCGTCGTCATGAACACGGCCGACGGCAATGCCAGCGACGTGTTGGAGGTGAATTTCTTCGACGGCATCATCTTGCCGCGCGCGACGCCGGCCTGATCAGGCGTGATGCATTCGATATCCTCGATGCCGCGCCATTCCAGCCAGGCGCTGACTTCCTTCCAGTTCTTGACGCCGCGGTGGTTTTTCACGAAGGCAGGCGTTCGGGCGCGTCCTCCGCGGCTCGACGGACGGACTTCCTTTTTTGCAGGCGGCATCATTCACCAGATTGGGTTGCGGATTTCGGAGTATAGCCGTGCCCCCCTGTGGAAGGGAAGGGGAGCCATGACCGGCATTCCTCGTTCCGGTTGAAAATCGCGGCGGTCGGCTTAGGTTTGGGCACTTCCCAGCCCGGAAGGCATCGATGCGAAACAACAGCGAACTGACCACCATAGGCTTTGATGCCGACGACACGCTCTGGCAGAACGAACAGTTCTTCCGCATGACGGAGAAGCGCTTTGCCGCCATGCTTGCCGACCATGGCGAGCCGGAACATATCTCGGCACGATTGCTTGAGGCCGAAAGGCGCAACCTTGCCGTCTATGGCTTCGGCATCAAGGGGTTCACGCTGTCGATGATCGAGACGGCGATCGAGGTCACGCAAGGCCGCGTGCCGGGCTCGGTCATAGCGGAAATTCTCGATGCCGGTCGCGAGATGCTGAGCCATCCGATCGAGGCCTTGCCGCATGCGCGGGAGGCTGTCGAGAAGCTTGCCGGCGCATTCCGCCTCGTGCTGATCACCAAGGGCGACCTCTTCGACCAGGAGCGCAAGTTGGCGCAATCCGGGCTGGGAGATCTGTTCGACGCGGTCGAGATCGTCAGTGACAAGAATGCCGCCACCTATGCCCGCCTCTTCAGCCGTCACGGCGATGGTCCCGCAAGAAGCATGATGGTCGGCAATTCACTGAAGTCGGACGTGGTGCCGGCCATCGAGGCCGGCGGTTGGGGTGTCCATGTGCCACATGAACTGACCTGGGTGCTGGAGCATGTCGAGGCTCCGGTTGCCGAGCCGAGGTTCCGCCTGATATCCGATCTCGGACAACTGCCCGGGCTGGTCGACAGCATCATGAACCCAGGCTGATCGTGGGCCACGGCTATTTGTTTTGCGCAATTGCGGACGGAGAACCGCTACACACTCTTCCTGGAATTACTTTACCGGCTGAGCAGGCGATCGATCACCGGCTGCAACCGTTCGGGTGTAATCGGCTTGGCGACCACCACGTCGATGACGCTCGACAGGCCCAGGCTCTCCGGCGTGCCATTTTTGGTTGAAAGCAGGATCACCGGTGGAAGCGATTTGCCCGAGGCCCGCCGCAACGCATCGATGCCGGACATCAGATTGTCGCAGTCCTTGTTGTCGGCGCCGCCATCAAGGACAACTGCGCCCGGAATGAGGGATCGCAAGACCTTGGCAGCCGTGTCGGGAGATTCCGAGATTGGCTTGAGCCCGGATCGTTCGACGATCTTCGAAATCACAACCCGATTGATTGGCGATCTCCCGACGACAAGCACCTGCGACGGATCACGGATCGTCTCGGTCCTCGGGTCGCGGGTCACCAAATTCAGGCGTTTTGGAGTCTCATCCTCACGATTCACTGGGCACCCAAGTCAACCAAGAAGCTCGCCCCCATTTCAATGCAGAGTTGAAATCTGGAGCGCAATTGGCGTGAGATCGTGGCCCATGTCAAGTTGAAATAAAACAGCTCGGAAACGTCTGCCACGGCAGTGATTTCAAGCAACGCTACTGTACTGAGCTGTCCATACGATGCGCTCCATAAAAAGAAAATTCACCTGCGCAGAGACTGCGCAGGTGAAGGGCGGGTCGAGCGGATTTCGATCAGCCGTGGCTCTGCTGCGTGACGATCACCGGGATCAGCAAATCACCCCAGTTGCCGTCACCGCCGTGATGCCGTGCCGAGCGCACGAGCTCGACCGAGACGCCTGCCTCGACCGCCTTCATCACCGACTGGTTGAGGCGGTGCAGATCGTTGGCCAGCATGCGGATCGTCGCCTGCTGGTCGACGCTCATCGTGGTGGACTGCTCTTCGGCGCGTTCCTTGACGCGGCTTATCGATGCCATTGGTCTTCTCCTGTATCTCAGCCCTGTTGGGCGTTTCCTCGGTGTTCTCTTTGGTTATTCGGCGGCCGGCTTGAATTGCGCGTGCTCGGTCGATTCATGCATGGCGGTGGTCGACGACTGGCCGCCGGTGATCGCCATCGAGACGGCGTCGAAATAGCCGGTGCCGACCTCGCGCTGGTGCTTGGTCGCGGTGTAGCCGTTGGCTTCCGCCGCGAACTCCGCCTCCTGCAACTCGGAATAGGCCGCCATCTGTCGCGCCTTGTAGCCACGGGCGAGTTCGAACATGCCGTAGTTGAGCTGGTGGAAACCGGCGAGCGTGATGAACTGGAACTTGTAGCCCATGGTGCCGAGCTCCTTCTGGAACTTGGCGATCGTCGCGTCGTCGAGATTCTTCTTCCAGTTGAACGAAGGCGAGCAATTGTAGGCGAGCAGCTTGTCCGGGTGATGCTTGCGCACGCCCTCGGCGAATTTCTTGGCCTGCGCCAGGTCAGGCTTCGAGGTCTCGCACCAGATCAGGTCCGCGTGAGGCGCATAGGCGATGGCGCGTGCGATGCAGGGCTCGATGCCGTTCCTGACATGATAGAAGCCTTCCACGGTGCGCCCGGCGCCGTAGTCGACGAAAGGCTGGTCGCGTTCGTCGATGTCGGAGGTCAGCAGCTTCGCGGCTTCCGCATCGGTGCGCGCGACGACCAGTGTCGGCGTGCCCATCACGTCCGCTGCCAGGCGCGCGGCGTTGAGGTTGCGGATATGCGCCGCCGTCGGGATCAGCACCTTGCCGCCGAGATGGCCGCACTTTTTCTCCGATGCCAGCTGATCCTCGTAGTGAACGCCCGCAGCGCCCGCCTCGATGAATGCCTTCATGATCTCGAAGGCATTGAGCGGCCCGCCGAAGCCGGCTTCCGCATCGGCGACGATCGGCGCGAACCAGGTGTCGACCGAAAGCCCGTTGCCTTCGGAGGTCTCGATCTGGTCGGCGCGCTGCAGCGTGCGGTTGATGCGCTTGACCAGTTCCGGTGCCGCATTGGCCGGATAGAGCGACTGGTCCGGATACATTGCCGAGGCGGTGTTGGCGTCAGCCGCAACCTGCCAGCCCGACAGGTAGATCGCCTTCAGTCCGGCGCGGACCTGTTGCATCGCCTGGTTGCCGGACATGGCGCCGAGCGCGTTGACGAAGTCCTCCTCGTGGATGAGCTTCCACAGCCGGTTGGCGCCCATTTCGGCGAGGCTCTGGCGGATCTGCACCGAACCGCGCAGCCGCTTCACATCCTCCGGCGAATAGGGGCGTTCGATGCCGTCGAAGCGACCTTCTGGTGCCGATGGGACGAGGTTGTAAAAATCAGTCATGGGTCACTCCGAAGGATTGCTGCGATGTGTCCGGGCGCCAGTTATTTGGACCTCGGAATGTGACTGAATTTACATTGCGGTGCAAAATACGCCAGAGAATTCAAGGAAAATGGCGGAATATAAGAGAAAACCTGTGTTGTGTTTGACAGGGACCTGCTGTAAATCTGTCACGATTGTAAAAGGCGGCGGAGGCGAAATTGCCGCGACGGTCGTGTAAATTACTGTCAAGGACAGTCGATGGCTGATCAGAAGATATTTGCCGGGCCGCGCATACGCCGCATCCGCAACGCCAAGGGCCTGACCCAGACGGCGATGGCCGAGGGCCTCGGCATCTCGCCGTCCTATCTCAACCTGATCGAGCGCAACCAGCGGCCGTTGACGGTGCAACTGATCCTCAAGCTGGCGTCCGTCTACAAGGTCGACCCGCACGAACTTCAGGGCGAGGCAAGGGGGTCTGTCGCTGCCCTGAAGGAAGTGTTCACCGATCCCCTTTTGGTTGGCGAATTGCCGGGCGATCAGGAGCTGATCGAGCTCGCCGAGGCGGCGCCCAATGCTTCGGCTGCGGTGATAAAGCTGTTCCGCGCCTATCGCGAGCAGGCCGAGCGCCTGTCCGACCTCAACGAGTTGCTGGCGCGCGAGGGGCGGGCGACGGCACTTTCCGGTGCCCGCCTGCCGATCGACGAGGTGCACGAGATCTTCGAGCGGCGGCCGAACCATTTCGCGGCGCTTGAAGAGGAAGCCGCGGTATTCACCTCGGTGCTCGATCCCGGCGACGACCTGTTCGGTGCGTTGAAGGCCTGGCTGAAGCGCGAATACGGCATCGTGGTCAAGGTGCTGCCTGTCGCCACCATGCCGAACTGGCGCCGTCGCTATGATCGCCATTCGCAGCGCCTGTTCCTGTCCGAACGCCTGTCACCGTTCGACCAGCTGCGCGAGGTCGCGATGGAAGCCTGCCTGATCCGCATGACGGTTGCGGTCGCCGGCGAGATCCAGGCACTCAAGTTGAGCACCGACGAGGCCCGCCGCCTCGCCCGCTTCGAACTCGGCCGCTATGCGGCGCATGCGCTGATGATGCCCTACCAGGCCTTTCATGCGGCTGCCGTGCGCGCGCGCTACGACATCGACGTCCTGCGTTCGCGCTTCGGCGTCTCCTTCGAGCAGGCGGCGAACCGGCTGACCATGCTGCAGCGGCAAGGCGCGCTCGGCGTGCCGTTCTTCATGCTGGAGGTCGACAATGCCGGCAATCGCTTTCGCAAGGCCGGTAGCCAGGGCTTTCCGCAAAGCCGCTTCGGCGGCAACTGTCCCAAGCTCCCCGTGCATGTCGCCTTCACCCAGCCCGGCCAGATTTTCGTCGAAGCGGTGGAAATGCCCGACGGCGCCGAGTTCCTGTGCATTGCCCGCACGCTGGAGGGACCGCAAGGCGCATTCTCCGAGCGCCCGCGCCGCACGGCGCTGCTGCTCGGTTGCGACATCGGCTTTCGTGACGACATCGTCTATGGCGCGGCACTTCCTGGCGCGGCAACCGCCGCAAAGGCTGGCAACGTTGCGGCGACGCCGGTCGGACCTGCCTGCCGGCTTTGCGAACGTGTCGGCTGCCTGGCGCGCGCCGAACCACCGGTGACGCGTCCACTCGGCCTTGACGAGATGGTGACGGGCTTGAGTGCCTTCGATTTTCAGTGACGCCGTGGCAAGGTGCCACAATTGTCGCCGGTCTCTGGCTCACCCCTGGCCTTCGCCTTTGCGTTACGCGAACAGGGTACTTTTCTGTCGTCCCTTGCGCATCGTCCCGTCCACAAAAGCTCGACAGTCGCGCCCATGACCGACACAGCATCATCGCCGAGCCTTGTTTCAACGCCCGCCCCGCAACGGGAGGAGCGGATCGGCTTCCTGCTGGTGTTCCTGTCGGCGCTGATGTGGAGTTTTGGTGGCACCATCGCCCGCTTCATCAGCGTCGACGACAGCTGGACCGTGGTGTTCTGGCGCTCCGTCTGGGCGGCGGCCTTCCTGCTCTGCTTCATGGTCTGGCGCGACGGTTGGCGCGGCACGCTGAAATTGTTCCGCGACATGGGTCTTCCAGGCCTTGCCGTGGGGTTCTGCTTCGCCACTGCATCGACCGCGTTCGTAGTGGCACTTGCCTACACCACCGTCGCCAACATCCTGTTGATGCAGGCCGGCGTGCCGCTTCTGGCGGCGCTCTTTGCCTGGGCTCTGTTTCGCGAAAGGGTGACTGTTTCGACCTGGCTGGCGATCGCCGCCGTCATCACCGGCGTCGCCATCATGGTGTCGGAATCCCTTGACGGCGCCGTCTCGCCGATCGGCGACGGGCTGGCGCTGCTGATCGCGTTCATGTTCTCGATCGCCACCGTCATCACCCGGCGGTTTTCCAGCGTGCGCATGACGCCGGCGACCTGTCTCGGGACGATCCTGGCGGCGGGCTTTGCCGCCTCGCAGGCTTCGACCTTCACTGTGTCGGCCGGCGACATGGGCTTTCTCTTCGCCTTCGGCGTGGTCAATCTCGGCCTCGGCCTTGCCTTCTTCGCCACCGGCGCACGGCTGATCCCGGCGGCCATCGCGGCGCTGCTCGGCACGTTCGAGCCGATCCTCGGGCCGATATGGGTCTGGCTCATTCATTCCGAGGTGCCGTCCGGGCGCACCATCATTGGCGGCGCTGTGGTGGTCACGGCGCTGCTCGTCCATATCGGGCTCGAATTCAAGCGCCAGACACGGCCCGTACGCGCGGGGGTCACCGGGGTGCCGTCGCCTAATTGACGCGGTCCGCAGCTTTGCCATTGACAACGTCGTTGCCGCCCGGGCAGGCTGCGAATACGGCAACAACAAGACAGGCGTATCTTGCCAAGTCTCTCAGCCGGTCAGATCGAGACCGGACCACATCGTCGTATCTCTGCCCACGCCACGGCGAAAGCCTCTGACGGCATCGGCATGCCTCCCAGGCCGAGACAGGGACACGGAGCCATCACCTGCCGCGCATCGAACCACCCCCATGGTGCCGGCAGTTCGCGCTTGTCGCTCCCTGGAAAGCCCAATAGTCTGAAACAAAAGCCCGGTCGCGCGAGGTCCGCGACGAGCCGGCGAAGGAACACTCATCAAAGGAGAATAGCATGATCCGCAAAGCGCTCTGGCTTTCGGCAACCTCGGCATTTCTGACACTTTTCACTGTCGGGGGGCACGCGGAGGACCGTGTCGTCAACGTCTTCAACTGGTCGGATTACATCGACAGTTCGATCATCGACGATTTCACCAAGGCAACCGGCATCAAGGTCGTCTACGACACCTTCGATTCCAACGAAATTCTGGAAACCAAGCTGCTTGCCGGCGGCAGCGGCTATGACGTCGTCGTGCCCAGCGGCAACTTCCTCGCGCGCCAGATCCAGGCCGGCGTGTTCCAGAAGCTCGACAAGTCGAAGCTGCCGAACATTTCCAACATGTGGGACACGGTTTCGGAGCGAACCGCCAAATACGACCCCGGCAACGAATACTCGGTCAACTACATGTGGGGTACGGTTGGTCTCGGCTACAACATCAAGAAGGTGCAGGCCGCGCTCGGCACCGACAAGATTGACAGCTGGGATGTGTTCTTCAATCCCGACAGCCTGGCCAAGTTGAAGGACTGCGGCGTCTACGTGCTCGACTCGCCGGCCGATATCATTCCGGCGGCGTTGAAATATCTCGGCCTCGACCCGAACAGCACCTCGCCCGACGATATCGCCAAGGCCGAGGAGGCCTTGCTCAAGGTCCGGCCTTACATCAGAAAGTTCCATTCTTCCGAATACATCAACGCACTCGCCAACGGCGATATCTGCCTGGCGGTCGGCTGGTCGGGTGACGTCTTCCAGGCCCGCAACCGCGCGGTCGAGGCCAAGCAGGGTGTCGAGATCGGCTATTCCGTACCGAAGGAAGGCGCGCAGATGTGGTTCGATCAGATGGCGATCCCTGCCGATGCGCCACATGTCGCCGAGGCGCTCGAGTTCATCAACTACATGATGAAGCCGGAAGTCATCGCCAAATCGTCGAACTACGTGCTCTACGCAAACGGCAACAAGGCTTCGCAGCAATTCGTCGACAAGGCACTGTTGGATGATCCTTCGGTTTATCCCGATGCCGAGACGATCAAGAAGCTCTATACGGTCTCGCCCTACGACCCCAAGACCCAGCGCGTCATCACACGCACCTGGACCAAGATCGTCACCGGCCAATAAGCATCCGACACGGTCCCGGCAGTCATCTGCCGGGACCAATTCTTATCTGGGGCAAGAAGCAAGAACCAAGACGGAGTGGGACATGAAATCGCTTGGCAGCATCCGCAGGGATTTCGCGCCATGGAATGATCCGAACGCCAAGCCATACATCCAGTTCGACAACGTCACCAAGAAGTTCGGGGACTTCACCGCCGTCAACAATCTGTCGCTGACCATCTTCGAGCGCGAGTTCTTCGCTTTGCTCGGTGCCTCCGGTTGCGGAAAATCGACGCTGCTGCGCATGCTCGCCGGCTTCGAGGAGCCGACTTCCGGCCGCATCCTGCTCGATGGCCAGGATCTGCGCGGCATCCCGCCCTATCGGCGGCCGGTCAACATGATGTTCCAGTCCTATGCCCTGTTTCCGCATATGACGGTCGAGAAGAACATCGCCTTTGGCCTCAAGCAGGAAGGCATGTCCGCGCCCGATATCGAAAAGCGCGTCGCCGAAATGCTCAGGCTGGTCAAGCTCGAACAGTTCGCCAAGCGCAAGCCGCATCAACTGTCCGGCGGACAGCGCCAGCGTGTCGCGCTTGCCCGCTCGGTCGCCAAGCGGCCGAAGGTGCTGCTGCTCGATGAGCCGCTCGGCGCGCTGGACAAGAAGCTGCGCGAGGAAACTCAGTTCGAACTGATGGACCTGCAGCAGAATCTCGGCCTGACCTTCGTCGTCGTCACCCACGACCAGGAAGAAGCCATGACCATGGCCGATCGCATTGCCATCATCGACAAGGGCGAGGTGATGCAGGTGGCAACGCCGGCCGAAGTCTACGAAGCCCCGACCTCGCGCTTTGTCGCCCACTTCGTCGGCAACGTGAACATGTTCGAGGGCAAGGTTGCCGAGCGGACGGCAAAGACAACACGCATCGCCGGTGCCAGCGGAGCCCAGATCGTCGTCGACAACGCCGTCGACACCGCCGCGGGCGCCGACATCGTCTTCGCCATCCGGCCTGAGAAGATCAAGATTTCGTCGAAGAAGCCGGTCGATGCCGTCAATGCGCTCGAGGGCGAAGTCTACGACATCGCTTATCTCGGCGACATGACCGTCTACCACGTCAGGCTCGACGACGGGCAGATGGTACGGGCGAGCACGATGAACGCGGCACGCATCACCGAGGATCCGCTGAGCTGGAACGACCGGGCCTGGGTTTCTTTCCGGCCCGACGCCGGCGTCGTGTTGACGCGGTAGGGGGCGATCATGTCGAACGCCGCCGTCACCGCCGCATCAGCCTCTCCGGCAACCAGCGCCGGAAAATCCATTCCGGCCAGGTTGGGGGCGGCCTTCGTCAGCCGTCTGGTCATCATTATCCCCTATGTCTGGCTGCTGTTCTTCTTTCTCATCCCCTTCATCATCGTCTTCAAGATTTCGCTGTCGCAGACGGCGATCGCCATGCCGCCCTATACGCCCGTGCTTGATTTCAGTGGCGGCATTTCCGGTTTTTTCGGCCAGCTGAAGCAGCTCAGCATCGATAACTACGCGTGGCTGACGCAGGACGCGCTGTACTTCAATGCCTATGTGACAAGCCTTATCATTGCCGCAATCTCGACGGTCCTGACGCTGCTCGTCGGCTACCCAATCGCCTATGGCATGGCGCGCGCGCCGGCAACGATCCGCCCGACATTGCTGATGCTGGTGATCCTGCCGTTCTGGACCTCGTTCCTGATCCGGGTCTATGCCTGGATCGGTATCCTCAAGCCCGAGGGCCTGCTCAACCAGCTGCTGCTCGCAACCGGCATCATCAGTCAGCCGCTGATCATCCTCAACACCTACACGGCGATCTTCATCGGCATCGTCTATTCCTACCTGCCATTCATGGTGCTGCCGCTCTATTCGTCGCTCGAAAAGATGGATTATTCGCTGATCGAGGCGGCCAAGGATCTCGGCTGTCCGCCGACCAGCGCATTCTGGAAGATCACCTTCCCGCTGTCGCTGCCCGGCGTCATCGCCGGCTGTCTGCTGGTGTTCATCCCTGCCGTCGGCGAGTTCGTCATTCCCGACCTGCTTGGTGGATCGCAGACGCTGATGATCGGCAAGACGCTGTGGAACGAATTCTTCGCCAATCGCGACTGGCCGGTCTCGTCGGCCGTTGCCGTCATCCTTTTGCTGCTGCTGACCGTGCCGATCATGCTCTTCCAGCAGGCCCAGGCGCGTGCCCAGGAGCAAGACAAATGAACGCCACCTGGAGCCGCTTCAACATCACCTCGATCGTGCTGGGCTTTGCCTTTCTGTACCTGCCGATCGTCCTGCTTATTGTCTTTTCCTTCAACGAGTCGAAACTGGTCACCGTCTGGGGCGGCTTCTCGACCAAATGGTACGTCTCGCTGTTCCACAACCAGGGCCTGATGGACGCGACCTGGGTCACGGCACGCGTCGGCGTCATTTCGGCCACGGTGGCGACCGTGCTCGGCACGCTGGCGGCGCTGACCTTGACGCGCTACACGCGGTTCAGGGGCAGGGTGCTGTTTTCCGGCATGGTGTTTGCGCCGCTGGTCATGCCGGAAGTCATCACCGGCCTGTCGCTGCTGCTGCTCTTCGTGGCCGTCGGTCTCGACCGCGGCTTCCTCACCGTCACGCTCGCCCACATCACCTTGACCATGTGCTTCGTCGCCGTCGTCGTGCAGTCGCGCCTGATCAGCTTCGACCGCTCGCTGGAAGAGGCTGCGATGGATCTTGGCGCAACGCCGGTGAAGACCTTTTTCCAGATCACGCTGCCGGTCATCATGCCGGCGATCGTGTCCGGCTGGATGCTGGCCTTTACGCTTTCGCTCGACGATCTGGTCATCGCCAGCTTCACCTCCGGGCCTGGCGCCACCACGCTGCCGATGAAGATCTACAGCCAGGTTCGCCTCGGCGTGACGCCGGAGATCAATGCCGCCTGCACCATCCTGATCGCCGTTGTCGCGGTCGGCGTCATCATCGCTTCGGTGGCCAACAAGCGGCGCGAGGTGCAGCGTCAGCTCGACGAACAGGCCGCGCAACGCGGGTGATGCGGTCTATTCCCCCGAAACGCCGCGGCTGATCGGGGAAATGAACGGCGTGCTCCACGTCCCGCCGACGAAGAACGATGACTGGTTGGGGCCTTGCTGGCCATTGGTCTGCGCTGCCGCCTGGTCCGCCTGAATGACGCCGCCGGACAGGGCCAGCCCCCGTCCCGCGTAGGACGCGATCCCGGACAGCCAGATCTTGTACTTCGCCGAATTGGCTTCGGCCTTGTCGATCCGCGCCACCCCTTTCGAAATGCTGGCCTTGATCTCCGCGCCGTCGATCGGCAGCGTTCCGTCGGACACGTCGTCGAGCGCGAAGAAGCCGCCTTGTTCGGTATGCTTGAGGAAGGCCGGCAGATTGAGCTTGCTCAACGCACCGGGTCCGAAGGTTGCCGTGACCGAGCCGTCGGCATTGTCGAAGATGGAGTCCCAGGTTCTGCCGGGTCCCTTGAGGATGACAGAGACGGTTCCCGTGCCGACCGGGACCAGCCGCGTCATCCCCGCCGCGGTGGCGAAGGCACCGCCGTCGATGTCGGAGGCCAGCAACCGGATCTCGACCTGCGTGCCTTCCGGTTTGCGGTCGAAACGAAGGCTGCTCTGGATGTTGCCGCCGAAGGCCGAGGCATCGGAGATATCGAAGACGGAAAGCCCATCCTTGACCTGGGCGGTGGCGGCGACGTCGGCGAGCTGAATGGTGCCCGCCGTGGCGTGCGCCGCCGACAGCCTGAGATCAAGGTTGATCCGGTCGGCGAAACTCGTGTCGATTTCGGCTGGTCCTCCTCCTGCGGCTGGCGCCAGCGGCGTGAAGGCGGACAGGAACGACCTGAGGTCCAGCGTATCGAAGGCGAGCGTGCCGGAGATCACCGGTTGTGCCTCGCCGAGCGAGAGGTCCAGCGCCCCCATCCCCGGATTGTTGTCCAGGGAGATCGCGGTGTTGTCGAACTTGACGCGCCCGGCCGTCGCCGTGACCTTGCTAGAAATGCTGACGGAGCCGATCGCGGCGCCGGGAGCGATGCCGGCCTGCGCCCATTCCAGAACCCGCCGCAACGACGGCGCCGAGAATTTCGCCTGACCATCGAAATAGGCGTTTTCGGACATGCTGGCGGTGCCGTCGAAAGAGAAGGTGGCGGGCGCTGCCTTGAAGGACAGCGTGAGCGGCGCCGTGCCGCCGGCAAACAGCACCAGAGGTTTCGGCGATGCGACATCCAGGGCGACGCTTTCGCCGCGCCAGATTCCGGTCGCCGACAGCGTCGCATTGCTGTTCATCGCCGCCCAGGTCGCCTGGCCGGTCAGGCTGCTCAGGACCTCGACATCCTTGCCGCCGACGGAAGCCACCATGCGGCCGTCACGAAACTCCACGGTGCCGAAAGTGTCGGCCGGCAGCTTGTCGAGGTCCGGCTTGGCGGGGTCGGCATTGACCACGCCGCGCGCCGTGTCGATGGAACGCGCAATGCGTCCGCCGGTCGGGACGGCGGGCAGGAAGAGGCCGGTCGCCATACGCTGGACCCGGATCGTCGGCCGCACCAGCCGCGCCGTCGAAAACACCACATCGCCGCGCAGTGCCGCCATCGCGGAGAGATCGACCTCGACCCGCTCGGCCTCGACGACCGGCGGTGCATCGGTGTCCGTCCATTGCGAAAGCGTCACATCGGTCAGGATCGCCCGGAAATTCGGCCAGACCTCGATGCGCGGCGAGCCTTCGATAGCGACCCGGAAGCCGCTCCACGCACTCATTTCCCATGCGATGCGGTCGCGCACGATACGGGTGGAAGCGATCAGCGGCAGGGCGGCAACGATCAGCGCGATGACGATCACGGCGGTGCCGATCGCCCATACGCCGCGCCGGATCAAAGGGGATGGCATCTCGCCTCGTATGCTTTCATTCCGACAAATCGCCTGACGGGTGTAACCCCAGTCGTCACTACGACTTAGGGCCGACGCATTTCAAGTCTTTATGGCCCGGCGATGGCATTTGCGCACATCTGGCCGTATCGGCCGAACAAAATCTTGCTCTGCTGCGCTGCGATATGCATAAGCGATGCTGCCTGATGCATGTTGCCAAAGCCTGCGCCGAGAGGGTTCGTGGCGGTTTTGGGACAGCGGCATGCATCAAGCAGAGTTTAAAGCGCGTCGCATGGATTCTCTCGGACGCGACACGCTTTAAGGAGGAAAGATCATGCCTGGCGACGCACCACTCTGGACCCCGACGCAAGACCAGATTGACGCCGCGCCGCTGACCGCTTTCATGAAGGCCGCGGCCGCGAAAACCGGCGGTACCTTCTCCTCCTACGCCGACCTGCACCGCTGGTCGGTCGACGATCGCGAGGCATTCTGGAGCCTGGTGTGGGATTTCTGCGGCATTGCCGGCGACGAGGGCGAGCTCGTGCTCGTCAACGGCGACAAGATGCCGGGCGCCTCCTTCTTTCCTGACGCAACGATGAACTTCGCCGAGAACCTGTTGAAGAAGACCGGGCCCAGTGACGCAATCGTATTTCGCGGCGAGGACAAGGTCGAACGCCGGCTGTCCTGGAACGAGTTGCATGCGCTGACTTCGCGTTTGCAACAGCTTTTCCTGTCGCTCAAAGTGAAAAAGGGTGATCGCATCGCGGCGATGATGCCCAACATGCCGGAGACGGTTGCCGCCATGCTGGCCGCCGCCTCGATCGGCGCCGTCTGGTCGTCCTGCTCTCCCGATTTCGGCGAGCAGGGCGTGCTCGACCGGTTCGGTCAGATCGAGCCTGTCGTCTTCATCGCGCCCGACGGCTACTGGTACAATGGCAAGGCGATCGAGGTCGCCGACAAGATCGCCGCGGTTGCGGCCAAGCTTGGCACGGTCCGCAAGGTTCTCGTCGTCGACTATCTCGGCACCTCGACCGATGTTGCTGTAACCATCGACAAGGCGGTGGCGCTGGAAGAGGCGCTGTCGCCGTTTGCCGTCAAGCCCGTCGGCTTCGAGCGGCTCCCGTTTGCGCACCCGCTCTACATCCTGTTTTCTTCTGGAACGACGGGCATTCCCAAATGCATCGTCCATTCGGCCGGCGGAACGCTGATCCAGCATGTCAAGGAACACCGGCTGCATGCCGGCCTTATCGAGGGCGATCGCTTCTTCTACTTCACCACTTGCGGCTGGATGATGTGGAACTGGCTGGTGTCGGGCCTCGCGTCAGGCGCCACGCTGCTGCTCTACGATGGCTCGCCCTTCTATCCCGACGGCAATGTGCTGTTCGACTTCGCCGATGCCGAGAAGATGACCTTTTTCGGCACCTCGGCCAAATTCATCGATTCCGTGCGCAAGGCCGGTCTCGAGCCGATCCGCACGCATGATCTGTCGACCGTGCGGGCGATTTCCTCCACCGGCTCGCCGCTGTCGCCGGAGGGTTTCCGCTTCGTCTATGAAGGCATCAAGAAGGATGTCCACCTGGCCTCGGTCTCCGGCGGCACCGACATCGTCTCCTGCTTCGTGCTCGGCGTGCCGACGCAACCGGTGTGGACCGGCGAGATCCAGGGTCCTGGCCTCGGCCTCGCCGTCGATGTCTGGGACGACGACGGTAAGCCGGTGAGACAGCAGAAGGGCGAACTGGTCTGCACCAAGGCCTTTCCGGCGATGCCGATCGGCTTCTGGAACGACCCCGAGGGCAAGAAGTACCAGGCGGCCTATTTCGAGCGCTTCGACAACGTCTGGTGTCACGGCGATTTCGCCGAATGGACCGACCATGGCGGCCTGATCATACACGGCCGTTCCGATGCCACGCTCAATCCGGGCGGCGTGCGCATCGGTACGGCGGAGATTTACAATCAGGTCGAACAGATGCCCGAGATTCTGGAGGCGCTGTGCATCGGCCAGGATTTCGACAATGACGTGCGCGTCGTGCTGTTCGTGCGGCTGGCCGCGGGCGTGCGGCTGGACGCGGATCTCGAAAAAAGCATACGGGCGAAAATCCGAACAGGGGCGAGCCCTCGCCACGTGCCGGCCAGGATCGTCGCCGTCACCGACATCCCGCGCACCAAATCAGGCAAGATCACCGAGCTGGCGGTGCGCGACGTGGTGCATGGCCGCGCCATCAAGAACAAGGAGGCGCTGGCCAACCCCGAAGCGCTGGAACTGTTCAAGAACCTGCCGCAGCTGGCCGAGTGACTGGGGGTTCGTCATGGTTAACGAAATCTGTCGGTAGAATTTACCTAGATTTCATGAGTGGTACACATTCGTAAACTTTCCGCCGCGCCGGTAAGGAGTTGTTAAGGCCCGGCGTCGATAGTCGCATGTAACTTGAGGGAGAAATCCCGTTCCTCCACATCCCCGGAGGATCTGAATTCGCTCAAGCCCCCGTTGTGACAGCAATCCCATCTCTTAAGGCGTCCTTTGGGCGCCTTTTCTTTTGCCGGGGCAATTCCAGGAAAAGTGCGAAACGCTTTTCCGTCCGGAATTGCGTCCAAAATAGAGAGATAAAGCGTGTCGCGATTAATTGGCCTCATATCCGGCAGCCTTGAAGAAGTTTCTG
>NZ_JALJRL010000021.1:0-104972 GCF_024519675.1 Mesorhizobium sp. Mes31 | reverse complement strand
ACCAGGAACACGCCGATCACCGTCGCCGCGATCATCCCGCCCATCACGCCGATGCCGACGGAGTTCTGCGCCCCCGAGCCGGCGCCGCTGGCGATCGCCAGCGGCGTGACGCCGAGGATGAAGGCCAGCGACGTCATCAGGATCGGTCGCAGGCGCTGTCGCGCCGCCTCCAGCGTCGCCTCGACGAGCCCCATGCCGGCGGTCTGCCGCTCGAGGGCGAATTCGACGATGAGGATGGCGTTCTTGGAGGCGAGGCCGATCGTGGTCAGCAGCCCGACCTTGAAATAGACGTCGTTGGACTGCCCGAACAGGGTTGCCGCCAGGAGCGCGCCGAAGATGCCGATCGGCACCGAGAGCATGACCGCGAACGGGATCGACCAGCTCTCATAGAGCGCGGCCAGGCACAGGAACACGACCAGCGCCGAAATCGCGTAGAGCGATAGCGCCTGGTTGCCGGAAAGCCGCTCCTGGTGCGACAGCCCGGTCCATTCGTGGGAATAGCCGGCGGGCAATTGCGCCACAAGCTTGTCGATCTCGTCCATGGCGGCGCCCGAGCTGACGCCGGTGGCCGCCGCGCCCTGGATCTCGACCGCCGCCGAACCATTGTAGCGTTCGAGCCTGGGCGAGCCGAACGTCCAGTGGCTGGAGGCGAAGGCCGAGAACGGCACCATGGTGCCGCTGGAATTGCGGACCTGCCATTTATCGAGATCTTCCGGCTGCATGCGGAAGTTCGGGTCCGACTGCAGATAGACCTGCTTCACCCGCCCGCGATCGATGAAATCGTTGACGTAATCGCTGCCCCAGGCGGTGGAAAGCGTGTCGTTGATGTCCGACAGGCCAACGCCGAGCGCGCTGGCCTTTTCCTGGTCGATGTCGACCGAGAATTGCGGCTGGTCTTCCTGGCCGTTGGGCCTCGTATTGGCGAGCACCTTGCTCTTCCCGGCCAGGGCCAGAAGCTGGTTTCGCGTCTGGAGCAGCGCGTCATGGCCGGCGCCATTGACATCCTGCAGATAGAAATCGAAGCCGTTGGTGTTGCCGAACCCCTGGATGGCGGGCGGGGCGAGCGCGAACACCTGCGCGTCCCTGATCCTGGAGAAGGCGCCCATCGCGCGGCCGGCGATCGCCTGTGCTGCCATGGCCGTCGATTTGCGCAGGCTGAAATCCTTCAGCCGCACGAAAGCGATGCCGACATTCTGCCCGGCGCCGCCAAAGCCGAAGCCGGAGGCGCTGAACACCCCGTCGACCGCGTCCTTTTCCTCCTTCAGATAGTGGTCGGTGACCTGGGTCAGCGCGCGCTCGGTGCGGTCCTGCGTCGCGCCGACCGGCAGCTGCACGCTGGTGATCAGAATGCCCTGGTCCTCCTCCGGCAGGAACGAGCTCGGCAGCCGGGCAAACATCCAGCCCATGGCAATGACGATGGCCAGGAAGACGACGAGGAAGCGCTTGGCGCGGTTGATGATGCCATGCGAGCCGTCGCGATAGGCTGTTGCGCCGCGGTCGAAGACACGGTTGAACCAGCCGAACGGGCCGGTCTGCGTCGCATGGTCCTTGGGCGGCCGCAGGATCGTGGCGCAAAGTGCCGGCGTCAGCACAAGTGCTACCAGCACGGAGAGCACCATCGCCGAGACGATGGTGACCGAGAACTGCCGGTAGATGATGCCGGTCGAACCGCCGAAGAAGGCCATCGGCACGAACACCGCCGACAGCACGGTGGCGATGCCGATCAGCGCCCCGGTGATCTCGTTCATCGACTTGCGCGTCGCCTCCTTCGGCGACAGGCCCTCCTCCTGCATCACGCGTTCGACATTCTCGACGACGACGATGGCGTCGTCGACGAGCAGGCCGATGGCGAGCACCATGGCGAACATGGTCAGCGTGTTGATCGAATAGTCGAACAGCGACAGCACGCCGAACGTGCCCAGCAGCACCACCGGCACAGCGATCGTCGGGATGATGGTGGCGCGCAAATTCTGCAGGAAGATGAACATCACCAGGAACACCAGCACGATCGCCTCGGCCAGCGTCTTGACCACCTCCTCGATCGACAGCCGCACGAAGGGCGAGGTGTCGTAGGGATAGACGACCTCGACCCCTTGCGGCAGGGTCGAGCTCAGCCGGTTGATCGTCGAGCGCACGGCCTCGGCGGTGTTGATCGCGTTGGCGCCGGTCGCCAGGCTGACGGCGACGCCCGCCGCCGGCTTGCCGTTGTAGTGGGCTTGCGTCGTATAGCTTTCGGCGCCGAGCTCGACGGTGGCGACATCGTTGAGGCGGACCAGCGAGCCGTCGGTCTGGCTCTTCAGGATGATGTTGCGGAACTGTTCGGCGGTCTGCAGCCGGCTCCTGGCCGTGACCGTGGCATTGAGTTGCTGGCCCTTGCGCGCCGGCAGGCCGCCGAGCTGCCCGGCCGAAACCTGCGTGTTCTGCGCCTCGATCGCCGAGGCCACGTCGCTCGGCATCAAGGCATATTTGGCAAGCTTGTCGGGATCGAGCCAGATGCGCATGGCATAGCCCGAGCCGAAAAGCTGCGTCGTGCCGACACCCTCGACGCGCTTCAGCGTGTCGTTGACGGTGGCGTCGACATAGTCGGCGAGATCGGTCGAGTTCATCTTGCCGTCGCTGGAGACGAAGCCGATGACCATCAGGAAGCCGGTCGAGGATTTGGAGACGGTGATGCCGTTGTTCTGCACCACCTGCGGCAGCTGCGACTGCACCAGTTGCAGCTTGTTCTGCGTCTGCACCTGGGCGGTGTCGGGATCGGCGGCGGTGGTGAAGGTCAGCGTGATCGAGGCCGAGCCTGTCGAGGTCGAGGTCGCCGTCATGTAGTCGAGATTGTCGATGCCGGTCATGCCTTGCTCGATGACCTTGGTCACCGAATTCTCGACGGTCTGGGCGTCGGCGCCGGGATAGGTGGCGCTGATGCTCACCGTGGTCGGCGCGATCTGCGGATACTGCGAGATCGGCAGCGAGTTGAGCGCCAGCAGGCCGCCCAGCATGATCACGATGGCGATCACCCAGGCAAAGATCGGCCGGTTGATGAAAAATGCGGACATGGCTCAATTCCCGGTCGACTGGCCGGTGCTGGCCGTGTTGGAGGGGGTGGTGACGGCCGAAGTCCCCTGCGCGCGGTCCTTGACCTCGCCGGTCGCCTCGTCGATCGTCACCTCGACCGGCGTCGCTTCGGCGCCGGCGCGCACGAGCTGCGTGCCCTCGACGATGACCCGGTCGCCATCGCTGACACCCTGGCTCACCAGCCAGTTGTTGCCGACGCTGTTGCCAACGACAAGGATGCGTTCCTCGACCTTGCCGTCGGCCTTGACGACCATTGCGGTCGCCTCGCCCTTGGCGTTGCGGCTGACGGCGCGCTGCGGAACCAGGAAACTGTTCGGCGCAACGCCTTCTTCGACGACGGCGCGCACATACATGCCCGGCAGCAGCAGGCGGTCAGGGTTCGGGAACTCGGCCCGCAGTGCGAATGTGCCGGTCGTCTGGTCGACATTGGCGCCGGCGAACTCCATCTTGCCGGTCTGCGCATAGATGGTGCCATTGTCGAGCTTCAGCTTGACGCTGACATTGGGGCCGCTGAACTTCAGCCGGCCTTCCGTGATGGCCTGGCGCAGGTTGAGCAGGTTGGTGCTCGACTGCGTGACATCGACATTGATCGGATCGAGCGCACGGATGGTGGTGAGCACGGTGTCCTGGTTGGCGGTGACCAGGGCGCCGGGCGTCAGCGACGATTTGTCGATGCGCCCCCCGATCGGCGCGGTGATCTTGGTGTGATCGAGGTTGATGCGCGCGGTTTCGACGCTTGCCTTGGCGGACGCGACGTCGGCCTTGGCCTGCGCCAGCGATGCCGCCGCATCGTCATAGTCCTGCTTGCTGACCGCATTCTGCTGAATCAGGCCGGCATAGCGGTCGAACTTCGCCTGCGCGCTCGGCACCGAGGCCTCGGCCTTCTGCTGCGACGCCACCGCGCTGTCGTAATCCGCCTGATAGCTCGCCGGATTGATGAGGTAGAGCGGCTGTCCGGCGACGACCTCGCTGCCCTCCTGGAAAAGCCGGGCCTGGATGATGCCGTTGACCTGCGGACGCACCTCCGCCGTAAGCGAAGCCGACGTGCGCCCCGACAATTCGGCGGTGATCGCCACCGACTGCGGATGCACCGTCACCACGCTGACCTCGGCACGCCCGGCCGCGCCCATGCCGGCGGGAGCCTTGCTTTCCTCCTGCGAGCAGGCCGCCAGAAGAAGGGCGACGGCCAGCATTGCGGCCCGGGGCACGAGCCGGCGTGCCGGCAAAGGGGGTTGGCTAGACTGCATGGACATGTCCTGGATGATGTTTCGCTGGAGTTGCGGTTGCCGCCTGGCTGTCGGCATCGGATGCTTCCGCCAGGAGCCAGTCGATGGAAGCGAGGCCGGGCACGGTTGCGGGCCGCCCATCGTGGCGACCACTGTCATGATGACGGGCCGCGCCAATCTGTGGGCGGCGTCGAGCAATGCCTCGAGGCGGCTCATGTCGCGCTCCTTCTTCGCGGCGGAGCGTACCTGACGAGAATCGAGTAGCTGGCCGCGATGCTCATCGGCATCAGTATCGCGATCAGCGGCGACAAGCCAAGCCTTTCGCGATCTTGCGGCCATGGTCGCGGTGGAGCCGCTCCGAAAGCGGAGCACCAGGCGGCGAAGCTGAGGCGGATCGGACCCTTCACCTGTTGGCCGGCAGGGCCGTTGGCCCGGCGCGCGCGGCCAGCGGCAAGACGCGTCCGGCATCGCTAACCGAGATCGAGAATTTGGGGCAGACCTCTGCGATCAGCCGGTGCGGCATCATGGCTTCCCGCATCGTCGTGCTTCCATTTCGAGGATTTCGAGCGGTGGGATGGCGGGACGCCATCCCATCAAGGGTGACCGGCCGGCCCGGGAACGGGTTGGGTACCGGGCCGGCCGGCGCAGCCGGTCAGGGTTGCTCGCCGTTCCCGGGCTGGGGCGGCGGAAGCTGCCTGTTGGGCAGGCCCCGGGGGCCGGCTGCATCATTCGGCGGGCCGCCCCAGGGACCGGGGGGTGGTCCGTGTGGGCGTTCCGCCGAGGCGAGGATTTCGAGCTGGTCGGGGGTCAGCTTGGCGCGCAGCACGGTGATGGCGTCCTTCAGCTTGCCGGCCGAAACCGCGCGGGCCGTGACGTCGTCCGCCAGCCCTTCCTGGAAGGCGAAGGCATCGGGCTTGCCACCCGCCGCATCGGGACCTTTCGCCTCCGGCCCAGTCCCGCCCGGACCGCCTGGTCCGTGATCGGGCCGTGGCGGCGAAAGCATCGCCTGCAGCGCGCTGGTGTAGTCGCGCCAGGCATCGAGCTGCTCGGTCCGCACGCCAATGCGGGTCTCGAGCGCGGCGAGCCGCGCCGCCAGCATGAATTCCGGCGGCGGCCCCATGTGGCGGGGGCCGAGGCCTTCCGGCCCGAAGCCTTGCGGACCATGGCGCATCGGCCCGTGCGGGCCGGGCCCGTTCTGGCCGAACCAGCCCATCGGGCCGTGGTCCGGTCCATCCTGCATTGCCCCATCCTGCATGGCCATCATCGGTGGCGCGTCGCCGGGCGCCGCGGGATCGGACTGCGCCGCCAGCACCGGATGGATGGCCGCGGCGGAAAACAGGCCGAGCGCGAGAAGTTTGCTTCGCATGATGTTGTTCCTTTCTCTCATGCTTCGTATGGCCAGGAGGATAGGAACCATCCTTTTCCGCTTTGTTTCGGCTTGTTTCCCAAGGTTTCCGCAAAAAGGAGATTTGTTTCCGAACGTTTCCGGCGGGGCACTGGCAACATTGCGTTGCAATTTTCCATGCCGTTTGCCGGCGGCTCTCCCTATAATCCGAAACGAACAGGCAAACGGGCGAGCAATGCAGGTACAACCCCATATCCTTGTCGTCGACGACGACCGCGAGATCAGGACGCTTCTCGGGCGCTATCTCGACGGCCAGGGCTTTCGCGTCTCGGTGGCGGCGGACCGGCGCGAATGCGAGCAGAAGCTTGGCTCGGGCCAGTTCGACCTGCTGGTGCTCGATGTCATGCTGCCCGACGGCTCCGGCCTCGATATCTGCAGCGGCCTGCGCGACCGCAAGCCGCACATGCCGGTCATCCTGCTGACGGCGCTGAAGGAAGATGTCGACCGCATCATCGGCCTGGAGCTCGGCGCCGACGACTATCTCGGCAAGCCCTTCAATCCGCGCGAGCTCACCGCCCGCATCCGCGCCGTGCTCAGGCGCTCGTCGCCCGAGGACGCGCCCGTGGCGCCCCGCCCCCGCGTCTACCGTTTCGCCAGCTACAGGCTGGAGCCCGACACCCGCAAGGTGACGGATGCGCAAGGGGTGGCCGTCGACCTCACCGGCGCCGAGTTCGACCTGCTGCAGGTGTTCCTCGACCGTCCAGGCCGGCTTTTGTCGCGCGACCAGCTGCTCGACCTGACGCAAGGCCGCGAGCGCGATCCGCTCGACCGCTCGGTCGACGTGCTGATGAGCCGGCTGCGCCGCAAGTTCGCCGAGACCGGCGACGGGCCGCTGTTCAAGACGGTGCGCAATGGCGGCTACCAGCTCACCGCCCGCGTCGAGACAGTGGAGGGCAACGCGTGAACTCGCTGCGGCGTCGCCTCATCCTCTTGCTGGTCATCTCCATCGTCGGCGTCGTCGGCCTGGCGACGGCCGCCGTCATCAGCGTCCGGGGCGGAGGGCCGCCGCCGGAATTGACCGTGCCCTGGGTCGCCGAGCAGATGGAGCTGGTGATGCGGCTGCTGCCGGGTCCTTTGCCGGACGTCCTGCGGGTGGAATTCACCGACCATCCGGCCGGCGGCAAGGTGGCCGGGCCGCAAACGGCGATGCTTGGCGACATCCTGCGCCGCCGGGGCTTCGACGTTGCGGCCATCGTCAGCGACAGGGTGGATGAACCCGGCCAGATCGCATCGGTGCGCCTGCCCGACGGGCGCTGGGCGGTCATGCAGGTTCCCCACATCGACCCGCCAAATCACGAATGGCTGATTCTCGCCGGCTGGATCTCGCTGATCGTGGCCGGCGCCACCGCCGTCTCGGTCTATTTCACCTCGGTGCTGATCCGGCCGCTGGAAATGCTGGAGGCCGCCGTCTCCAAGATCGGGTCGGATGGCGTGCTGGCCGCGGTGCCGGAAGTGGGATCGGCCGAGGTCAAGGCGACGGCCCATGCGCTGAACCAGCTCTCGTCGCGGCTGCGAACCGCCATGGAGAGCCGCATGCGGCTGGTCGCCGCCGCCGGCCATGATTTGCGCACGCCGATGACGCGCATGCGGCTGCGCGCCGAGTTCCTCGACGACGAGCGCGACAAATGGCTTCACGACCTCGACGAGCTCGACCGCATCGCCGACAGCGCCATCCGGCTGGTGCGCGAGGAGGTCAACCAGGATGCCGTCGAACCGGTCGAGCTGGACAGGATCGTGCGCGACATCGCGACCGAGATGGTATCGCTCGGCCATGTCGTGGCGATCGGCCATCTGGACGCGGCTTCGGTGCGGGCCGGCGCGCTCGGCCTGCGCCGCGCCTTGCGCAACCTGATCATCAACGCCGCCACCCATGGCAAGGCGTGCCGCGTCGACCTTGCCGTGGCCGACGGCCGCGCCGTGCTCACCATTTCCGACCATGGACCGGGGATTCCGCAGGAGCTCCTGAACAAGGCGTTCGAGCCCTTCTTCCGCGTCGATCCCGGCCGCCTGCAATCCATTCCGGGCGCCGGGCTGGGCCTCGCCATCGCCAAGGAAATCATCGAGCGCTACGGCGGCACCGTGACGCTGGAAAACCGCAAGGGCGGCGGGCTAGCGCAGACGGTGGTGTTTAAGGCGGTGTGAGGGGGTTGTGAAAAAGGCATGTTCGGCGGGACAGCACCCCCCTCTGCCCTGCCGGGCATCTCCCCCTCAAGGGGGGAGATTGGATGTCGCGAGGCTTTCGCCAATTTCAACGATTAAAAACAGGGTGGAGACACCGGAGCTGCCAATCTCCCCCCTTGAGGGGGAGATGTCCGGCAGGACAGAGGGGGGCGCCTTGGCTCTGGCCTTCGGAGTGTAAGCCTGCAGCCTCCCCCGCCCCTGCTCGCAATCTCCGCTTCGCTCCGACTGCGAAACGACCCTCCCACAAGGGGGAGGGTAAAAACTCACCCCGCCATCGCCAGCGGCCTGGCGCTCTTGTTGGGGATCTGGATGTCGATTTCCAGCGTCGACATGGTCTCGCCGCGGTCCATCGAGACCTGGAGGTAGTCCTGGTCGATCTGCACGTGCTTGGCGATGACGGCCATGATCTCCTCGCGCAGGATGGAGACGAGGTCGGGCTGGCTGCGGTTGCGGCGCTCATAGGCGAGCAGCACTTGCAGCCGCTCGCGCGCCACCGGCGCGCTGGAGCGCCGCTTGAAGATGTCGAGCAGGCTCATGCCGCCCTCCTTCCCAGAAGACGATCGAGGAAACCCTTGCGTTCGAAGGGCACGACGACCGGCAGGTCCTCGCCTTCCAGCCGCCTCGCGGCGTCCAGATAGGCCTTTGCGGCCGCGTTGAGCGGCTCCGACAGCGTCACCGGCGAACCGAGGTTGGAGGCCCTCAGCACATCCTGGCTCTCGGGAATGATGCCGAGCAGCGGCGTCGACAGGATTTCCAGCACGTCGTCGATGGACAGCATTTCGCCACGCGCCGCGCGCGCCGCGTCATAGCGGGTGACCAGCACGTGCTTGGCGATCTGCTCGCCCTGCTCGGCCTTCATGGTGCGGGCGTCGAGCAGGCCGATGATGCGATCGGAATCGCGCACCGAACTCACTTCCGGATTGGTGACGATGACCGCCTCGTCGGCGAAGCGCATGGCGAGTTGCGCGCCGCGCTCGATGCCGGCCGGGCTGTCGCAGAACACGTAGTCGAACACCGAGCGCAGCTTGTCGATGACTTCGCCGACGCCTTCCTCGGTCAGCGCGTCCTTGTCGCGCGTCTGCGAGGCCGGCAGCAGGAACAGCGTCTCGACCCGCTTGTCGCGGATCAGCGCCTGCGACAGCTTGGCCGAGCCCTGGATGACGTTGACGAGGTCGAACACCACGCGCCGCTCGGCGCCCATGATCAGGTCGAGGTTGCGCAGGCCGACGTCGAAATCGACAAGCGCCACCTTCTTGCCGGTCTTGGCCACGGCCGCCCCAAGGGCCGCCGTCGAGGTCGTCTTGCCGACGCCCCCCTTGCCCGAGGTGACCACCACTACCTTGCCCATTGAAAAGCCTCCGTTGTTGTTTGTTTGTTGTTGGTCGAGCGGCTCCCTGCCGGCCGCCAATATCGGTCGAAACGAATGTCAGCTCAGCGGCGCAACGCGTAAGACCTCGCCGTCGAGAAACGCCTGCACCGGCTTGCCGCGCGAGGACCCTTCCATCTCCTCGGCGGTGACGTACCAGCCGTCGACAGCCAGAAGCTCGGCCTCGTTGCGGCGGCAGAAGATGCGCGCGCCCTTGTTGCCCAGCGCACCCGCCGAAGCCCGCCCGCGCAGCGTGCCATAGACATGGATGGAGCCGGCCGCGATGATCTCCGAACCGGACGCGACCGAGCCGAGCACGATGACATCGCCATGCGGATGCACGATCGCCTGGCCGGAGCGGATCGGCGACTTGATCATCAGCGTGCCCGAAGCTTCCTGCTGCGGCTCGCTGTCGCCCGCTTTGCTTGCGCCAGGCTTGCCGGCGCTGGCCGCATCGTCGCGCCCCGCTTCCATGGTATGTTCTGGCGCCCTGCCCTCGGCCTTGCCCTCTGATTTGCCAGAAACCTCCGCCCTCGCCTTGCGGCCGGGCAGCAGGCCGTCCGTCGTTGCCTCCTTGGCGCCGACCAGCACCGGCGGCAATTCGGGCCCAAACGCCGCCCCTTCGAGCTCGATGGCATAGATGCGGATGCCGCGCGTGGCCAGTTCCGCCACCAGCGCCGCGATCTCGCCTGGCTGCGGCTTCAAAGTGTTCAGATCGAGCAGCACTGGCCGCCCGGAAAAATAGCCCGGCGAGTTGCCGATCCAGTGGTCCAGCCCCTCCAGCCAGGCCGCCAAAGGCACTTCCGGAGTCAATGTGAAAGCGACGAAGGAGCGGGCGCGAAAGCGAATGGATTTGGCCTCGAGGGGAGCGGCAAAGGTCACGGCTGGCGAATCCTTACTGATAGGTAAACGCTAGCGAGGGAATGGTTAACGAATGGTTAATGCGAGGGGGTGGGATGGGCAGTCTTGGAGAAATTGGAAAGTCGACCAAACCCCAGTTGCGGCCACCAACCGGCGACACATTGTACGTCTTGATAGGGGCCGAACGCGGACTGGCGGCTTTTGGCTGCCCTTGGGCCAACAACTGCCGTTCTGCGGCCGACCCGTTGTCGGACGTTCTGGACGCTGCGGTCAGCACCCGAGACTCGCTATTTGTTCTGTTAGGCCAATCGGCAGAGCCGGGGCCGAAATCGAACCGAGCGTTCTCGTATGGTACCGGGATGACTGCGGGAAGATCTTGTCGCCTGCTCGATAGAGTAAAGAAAGTTTACCAACATGCCGTAACGTTGAACGGCGACGAGGATTGCGAGCCACGAGACAGTAATTTCCAGGCAGGTATGCGCTATGCCTTCAAGTGGACGCCCCAGCCAAGCATTTGGTCGCTCCGACGATTTCGAGCGAAGGACCAACCAAGCGAGCACTGCATGACGAATTCAACGCTTCTTCAGATCGACAAGAATGATGCCCGTCTCGGCATGTTTATTCATGGGTTCGGCAAGCAATGGCTACGCAGCCCATTTGCAGCCAGCCAATTCAAACTATCCAGCCCGGCCGAGCTGGAGACGCTTCGCGAAAGTTCCGTAACGACGCTTGTCATCGATCTTTCAAAGGGGATCGGGCCGACCAGTTCGACGGCCGAGATACCAAAACCCAATGAGAGATCAACGCCCGCCAACACTGGGGCGGCGTTGACGAAGGCGACCGGGATGGTGCGCTCGATCTTCAGCAACGCAGCCTCATCAATATGCATTGACCGGCAGCAAGTGGAGGCGGTTGTCGATGTCGTCGACCAGCTCCTATACACTCGCCCGGCAAGCGTCTTGAACCTGACCAAGCTCAAGACAAAGGACGAGATCAGCTTTCAACATTCAGTAGCAGTCTGTGCCCTTGTCGGCTTGTTCGCGCGACATCTCAAGCTTGACAGTAATCTGGTCCGGATACTGTCCGTTGGCAGTCTTCTGCACGACATCGGAAAGATTCGCATCCCGACTGCCATTCTGACCAAGACCGACAAGCTCACGGCTGATGAGATGGCGGTCATGCAGACCCACCCGCGCGAGGGATATGCAATGCTGGCGAGGACGAAGGGTCTACCGGAAATCGTGGGAAAAATCTGCCTTCATCATCACGAAAAGCTGGACGGGTCCGGCTACCCGGATGGCTTAAAGGACGGACAGGTCGGTGCCGCGGCACGGATTGTCGCGATTTGCGATGTTTTCGATGCCTTGACGTCTATTCGGCCATACAAGAAGGGCTTCACTCCGGAGGCTGCCGCGGAGATGATGGGGACGTGGAGCGGTCATTTCGATCGAGCGCTTTTAAAACAGTTCTTTGATTGCATGGGCCTGAGGTGGCCGAGCGGACCAGCTCAAACCCTGCAAATCACCGATGAGATGGGGGACATTGCTCAGGCGGACTTGAACAACTTCTAATTCACTTATAGCGCATGGTTTGAGCCCGCCGCCAGGTCGTCACACCTCACTTGTGCTACTCGCCAAGAACCATATGCAAGAGGTGGACCGTGCTTCGTGCGTTGGTTTTCTTGAGAAGATTGGCCCTGTGGAACTCGACCGTTCGCGGGGCAATTCCCAGGGTGCGGGCTATCTCCTTACTCGAGTACCCCCTGACGATTTGGGCGAGTACGATACGCTCGCGGGCAGTGAAAGCGGCGTGGCTGGTGTCCGCGAGGATATCCAGTGCGCCATTAAGCTTCCTGATTTCCTGCTTGGCGGCCTGGAGCTCCGGCGTCTCGAGAAATTCCCATTCCCCGTTTCGCCGGGTGATGGTGAATTGGTGGGCGCGCGCGACATCGAGCAAATCCACGGCCCTGCTTTTCGACAGGGAATAAGTGCACAACACGACCATCTTCTGACCGGCCAGTGAGCGGTCGAGTTCATGCTCATATTGGCAAAACTCCTTCCAGTGGCTGGTCCCGATCCAGAATGCGTTACCGCTGATTCTTATCCCGGCATAGCCTCTTTCCAATGCTTCGCGCAGCTTCTCATTCCAGCCGCCGGTGATGCGCTGTATGTCGAACTCCCCGCCCGGAAGGTACCAGTCCGTAGCAGGGATCATTTCCATCTGGCCGGCCACCAGGCGTTCATCGATGTCGGGGATGGACTGCCGCAACGCATCCTTCGCCGTCTCTGCGTCGATCGGATCGGAGACCGCCCAGATGCAGAATTCGTTGTCCTCCAGACCGGCCGCGAAATAGGAAGCGTTTGCGGCAAGCAGGTCCTGTTCCGCTTCGTAGAAGACGCAGATATGTGCGCCCCAGGACATCTCGCCCATGACGCGAATGCCGGACTTGCGGGGCGCATAGGCAGGCTCATCGCTCATGTCGATGACACTTTCCGGATGCACGAGTAATTGACCGACCCCACTAAATTGGTTGCGCAGCCGACGCGGCCCACGCTACGTCGACCATTCCGTTACGGAACCTGATGATCGTACCAGTAGAATGCGCGCGGTAGCTGGCCATTTATGGGGTGCGCATCTCCCATGAGACTATCAGCTGTGCCCCCAACATGACAGAGATTTTCAAGGCCGGGTTCGGTAATCTGATCCGCACTACCGCGGTCGCCAACCCGCGCCGCTCAGGCGTGCCGGAAGCGATCGCAGCACGGCTGCCCGACCTATCGAGGGACGGTGTGGCCATCACCGATCTGCGTGAAAGGGGTATGGCGCTCGTCTACGTCAATAGCGCTTTCCAGGATATCACCGGCTATTCTAGCGACGAACTGATAGGGAGAAACTGCCGCTTCCTGCAAGGCAGCGATCGCCTTCAACCCGAAATCCAGTCCATTCGCGACGCGATCGCCCGGCGTGCGGATATTGCCGTCACGCTGAAGAACTACCGCAAGGACGGTAGCTGGTTCTGGAACGAACTCCGCCTCGCGGCCATGAGCATCGCTGGTGGCGAGCCGACGCACTATATCGGACTGATCCGGGACGTGACGGCGAGCAGGGCCGCTGCAGCCCAAATCGCCCAGAGCACCCGCGCCGACATGCTGACCGGTGTGCTCAACAGATATGCCTTCGTCGAGGACGTCGACGTCCTGCTAAGTAAAGGGGAACGGCCGATCCTAATTGCGAAGATCGACATGGCCCGGTTCCATGACATCAACGAAGGGTACGGATATGACGTTGGCGACCAGGTGCTGATGCAGATTGCCCGACGCCTGACCAACACTGGCGCTGCACTGGTCTGCCGCACGGGATCCAATGAGTTTGCCCTCGCCCAGCCTCTAAGCCATGCCGACGAGGCTCGAGCGACAATTGAAATGATCCGGCAGTCCTTGGCGCCGCGGTATCTCGTTGCGGGCGCAACGATCAGGATACGTTTCGCGATGGGCTATGTCGTTGGCAACCAAACGACGGACGCCATGACGCTGGTTCGTCGTGCCGGTGCCGCTTTGCATCGGTCGAAGTCGTCGGCGTTCCTCGATGTTTGCGCATTCAGCTCCGAGGACGATCGGCGCGCCCGAAACCGACTGCGAATGACCAGCGAAA
Organism: Mesorhizobium sp. Mes31; assembly: GCF_024519675.1. Lineage (NCBI taxonomy): Bacteria > Pseudomonadati > Pseudomonadota > Alphaproteobacteria > Hyphomicrobiales > Phyllobacteriaceae > Mesorhizobium > Mesorhizobium sp. Mes31. The sequence goes on along the minus strand of NZ_JALJRL010000021.1, from coordinate 91,213 downwards.
TGCAGCAGGCACTGGAACATGACGAGTTCGATTTTCACTACCAGCCGCAGGTCGACCTTTCCACGGGAACTATTGTCGGTGCTGAAGCCCTATTGCGATGGCACCATGGCCTGTTTGGGATTCAGTCGCCGGACAAGTTCGTCGGCCATGCCGAAGACACTGGTCTCATACTCGATATTGGCGCCCGTGGTCTTCGCACCGTCGCGGACTTTGCCGCGCGCGTGAACAGGAACCGACCAGTGCCCATAGTCTTCTCGTTCAATGTTTCGCCGATCGAGTTCAAGCTTCGCGACATGCCGAAATTTGTCTCCGACGTGCTCACGGCCAGCGGCGCCGATGCCGCATGGATCAAGCTTGAGCTCACCGAGAGCTTAATGGTCGAGAGTTCTGCGGAAATGCTGTCGATCATGAGACATTTGCGCGAACTGGGCGTTGGCTTATCGATCGACGATTTCGGTACCGGTTACGCAAATCTGCGCTATCTCGAAGATTTCCCCCTGACAGAAATCAAGATCGATCGCGGTTTTGTCAAAGGGCTAGCGCAAAGCCGATCCAAGCGGGTCATTATTGAGTCGATTATCAGGATTTCCAGTGAACTCGGCTTTCATGTCGTCGCCGAGGGAATAGAGACAGAGGTGGAACGAACGCTCTTGCGCGACATGGACTGCGATTTCGGGCAAGGATTTCTGTTCGGTCGGCCGGTCAACGCTGCAGGATTTGAATCTCTGGTTTGAGGGCTCGCGCGACCATGATTACCTTCCTGCAGTGGTCGCCTTAGAAGTCTGCTTTTCAGCAACCGCAAAATTGGTCACTACGTCCGCGTTCAGGCGCATTGCTGCCATTTGTAAAAACAGGAAATGAGAGCCTGCAAACTGGCGGCGGTAGCGTGTCGTGTATCGCTATTGCCACTGCCAAAGTAGGGTAAATACCAAAAACGCCTCTCAATGCCTGTTAAAATACTGCACCTCCCGCCCGTGCTTCTCAGCCGCCTCCCCGCGAGCACCTTGCCCGTGTCCCCAGTAAGCGTCGTGCCGACATTCGCATACCGCCCCCGGGCCTTGGTGTCGAAGCAGCTTGTCGTGCTAGGATTGCCCGTCGGCACTGGCTGCTTCAGCGCAGCGCGGCTGCAAGTGGCGGTTCAGCCGGTCCGTACGCATGATACACCGCCAGGCTGCCGGCAAGATTGTCTTGCCGCGATTTTCGCAAAAGCTAAGGAGACGTCGATGAGCGCAAGGGGTCGATTTTTCCGCAGCCTGGTGGCTGGCCTGTTTGCCGGTGTCTGCCTGGTGGATGCCGCCCTGGCGCAGGACGCGGGGTGCAGGCTGGTGCCGGTGGCCGGTACGACCCGGCAGATCCTGAAATGTCGGGAAGGCCTTAGCGTCACCGTGGAAGACGGTGCCCGCTTCACGCTGAAGGACAGCGATCGAGACGGCAATGCCGATGCGGTCAAATTGCGGAGCAAGGCGCTGCTGCTCGACGCTCCTTCCGGCTCGGTGCCAGGTGGCTTCGCGGTTGTCACCCCGCAGGCGATCGCCGCGGTGCGCGGGACGAAATGGGTCGTCGACGTCGGCCAGGGCAAGACGTCCGTTTTCGTGCTCAGGGGCCGCGTCGCGGTGCAAAGGCCGGCGTCCGCTGCCGGCGTGGTCCTCGCACCGGGCGAAGGCGTCGACGTCGAAGCCGGAACAGCACCACTGACCGTCAAGCGCTGGCCCGCCAAGCGCGTCACCGCATTGATGGCTCGCTTCGGCCAGTGAACCCGCAATGAGCCGACGAGCGCTTCCGACGCTGATCGCGCTCGTCCTGGCGGGTCTCTGGGGCGCCGGCCTGGGCTTCGCGCACTGGCGCGGCGACATGTCGTTTCTCGATCGCTTCGAAGCGACGATGACCGATCTTCGAACGCTTGTCCGAGGACCGGCAACGCCACCGGAGCTGATCACCATCGTCGCGATAGACGACGAAGCCGTGCGGCACGAGGGCAGCTATCCCCTCAGCCGCGCCACGGTTGCCCGGATCGTCGATACGATCGGGCGCCTTGGCCCGAAAGCCATTGCGCTCGACCTGCTGCTGGTCGACCCCGGAGCAAAGGACAGTGACGAGGCGCTGGCGCGTTCGCTGGGCGGAAGCAGAAGCGTCATCGCTGCCGCGGCGGTCTACCCCGGAGGCAGACAATGGACACTGGGCGAAGGACCCCTCGCCCGCGTGCCGGATGCCGAGCGGTTCCTGTGGCCCCTGAAAACATTCTCGGACGCCGCCGCTGTCGGCGTCGTCAACGTGGTCACCGACAAGACGGGAACGCCCCGCTTCGTGCCGTTGCTGTTTCGGGCCGGAGACCTTCTGGAAGCATCCTTCTGCCTGCGCGTCGCCACCGTGGCGGCGGGAGAGGACCCGGAAATCGCCCCCGGTCATCTGTCGCTGGGCGGACGGTCGATCCGCACCGACATCGGCCACATCCTGCCTCTGACATTCTATGGCCCGCGCGGCACGATCCGCACGATCAGCGCCGCGACCGTGCTGGACGGCCAGCTCGATCCTGGCATTATCCGGGATCGGATTGTCCTGATCGGAGCGACCGCAACCGGCACCGGCGATGTTTTCCCGACGCCGTTCGATCCCGTGCTCCCGGGCGTCGAAGTCATGTCGACGGCGATTGCCCATCTGATGACCGGCGACGGGATCGTGCGCGACCGCTCCGTGCGCCTTGCCGATGCCGGCTTTGCGGTGGTGCTGCCCATGCTTCTCGTCGGACTGTTGGCGTGGCGGCGAAACGCCAGCGGCCTGGCGGCGGTCGCCGGCGTGGTCCTGCTCTGGTTCGTGGTCAACATGACGGCTTTCTCGCACCATATCTGGCTGAGCGCCGCGCTGCCGATCACCGCCGCCGTTCCGCCAGCCATCCTGTTCGGGGCGGCGCAGCTCTGGCTGGGCAGGAGCCGGGCGCAATTTTTCGCCACGCAGAGCCAGTTGCTTCAACGCGTCGAAGCCCCGGGCATGGGCGAGTGGCTGGCCCGGCATGGCGACTTCCTCTCGGACCCCGTCCGCGGAGACGCCGCTATCCTGTTCATCGACCTGTCCGGCTTCACCGGACTGAGTGAAACACTGGGACCGATCGCCACACGCGAACTCCTCAACAGTTTTCATGCGCTGGTCGACGAGGAAGTGACGGGCTGCGGTGGCGTCGTCACCAGTTTCATGGGGGACGGCGCCATGATCCTGTTCGGCCTGCCGCAACCCTCGACAGATGACGCCTTCAATGCCGCCCGCTGTTGCGTGGGGCTGGCCTGCCGCACCAACATTTGGCTTGCCTCGTTGCCTGTATCGACAGCGTCGCGGCTCGGCTTCAAGATCGGCGCCCACCACGGAACGATCGTCGCCTCTCGGCTCGGCGGCGAAGGCCGTCAGCACATCGCGGCCATCGGTGACACGGTCAACGTTGCCAGCCGCCTGATGGAGATCGCGGCCGAACAGAATGCGGAAGTCGCGGTGAGCGACAAGATGCTCGATGCCGCCGGCCGCGACTGCGCGCTGTTCAAATCCGGCGCCCTGAGAGGTCCCGTGGAAACACAGATCCGTGGCCGAACCGGCTTGCTTGCGATCTGGTTCTGGCAAAGTGCGCGGACGCCGCAATAGATCGGGGGGCAGCGTGATCGGCGGACGTCCCGCTCTGTAAGGATACAAAGTCATCATGTCCCGTCCAAGTTGTGGACACTTCCCTTTCAAAGGCGCACTCTTGGATTGCGAAACGCATGCCAGAGTTTCGCCCAACGCTTCACATGCTTGAGGTGCGTCGGTGATTGTTTGACCTGTCCGGATACTTCCGGCTGGGTAGAACTTTCATCGTGTCGCCTGTCCGTGATCAGGCTTCGGCCTAACGCACGTTGCAGCCTGTTCCGGATCAACTGGGAGGTAAACAACATGCATAGCTTTCAACGCAGGGAACTTCTTGTTCAAGGAAGCGCGGCTCTTGTCGCGATCGCTGCTCTCCATACCTCGCGTCGCGCTTATGCTTTTCCAACACAGGCGGGCGGGGACGTTGTTCCGTGGCTGGATCAGCCGACCGAAAATCCCAATCCGGCAGGTATCAAGACGCAGCTTGTCTGGGAGGACCTGGATAGCTGGATAACTCCAAACGACAAGTTCTTCAGCATCTCGCATTTCAATCGACCAACGATCGATGAGAAGACCTGGTCCATGCAGATCGAGGGCCTGGTCAAGAAGCCCCTGAAGTTGACGCTCGCCGACATCAGGGCGCGGCCGCGCCAGGAGGTCGTTTTCACGGTGGAATGCTCGGGCAATCACGGTTTTCCCTTTTTCACCGGCGGCATCGGCAATGCCCGCTGGGCGGGGACGCCGCTCGCGCCGATCCTCGAGGAGGCCGGCGTGCTGAAAAATGGCATCGAGGTCGTCTTTTTCGGCACCGACGAAAGCGAGATCCCGATACGCGACGTCAAGATGAAGCAGAATTTCGCGCGCAGCATGTCGCTCGCCGACGCCATGAATCCTGACAATCTGCTCTGCTATGAAATGAACGGCGCCGCCTTGCCGGCGGCCAATGGTTTTCCGCTGCGGCTCATTGTTCCGGGCTGGTACGGGATCGCCAACGTCAAGTGGCTGAAGCGCATCGAGGTTCGCGACACCCGGTTCATGAGCCTTCTGATGGCCCGCGACTATGTCACCATCCGGGAGGAAGACCACAATGGCGAGACCGTGTGGGCCGAGACCTCGGTGGGCCGAGCGTTGATCAAGTCGGCACCGGCGAAGGTCACCCGGAAAGGCTCGGACTACGCAATCGTCGGGGCAGCCTGGGGGGCACCGATCGACCGGGTCGAAGTGCAAATCGATCAAGCGCCTTGGGCGCCAGCGACCATCGACCACAGTGAGGAGGCCGAACACGCCTGGAAGATCTGGTCCCTGACATGGGCAAACCCCTCGCCGGGAGAACACACGGTGACCTCGCGCGCGGTCAGCACCACGGGACAAATTCAACCGGCAATGGACGATCCCTTGATCGCCAAGAAGCACACATACTGGGAGAGCAATGGCCAGGTGACGCGGCACGTCAGGATCGTTTGAGAAACCAAAGCGTCGGGAGGCCGGCAGGAGGCCGGCGAAGTGGCGAAATTTGTCATGCCGACGCCGCGCGGCATGACAATTCGGGGCGCCGTCGTCAGATCGTGCGCGCCAGCTCAATGCCGCTTGAAATATTGCACCTCGCGCTCGTGCTTCTCGGCCGCCTCGCGGGTCTCGAACGTGCCGAGATTGCGCCGCTTGCCGGTCTTTTCGTCCTTCTTGCGCGAATAGAGGCGGTATTTGCCGTCCTTCAGTTTCCTGATCATCTTGCTCTCCCGGGCTAAGACCGCCGCTTGCCCTTGAGGTTGCGGGCGGCTTGCTCGGTCGCGGCGCGGTCGCTGCCCAGCCTGTCGAGCAGTTCCTGCGCCTCGTCGCCCGATATGCCGGTGCGCACCGCCAGTTCCTCGACCGTCAGGACATCGGAGCTGGCGATCTCGCGGGTCCGCGGCAGCGCATCGTCCGCCGTCAGCGGCAGCGCCGCCTCCCGGTCGATCTCGGCCGCGGCCTGGTACCAGTGCCGCTCCGGATCGCCACCGCCGTCGCGTTCCCACAGTTCGTATGCGCGCTTCTGGATCTTCTCGTGCCGGTCGTCGCCCATGGTCATTCCTCCTTTGCGTCAGGGAAGAACGCCGCATCAATCCGAACGATCCAAAAAATTTCCGTGATCGTTGTGGCTGGGTCGGGACGCAGGAAGTCGGCAAGGTGCGAGGCGCTGGCTGAGCCCAGTCAGGCCGCGAGATGATCCAGGCGGCGGGTTCCCCCGCCGCCTGGATGCCGGCCGTGGCGGCCGGCTTAGGTGTCAGCGTCCCCAGATGCCCTGGCCGTAGCCCGGCGCAGGCATGCCGGAGTTCGCATTTCCCCACGCCGTGCTGTCGGTGACGCTCTTCGTGCCGCTCAGGTCGACCGCGTTGGCGCCGCCGTACATCATCGAATGGGAACCGGCAGTCGGATAGCTGCCGGCGGCAGGGATAAAGTCCGAGCCAAAGTGGTCGCTGCCGGCAAAAGCCATGCCGGAGGCAAACAAAAGCGTGGCAAGGCTAAGAACGATCTTCTTCATTTCAATTCTCCTCTTGAAAGTTGACATTAGGCCTCGACGCGCCGCCCGCACCGCGTTCATGAGACCGTCTCTTCATACTCTTGGGGCGAAATCGACCAACCGCCATCCCCATTGGATTTGCGGCGGCAGGCCGTTCAGCGCACGTCGTCTTGGTCCGTTCGTGCGCTGTCCGAAGGGCTGCTCGAGGCAGCCGAACTCTTCGCGAATGCTGGTTCCTCTTCCAAGGCCGCAGCCGAACCATCCGGCCGCGATCCGTGCGACGGGGGGAAGCCTCACGCTCCACCTCGCCCCCCGTGCCGGCATCGGGTCCGAATTGCTTCGACGCCCTGCAAATGCTGCACGGGAACATGCCGATGATCGACGCGATCAACGGTAACGGTAATAGATTAGGGGCATGGCGTGGGCGCGGGCGTGGGAGAGGGCGTGGGATGAACCGCCGAAAGTGTGGAATTTTGCGTTGAATTTGGCCGGAAAGCCCGGCGAAAGCCGCCGGGAGCGCCGCCACCATCTCCTTGTCTCCTTGTCGCCCTGCCGCTGCCGCAGGGTGCCGGCCACCAGCCGGTCGAGCGAGATCACGCCGGCGATGGCCAAATCCTCAAATGCAGCAGTTCGCTCTGGCTGGCGAAGTCGGTGTGGAAGTGTGTTGGTGGAAACGCGCTCTGGTGAACGGCGAATGCCTCGTCTCCGCCATCTCGATTTGTTGCGCGCGAGCAACAGAACCCGGATTTCGCAGAACCGCACAGAATCCGGATTTACCTCCCGTTGACAGGCAAAGCGTCTCCATGCGGCATTGCGTTAAGGGTTTGCTAACAATTGCTAGCGGGAGGGGTAAGTGGTCGGGATCAATCGTTACATTTTGCTTGCGGTTCTGTCGGGAACGGTTTGCGCCGTTACGCCTGGCTTTGCGCAGCCGGTCGAGTACGTGAAAGTTTGTTCGATTTACGGTGCGCAATACTACTACAGTCCGGGTACGGACACTTGCATCAACGCCAACACCGGTGTGACCAAGAAGCAAACCGAGGACGGCACGGTGACGTCCAAGACCGCGCTGGCACAGAGCGTCGAAGACATCGACAACCGTGTCGCTCGCGCCTTCGAAAATTCCTCGATCGCCGCGGCCTTGACCAGCCCTGACCTGGTCGCCGGCGAGCATTTTGGCGTGCGCGTCAACTGGGGTAACGCCGGCATGTCCAATGCGATGGGCTTGACGGGTGCGGCGGTTCTTGGCGAGGGTCTTTTTGCGGGCGGCGGCCGGCTGACAGGAACGGCTGGCGTCGCATTCGCCGGTCACAGCGTTGGCGGAAATGCAGGCTTGCAGCTCACCTGGTAGTTGATTTTGCTGGTTTCCCCTTCAAGGGCTCCAGTCACGACCACACGGCCGCGCGATCGTTGCCCGACCTGTCGCGCAGTTCGTCGTCGCCCGAATTGGCTTGTCGCGCCGCCACTGCTTCAAGGTGCCGGCGACAAGCCTGTCCAGCGAAATGCCGCCCGCAACGGCGACGGCAGGCAGCAGGCGGCGCTTACTCGCACTGGCGCCTGGGCCCACCGGTGTAGGGCTGGTAGCTGTTGTCTTCAGGCCGGTAGGAGCGGTAGCGGCTGAAGCAGGATTCGACGTGGTCGGCGGAAACCTCCACCGTGGCGATCAGAGGGGCGGCGCCCCCTTCGACGTAGCTCGCTTCGGTGGACGGCTGAGCGGCCTGGTCGCCGGCGCCGGCGTCGAGATAGGGCGAGATGCAGGGGCGCTGCTCCCCGCTATAGGACATGTAGCTGTTGTCGTCCGGATTGTAGGAGCGGTAGCGGCTCTCGCACCACCTGACATGGGAAGCCGGCAGCCCGGCCTGCACGCCCGCCGCGGGCGCCACCGCGCTTATCAAGGTTGCGTCGTGCGGCACCGGCTGCGCCCTCGCGGCGGCATCGGGCGCCGCAGGCTGCGCGGCGGCCACCCGCTCCAGGCCCTGCGCTGCCTTGTCCACTGGCTGTGCACCCTTGGTCCACAGCTCGGCGACACTGTCGGCGGGCCTTGCCTGATGGGCGGGCTTGGCGGCAAGAAGCCAGGCAGCAAAGGCCAGGCCGCTGCCGAAAACCGCAAGGGTCAGAACGAAGCCCCCGACCAGTGCCAAAATCGCCTTCATCCCACACTCCTTGAGCCTCAGCCAATAGAATGCGGGGCATCGCGACTGGTTCCAGCGAGCGAGCTTGCGGCAAAGGTGGCGCCTGCTGGCCGGTATGCCGATGCCTGACGCCGCGAGCCCCAGCCCCTCAAACCGGCAGCCTCACGTCGCCCAGGGACATCTGGTTCTCCGCCGCCAGCAGCGCCGCCACCATTTCCTTGTCGCGCCGCCGCTGCCGCAGAGTGCCGGCCACCAACCTGTCCAGCGAGATCGCGCCGGCGCCGGCGATCGCCAGCACGAACATGCCGCCGGCGATGGCCAGATCCTTTTCGAAATGCAGCAATTCGTTCTGGCTGGCGAAGTTGGTGTGGAACAGCGTGGCCGTTGCCAGGCAGAACAGGCCAAGCCCAATGGCGCCGAGGCGCGTCAGCAGGCCTGTCGCGACGGAGAGCCCTGCCCCCAGTTGCAGCGCGATGGTGGCGACAAACAGCGGCAGGCCGACGCCTAAAGCGGCCATCGCCTTGGCGGCGCCGTCGAAATGGGTGGCCAGTGTCACGCCTTCATGCAGGAAGATGAGAGAAAGCAGCAGCCGGCCGGCCAGCAGGATCACATCGCGGACGTGGTGCCTGATGGCGAAGAGGTGCAACTTCGTGGCGAATTCGGTCGGGGTCATGGTCAGGCTCCAATCTGGTAACAGGCAGGCGCCGTGCGCCCGGTCGGACGCGCGCAATGGCGCTGCAACGTCCGATCTTTGAAAGGGTGGAGCCGGCGGAGGGAGAGACGCCGGCTCCGGTTTTTGGGCGCCAGCCACGAGCGCCCAAAAATACGGTGCGTTGGGGGATAGGTATGGCGCCAGGCCCCCACTCCGGCCGCTTCGCGGCCACCTCTCCCCCACGTCCGTGGGGGAGAGGAAATAGCCTTACTTCGTCACCTTGGTGTCGATGGCCTTTTGCAGGTCCGAAAGCTCCTCGCAGCCGGCTGGGCAGAGTTTTTCCAGCGACGCCAGTTGCTCCTGGGCCTTGGGCATGTCGCCGGTCTCGACATAGAGCTCGCCCAGATATTCGCGGGCGGCCTTGTGATCGGGCTTCAGTTCCAGCGCCTTGGTGTAGTAGGTGAGCGCCGTCTTGTAGTCGCCGGTCTTGCGCAGCGTGAAGCCGAGCAGATTGTAGACGTCGGGCTGCTGTGTGTCCTGCGCCAGGTCGCGGAGCTCGGCCAGCGCGCCCTGGTAATCCTTGGCCTCGATCTTGGCCTTGACGGCGGTGAGGTCGGGCGCGTCGCCGCCCTCGATGTTGTCGACCGCATAGGCCGGCATGACAGCAGCGACCGGAACCACGGTCAGCACGGCAACGGCGCCGAGCAGGCCGAACAGGGCATTCCTGCCCAAAAGAGACTGTTTCATTGTCTTTCTCGCTATGAAGATTTGCCGTGCTCAAACTTACACGGGGGTGAAGCCATAGGCCTTGCCGTCCTTGACGAAGACGCCGGTGCCCGGGAACGGGAAGTGCGAACCGGAAATGCGGATGTTGTCGGCAATCACCCGGTCGATGATCTTGTGGCGCGTGGTGATCGCCGTTGGCCCGTCCTGATCGTAGGCGCCCTGCCATTCCGGATGCGGCGCCAGAAGTGCGGGCACATACATGGTGTCGGCCGAGATCATGATCTGCTCCTTGCCGGAGTTGGCGAGATACACCGAGTGGCCGGGCGTGTGACCGGGGGCGGCGATGATCTGGATGCCGGGCGCCACCTCGGCGCCGTCCTCGACCAGCTTCCAGTTCTTCCATTTCGGGAAGTTCTCGGCGATGCGCTTGCCCGCCGGCTTGCGGCCTTCGGGCAGCTTGGCCAGCCGGCCGGGGTCGGTCCACCAATTGTATTCGGTGGCGTTGACGATCAGCTCGGCATTGGGGAACACCGGTGCGTTGGTGCCCTTTTCCATCAGGCCCCAGACATGGTCGGGGTGGAAATGCGAGATCATGATGGTGTCGATCGCCTTGTAGTCGATGCCGGCGGCGGCCATGTTGGCCGGCAGATGCGTGGCGTTGGTCTGCCACTGGCCGACGCCCGAGCCGGCATCCATCATGATCAGCTTGCCGTTCATCTTGAGCACGACGACGGTGAGCGGGATGGGCATGAAGTCGGTGGGCAGGCCCGCCTTGGCGAGTGCGGCCTTGGTGTCGTCGACGGACACATCCTTGATGAAGGCCGGGTCGTGTGGCTTGCGCCAGATGCCGTCATAGATGGCGGTGATCTCGATATCGCCGACCTTGTATTTGTAGAAGCCGACGGTGGGCTCGACCGGCGCGTCGGCGAAGGCAGGCCGGGTGAATTCCAGCCTGCCGGCAAGGCCGAAGGCGGCAGCGGCGGCGGCGGATTGAAGAACTGTGCGACGTGTCATGCTGAACATGGGTTTTCTTCTCGGTTGAGTGGTGGCTAAAGTCGCGAAGGAAATGACGGAGGGCCAAGCCCCTGGCCCTCCGTCGCTGATTGCGGATTGGGGGGAGCACGGTCGGGATCCGGTGCCGGCCCCATGAACTCAGCGGCCCCAGATGCCCTGGCCGGGTTCCTCCGCATCAGATTGCATCGCCGCCTGCATGCCGTGGCGGACCATGTCGGCCTTGCGGATCGAAGCGGTGGTGGTGGTGTCGACGGCCGTCTGGCTGGCGGCTTGCGAACCAAAATGGTCGCTGCCGGCAAAGGCGCTGGTGGTGGCGACCAGGATGGCGGCGGCGGTGAGAGCGATGTTTTTCATGTCGATGGTTCCTGTTTGTTGAGAAATTGCTTGAAGGCGCGCTCAGCGGCCCCAGAGGCTGTCGTTGTTGTGCCGGGTGATGATGTCCTGAACCGACCCCTGGCTCGGCCCGGTCGTCACCTTGGTGTCGACGCCATTCTGGTGCGCGGCGTAGGGGATCGAGGCAGTGGCGTTGCTGTCGACGGTGGCGACAGGCTGGTTGGCATTGTTGGCGCCGTGGTCGCTGGCGGCGAAGGCAGAGCTTGCGGCAAGCAACATCGCAGCCGCGCTGAGTGCGAGCTTGGTCATTCCGATAATCCTTGTTTCGTTTCTTCGGGTCGCGGGCCGGGAGATTGGCCCCGCTGACAACAAGACCCGGGACGGCCGCGCTTTATTCCCGGGAGGTGTGAGAATTTTTTGGAAGCGCAGAAACTGGCGGCAACGGCCATGCAGATGAGCGCCGAGACACAATCCAGAAACAAAATTCAACAGTTCGGAAAAACTGGCGAAAAGATCGGATGGCATAACCATCCCGCAGCGGCCGGAGAATGGGCCGCGGCAAAACACGAACGGGACCGGCAATGCAAAGAGGCTCGAACGGATGGATGGGTGCCCTGCTCGGCACGTCGCTCGCCGCCGGCAGCGCCGAACCGCCCCGTGCCCGTGTTCCCGGACATGTGATCATGGGGCTATCGAATCCGTGATACCGGGCCGGCCAAAGAGGGGTGCGTCTCGGCGGTCCGTGATCGCCGGCCGGGATTCCGGACTCTTCCGTTTTGGAAGCGTCGGTCATCCCACCTCCATCAACAACGGTCAGATTGAAGCGGCGGCGTAGCCGAAATTGCCTGCCGTCGTGGCGGCATGATTGAGATGTTCCTGGCGCTGCTCGGCCAGGACGAGAAAGTTTGGAAATGGATCACGGTATCGATATCGCCGAACTGGACAGGGACACGGCAAGACCGGGCGGCCAGCCCGAAGCCGGCCTCGGAAGCATCGAAGCGCTCGTAAGGATTGCCTCCGATCCCGGGTTGATGGCGCGCAGCCAGGTCCTGGCGGGTGCCGATTTCGCCGGGCATGGGCAGCCCGGTGAGCGGCTCGACACGGTCTTCGAGCAGCTCGCCGAGACATTCGCCTCGTTGCCGGCGGTGATCTCCGATGGACGTGTCTGGACGTATCGGGAGCTGGACAAGCGCGCCAACCAGTTCGCCCGTGTGCTGATCAAGCGTGGCGTGCGGCCGGGCCACCGGGTCGGGCTTATTCTCGACCGGTCGGCCGAGACCTATGTTGCCTTGCTCGCGGTGATGAAGGCTGGCGCGGCCTTCGTGCCGCTGGCCACCGCGTTTCCCGAAGAGCGCATGGCACTCATCATCGAAGACGCCAGCGTAAGCCTGATCGTCACCATCGCCGCCTATGCGTCGCGCGCCGACAAACTGCCCGTTCCGCACCTGTTGATCGACAGCGCCGCCGCAGAAATCTCCAAACAGTCCAGCGCGCCGCTGAAGCCGCACAAGGCGCCGGTTCAAGCCGATGGCACCTGCTACATCCTCTACACCTCCGGCACCACCGGCAGGCCCAAGGGCGTGGTCATCAAGCACCAGAGCTTCGTCAACTTCATCCGGGTCGCCGCCGCGTCCTACGGCTACCGGCCGGGCGATCGCGTCTACCAGGGCATGACCATCGCCTTCGACTTTTCCTCCGAGGAGATCTGGGTGCCGTTTGTCGCCGGTGCGACGGTCGTGCCCGCACCTGGCCAGTTGCCCCTCGTCGGCGAGGAACTGGCGGATTTCCTGCGGCTCAATGATGTGACCTGCATGGCCTGCAGCCCGACGCTTCTGTCGTCGATGACATCAGATGTGCCCAGCCTGCGCACGCTGCTGGTGGGTGGCGAGGCCTGCCCGCACAATCTGGTGGTGCGCTGGTCGAAGCCGGGGCGGCGGATCCTCAACACCTATGGCCCGACCGAGGCGACCGTCACGGCAACGATGGGCGTGCTGACGCCGGACAAGCCCGTCACCATTGGCGCGCCGCTGCCCACCTACTCCATCGCCATTCTCGACCCCGAAGTGCCGGCGCTTGCCCAGCCTGGCGAATTGGGAGAGATCGGCATCGCCGGCATCGGGCTTGCGGTCGGCTACCTCAACAGGGCCGACCTCACCGAACAGAAATTCATCGCCGATTTCCTCGGCCTGCCGAACAATCCGTCGAAGCGCATCTACCGCACGGGCGACCTTGGCCGGATCAACGACGATGGCGAGATCGAGTATGCCGGGCGCATCGACACCCAGGTGAAGATCCGCGGCTATCGCATCGAACTCGGCGAGATCGAGGCGGTGCTGCTGGACCAGCCTGACATCGCGCAGGCCGCCGTCACCACCTGGGAGATCGAGCCCGGCCGCGTCGAACTCGTTGCCTACTACGCACCCAGGACCGGAGTGCCCGCGATCTCGCGCGCCGATCTCGCCCAGACGATGAAGCGACGCCTGCCGGATTACATGGTCCCGTCCTACCTGGAGGAACTGCCGGCGATTCCGATGACGGTCTCCAACAAGGTCGACCTTCGCCAGCTGCCGAAGCCGACCAGCGTACGGCTTTCCGCCGACCGGGAGATGGTTGCGCCCGGCAATGACGACGAGCGCTTCCTGGCCGAAGCGCTGGCCGCGGTGCTGAAATTCGACGAGGTGTCGGTCGAGGACAATTTCTTCGATGACCTCGGCGCCAACTCGCTGCTGATGGCGCATTTCTGCGCGCGCGTGCGCACCCGGAAGGAATGGGCGACGACGTCCATGCGCGACATCTATCTCTATCCGACCGTGGCGCGCCTCGCGCGGCATCTGGGCGTACCGGATGCGATGACGACGGCCACCAACGAGCCCGTTCTCACGCGCCGGGCCTCGAATTTCGCCTACTGGACCTGCGGCGCGGCACAGCTGCTGTTCTACGGGCTCTACAGCTACGTGGCGCTGTGGGCGATCAACGACGGCCTCAACTGGATGTATGACGCACTCGACGATCCGCTGCAGCTCTATATCAGGTGCGTGGCGCTTTCGGCCGGCGTGTTCTTTGGCATGACGGGCTTTGCCGTCCTTGCGAAATGGGTGCTCATCGGCCGCTGGAAGGCCGAGGCGTTTCCGATCTGGGGCCTGCGCTACTACCGCTTCTGGATCGTCAAGACTCTGATCCGCACCGCACCGGTCGTGCTGTTCCGCGGCAGCCCGCTCTACAGCTTCTATCTGCAGCTTCTGGGAACCAGGATCGGCAAAAACGCCGTCATCGAATCCAAATCCGTGCCCGTCTGCACGGATCTGATTTCAATTGGCGCCAACACCATCCTGCGCAAGGAATCGCTGATCCTCGGCTTTCGCGCCCAGTCCGGCTACATCCATATGGGTCCCCTGACCATCGGCCGCGATGCCTTCGTGGGTGTGGGCTCGACGCTCGACATCGACACCGCGATCGGCAACGGCGCCCAGCTCGGCCATGCGTCCGCGCTGCTGCGCGGGCAAAGCATCCCGGACGGCGAACACTGGCATGGATCGCCGGCAGTGCCGACCACGGCGGACTATTGCAAGGTGCGCAATGAGAACCCCTCCAACATCCGGCGCTTCCTCTTCGAAGCGGTCCAACTCATCGGGCTGTTTGCCATTGTCATCCCGCTCCCGCTGCTGTTCCACAGCTATTGGGAGAATGTCGGCGACGACTATCAGGAGACGATCGGCCTCGTCGCGATCGGCACCACGGTCACGCTTTTCGGCTATATCGCCGTGGCTTTCCTGGCGGCGACACTGTTGCCCCGCCTGACCAGCCTGGTGCTGAAGCCAGGCCGCACCTACGCGCTCTACGGGTTCCGCTACTGGCTGCAGGCCGCCACCGAATTCTCGAGCAACTCCCGTGTCCTGGGGCTGCTGTTCGGCGACAGCTCGGCGATCGTGCACTACATGCGCGCCATCGGCTGGAACCTCAACAAGGTGGTGCAGACCGGTTCCAACTTCGGCTCCAACCAGCAGCATGAAAACCCGCTGCTGTGCGAGATCGGCACCGAGACCATGGTGTCGGACGGCCTGTTCATGATCAACATGCACAAGTCCGCCTCGGCGTTCCGGCTCGAGCCGACAAGGATCGGCGAGCGCAACTATCTCGGCAACAACATCTACTACCCGCCGGATGGACGCACCGGCGACAACGTCCTGCTCGGCACCAAGGTGATGATCCCCATCGACGGGCCGTTGCGCGAGAATGTCGGGCTTCTCGGTTCGCCTGCCTTTGAAATCCCGCGCATGGTCAACCGCGACAAGGAACTCATCGCCGGCGTCGATGAGGCTGACCGGCGCCAGCGCATCCCGCACAAGAACCTTCACAACGCGGTGACGATCGTCCTGTTCATCGCCACGCAATGGGTCATGCTGTTCGCCACGCTGGCGATCTGGGACCGGGCGCTGAACTACTACACCGAATGGGCGGAGGTGGCGCTGTTCGTCGCCGTGCTCCTGACCTCGGCGATCACCATTCCGTTCTACATCCTGGTCGAGCGGGCAAGCCTTGGTTTTGGCAGGCTGAAGCCTCAGATGACGACGATCTACGACGTCGCGTTCTGGCGCCACGAACGCCATTGGAAGCTCGCGGATTCGCCGATCGTCAACCTGTTCGGCGGCACGCCGTTCCGGCCGATGATCCTGCGCCTGCTCGGCGTCAAGGTGGGCAAGCGCGTCTATGACGGCGGCAGCAACCTGACCGAGCGCTCGCTGGTCGAGATCGGCGACGACGTCACCCTCAACGAGGGCTGCGTCATCCAGGCCCATTCGCTGGAGGAAGGCGCGTTCAAGTCCGACTACATCCGCATCGGCAAGGGCTGCACGCTCGGACCTTCCGCCTTTGTCCACTACGGCGTCGTGATGGGCGAAGGGTCGGTGGCCGATGTCGATTCCTTCGTGATGAAGGGCGAAGAGCTCGAGCCCTACTCCATATGGCGCGGCAACCCGGCCAAGCTGCACCGGTTCGTGACCCCGGTCACGGACGATGGCGCCAAGGCTTCGGCTTGATTGCGTTGGAAGCCGCGTCTTGACGGACCAGCCCCGCAAGAGTGTGGAAATCCGTCTCGCCCCGGTGACCGAGGCCAACCGGGCCCTGGTCGCGTCCCTTGAACTGGCCCCGGACCAGATGGATTTCGTCGCCAGCAATGCGGAGTCCCTGGACGAGGCCCGCCTTGATGAAGACGCGCGGCCGCGCGTTGTGATGGCTGGGGATCGTGTCGTCGGTTTCCTGATGTATGAGGCACCACAGGACGACGACGAGGCGCGCATCTACCGCTTCATGATCGACCGCGCCAGCCAGGGCAAAGGCTATGGCAAGGCCGCGTTGCGCGAAGTGTTGGGCGAAATCGGCAGCCTCCGCCACGTCAGGCACGTTTCCATTTGCTACGAACCGGACAATGACGCGGCACGACGGCTCTACCATGCCGCCGGTTTCGTGGAAGAAGGGCTCGACGAGGACGGAGAAATGATCGCCGATCTGGTCCTGCCGGCGGATGACATTTGACGACGCCGCCTGAAGTCGCGCTTGCGCAGACATCCCTGCTGCGGGCGATGGCCGCCATCGCGCCAGGCAGTGTCCGCATCGGATGCCGTGTGATACGCGACGCGGACGAGACCCATCTGCTGCCCGAGGAAGCGCGTTCCCTCCCCGCGCGCCAGCCAGCCATGCGGTGCGCGAGCGGAGCGGCCCGCTGGATCGCGCACGGGCTGCTGGCGGAATTTTGCGTCAACGACACCGCCGTCCTTCGCGCGCCATCCGGCGCGCCGGTCTGGCCCGAAGGGATAACGGGTTCGCTCGCCCATGACAACGAAATGGCCGTGGCGGCGATCGCGCCTGTTGGCCGCATCGCCTCCCTCGGCATCGATGTCGAGCCCGCGTTGGCCCTGCCCGACGACATCCTCGCGCTCGTCGCAACCCGTGCGGACCGGACAGACGCGGCGGACCGGCATCTTGCCGGCCGCATCCTCTTTTCAGCCAAGGAAGCGGTCTACAAGGCGGTCTATCCGCTTGATCGCGAGATCCTCGGCTATGAGGACATCGCCGTGGACCTCGACGCCGGCCACGCGACGACCAAGACCGGCCGCAGGGTCAGCCTCGCCTACTGCGTTGCCCCGCGCGTGGTCGTCTTGGCCTTTGTTGAACAGGGTGCGGGTTAGGATCGGGAACCGGGCGTTGCGTGTGGCCCGGTTTTCTACGTCCCGACGATCTCCGTATAGGTCCGGACCTCGCCATCAAGGCCCCGCATCCGCCAGCTCTCCCCGTCCTGCGCCTCGACATAGCACGGCCCGAGCGGCACTTTCCCCCCGCCTTCCGGCAGGTCGAGCACGTAGATCGGGTTGCAGATGCCCGACAGGCGCGCCCGCAGCGCTTCGGCGAGCGCCTGTCCCTGCGCGATCGTGGTGCGCCTATGCGCCATCCCGCGCGCGAGGTCGCCATGGTGCAGGTAATAGGGTTTGACGCCGAGGCGGTACATCAGCTCGCGGCAGAGCTCCTCCATCACCTCGACCGTGTCGTTGACGCCCTTGAGCAGGACGCTCTGGTTGAGCAGCACGAAGCCCGCCTGCCGCATCGTGCGGCAGGCCGCCTCGGTGGCGTCGGTGATCTCCCGGGCATGGTTGAAATGGGTGACGACGGTGACCATCAGCCGCCCCTGCAACGCCGCGACCAGCCCCGACGTGATGCGCGACGGCAGCGCGACCGGCACGCGCGTGTGGATGCGCAACAGCCGCACATGCGCGATCGCCTCGATGCGCGCGAAGATTTCGGCCAGCGCCTTGTCGGGCAGCGACAGCGGATCGCCGCCGGTCAGGATCACCTCGCGAATCTCGGGATGACCGGCGATATAGGCCAGCGCCGGCTCCAGCGCCTCGCGCGTGTAGCCGCGGCCGATCGCCGTCAGCGATTCCTTGCGGAAGCAGAACCGGCAATAGACCGCGCATTGATAGGTCGGGAACAACAGCACCCGGTCGGCATGGCGATGCGTCAGCCGCGGCACCGGGCTGAAATCATGGTCGGCGATAGGATCGTCAAGTTCGCCCTCCGCCTCCTCCAGTTCCTCGGGCGACGGGATGACCTGCGCGCGGATCGGGTCGGCGGGGTCGTTCCAGTCGATCAGGTCGAGATAGGCTTTGGGGATGCGAACCTTGTGGTTCGCCGCCGCGCCTTGAGCCGCCGCGCGCTCGCCTGGCGACAGCGGCAGCGAAGCGAGATCGCGCACATGGCGAACGCCCTGGCGAACATCGTCCTGCCAGGCGGCGTCGGCGTGCAACTCTGCAGGTGTGCCTGCCGCATCGGAGACAGCCATGCTGGCGTCCGAGATGTCGAGGTGTGAGGTCATCGAAGGTTCCTTGAATTCGGAAGCGCTCGATACAGCATTGGAGTTTGGGGGTGAAGACAATAAGCGGTGCCAGAGTACGGACGGGAGGCCGCGACGCCCCTGCCCTTCGCCGCAATAAGGGGTGTGGTGCCATCGGAGACTGCGAGAAGTTGGGTTGTCAGGATCGCGCAAACGCCAGCAGGTCGGTTATATCGCCATTGTCTGCCTTCTTGAGGCTCGCGATGTAGAACTTGCGCAACGCGCCGGTGTCGTCCTGAAGGTTGCCGCTCCCCCATGTGAAAGGCTTTCCGCCAAGGCTCTCTATCAGCAGATCGCCCATCATGCGCGAATGGCGGCCGTTGCCGTTCGTATAGGCGTGCAAGAACACGAGTTGATGATGAAACCGCACGGCGATCTCGTCCGGAGGGAAGGTCTTGCTTTCAATCCAGTAGTGGAATTGATCGAACAGCTCGGCGCTCCTGACCGCAATCTGCCAACGCGGAACACCGATACCGTCCAGCTCGACCCGACGGTACTCACCAGCCCAGTTCCAGACCTTGCCGAACATGGCCTTGTGCAGTTTGCGGGAAAACGCATCGGTTGCAACGGCAAGCGGCTTGAGCTTTCTGCGATGTGCCCAAGCAAGACCACCTGCAATGTTATCTTCTTCAGCGACGTTGAGGTCATCGCGGCTTTGAATCCATGTCGGGATCAGCTTCTTCTGATCGTCCGGCTGGATTGGTGTCGCGGCCGCAAGGGGCGTGAAAATGTCCTTCACGCTTCGCCCCAAAGGTCGCGATCGCGAAGCTCGTTTCGAATATAATCGTCGATCCGCGCCTCAAGGTCGGACCTGCTTGTCGCCTGATCCTCAAGGCGCATCGTGTGCGACACTCGTGTCAGCGCCTCGAGAGCAATTTCGCGCGCACGGTTTCGGATCATATCCTCCAGAGAGGTATCCGGCACGATTGCATAGACGAGCTTTCCGCCCAAAGCCTGGGCGACACGACGCAATGTCTGGAGCTGAATGGTGCCATTTTCTTCGGACAGCTCAAATGCCCTGATCGTTTGCTGGGCTACTCCAATACGCTTGCCTAGTTGCGCCCCTGACATGCCGAGGCAATCACGGATTGCCCTGATCCAGCCTCTAGGTGGGGGCGTGAAACGTTCGATCGGCTTGGCGAGCAAGAGCCTCGCATCAAGGCGTTTAAGTGCGCGGTCATTTAACTTCTTCATATTGCAACCTGTCGATTGGCCACAGTTTCACATATCATAGCATGTTTCATTTTTGTATATTACAGCCTATGATATGTTAAATATTTCGATTATGACAGGCTGTAATATGTATTTCGCAGCTGGATCCGATCGGACGACGGCAGGCTTGCCAAGTGCTGCCGGGGAAAAGGCATAGCGCCACCCACCCCGCCCCCAACTTTCGCCGCATCGACCACGACCGCGATTTCAGGCATCTATGAACCGACAGCGCCCCATGGAGGAGATGGGTCGCCGCCAGGGAGGACTGCCATGACCCAAACAACTCCGGCGCGGTTGCCGCGCTATGACGATGCCGTTGCGCGATTCCGCATCGAGGATGAAGTAGCGCGTCTTCAGGGCGATCCCGCCACCGGGATCAACGCCTATGTCGAATGCTGCGCCCGCCACACCGGGCAGAACCGGCTGGCATTGCGCGCGATCTCCGCCAGCGGTGAGCTGCGGGAATTCATCTTCGACGATCTCGACGACATGTCGGGCCGCGTCGCCAATCTGCTGCAAGCGGCAGGCGTCGGCCCCGGCGATGTCGTCGCCGGCATGCTGCCGCGCATTCCCGAACTGGTGGCAACCATTCTCGGCACATGGCGCATCGGTGCCGTCTATCAGCCGCTGTTCACCGCCTTCGGCCCGAAGGCCATCGACCACCGGCTGAAGACCAGCGGCGCCAGACTCGTCGTCACCAACACGGCCAATCGCGGCAAGCTCGACGAGGTGGAGCACTGCCCCCGGGTTGCGACCATCCTCGCCCCCGGCGAAGCCTTGCCGGCGGGCGACATCGATTTCCGCGCGGCCTTTGCCGCTGCCTCGTCCGACCGCGAGCCGGTGATGCGCAAGGGCGACGACCTGTTCATGATGATGTCGACCTCGGGCACGACCGGCCTGCCCAAGGGCGTGCCGGTGCCGCTGAGTGCATTGATGGCCTTCGGCGCCTATATGCGCGATGCCATCGGGCTCACCCCCGACGACGTCTTCTGGAACATCGCCGATCCCGGTTGGGCCTACGGCCTCTATTACGCCATCACCGGCCCCTTGCTGCTCGGCATCGCGACGACCTTCAACGAAGGCGCCTTCACCGCCGGAAGCACCTACGACATCATCGAGCGCCTCGGCGTCACCAGCCTCGCCGGTTCGCCCACCGCCTTCCGCCTGCTGCTGGCCGAAGGCCCGGAGGCCGCCGCCCGCATCCAGGGCCGCCTGCGCGTGGTGAGCAGCGCCGGCGAGCCGCTCAACCCGGAAGTGATCCGCTGGTTCGACGCCCATCTCGCCGCACCGATCCATGACCACTACGGCCAGACCGAGAACGGCATGATGGTCAACAACCATCACGGCCTGTCGCACCCCGTGCGCCCGGGTTCGGCCGGCTTTGCCATGCCGGGCTACCGCATCGTCGTGCTGGACGAGGCCGGCCAGGAGCTTGGCCCCAACCAGCCCGGCGTCCTTGCCGTCGACATCGCCAACTCGCCGTTGCGCTGGTTCGGCGGCTATCACCAGGCGGAAACCCCGGCCATATCGGGCGGCTATTACCGCACCGGCGACACGGTCGAGTTCGAGCCGGACGGCTCGATCAGCTTCATCGGCCGGTCGGATGACGTCATCACGTCCTCCGGCTATCGCATCGGGCCGTTCGACGTTGAAAGCGCGCTCATCGAGCATCCGGCGGTCAACGAGGCGGCGGTGGTCGGCGTGCCTGATCCGCAGCGCACCGAGATCGTCAAGGCCTTCGTCATCCTGGCGCCGACCTGGCAAGGCAGCCCGGAACTCGCCGAGGAACTCGCACAGCATGTCCGCAAGCGCCTGTCGGCCCACGCCTATCCGCGCGAGATCGATTTCGTGACGGAACTGCCGAAGACACCGAGCGGCAAGATCCAGCGATTTTTGCTGCGCAAGGCCGAGGTGGAGAAGCGGAAGCAAGGGTGACGGGATAGCGAGGCTTTCGATGGTCCAGGCGTCGCAAGACGCTTCTGGTTGACGTGGTGCCGCACAATAGCCACCAAGACGCTCGATAGGCTGCCAAAGCCAGGACAAAAAGCGGGAGGCTTAGGTCATGCGGTTGGTCTGGACGATCGTGTTCGCTCTGGTGAGCGGCTTGGCTTTCGCGGCCTCGCCGGAGGACGACTATATCGCCGCGCGCGACAAGGCGATTGCGGCCATCGCGGCACTCAACAGCGCGAATGCTCCGGTGGAAACGCTCGATGCGGCCGACGCCAAGGCGCGGGCCGATCTTGAAGGGCGCCTTTCCTCTCTTCTCGGCCCCCTGGCGGTTGCGGGTTTTCCGGCGACCGGCACCAGCAATCTCGAAAGCCTGAGCGACGCCGATGTCGGATACGGCATGCTCGACGGGCTGAGATACGCCAGGACTGATGACGGCCCAAGCCTCGTGGCGACGACGCGAGGGCTCCTCGATCGCTGGCTTCGATCCAGGGCTACCGAAACGGACGCGAATCTCAAACTGCCCACCGGCATCGACGAGGCGCTGAAACTCGATGCCTTCTACACCCAGGCGATCAGCAGCGACGCCGCGTTCATGGGGACGCTCGACTTTCCGCTGAAGAAGCCCGAAGGCGCCGACATCGCCATCGCGCGGCTTGGCGGCTGGACGCAGGACGTAGGCCCGATCCAGGAACAGCAGGTCATCGTCACGCTCGTCAAGGGCAACAGCGTCATGATCGCCTCGGCGCCCGCCGCGCAGCCTGTTCCGAAGATCGCGGCCTGCGAGGCCATCTGGACCTCGGCCGACGCCGCTGCCCAGAAATTGGCCGCCCAGGCTTCCGGGCAAAAGGACGAAAAGGCATATGATGCCGCCAATGCCGCCTGGGAAAAAGGCGACGGCGACTACCGCAAATGCATGGGCGAGCGCCTGCCGGGCGACCCGGTCTTTCCGGCGCTTCTCAGCCAGGCGCAGCAGCTTGCCGATCACATGGCCGGCAAGTAGGCGTCCTCCTGGAAGACGGAATGGAGAAGCGGAAACAGGGATGAAAAGTGGGCGCGGCGCCGACGCTGCCGATCTCCCCACCTGTGGGGGAGATGGCCGGCAGGCGAGAGGGGGGCGCGAAGGAATACCAACCCTCGCCCGTCCACTTCCAGGCCCAGCGCCGCGCGTCCCTCTGAAAAAGCCTCCAGGCGATGCACGAAACAAGCGTGAGAGCACAACGATTGATTGAGGCAGAAGTCGGAGGGACAGCGCCCCCCTCTGCCCTGCCGGGCATCTCCCCCACGAGGGGGGAGATTGGCGCTTCAGCGCCCCGCTCTCGCCTCCTCAGCCCTCACACATCCGGCCCGTTGCGCAGGCCAGCGTCGTGAGGGCATTTCCAATCGTCTCGAACGCCAGCTCGGGGATAGAACGCACCCGCCTACGGGTTGGCCGTTTCAATCGCGGTATCGCCGCGGATCCGGAAAGCCCGCGGCAATCCGAGAACGGAGGCCGACGCGATCATCGGCTCGAGGTCGTCGGCCCCTTTATTCCCTATTCCTTCACGCGATAGGATTCCGGCACGACGAACACTTCGTCGGCACGGCCATAGCCGCCATCGGCGACCTCTTCCACCAGCACCATCGTGTAGGGCCGGACGCCTTCGCCGAAAAATTCGACGAACATCGCCGTCGTGCGATGGATGAGGTCTTCCTTCTGCGCCTTGGAGAGAGCCGCTTGCGGCATCTTGATGTTGGCGAATGGCATGATCGTTTCCTTCTCTTTGAGGGTGGGTTTCAGGCTTTGGGGTGAAGCAGGTCGGCAAGGCCGATCCGCTCCATGAGTTGCGCACGCACGCGGTCGGCGACGCCGTTGACGATCGCGGCGCCATCGTCGGAGGGGTCGATGTGCACGCGCAGCGGACGCCTTCCATGCGGCATGGCGACGAGGTCGACGATTGCCGTGGCGACGTCAGCCGGATCGGCATCCGCCGGCTCGAGCGAAGCCAGCCCGTTCAGCACCTGCTGATCGACATCGGCGTAGGGGCCGGACCAGTAGAGCGCGGCTCGCGCCGCATCCGCGGGCGTGGCGGCGTGGTGAAAATGCTCCGTACCCTTGGTAAAGGCGCCCGGCACGACGATCGTCGTTTCGATGCCGAAGCGGGCAAGTTCCAGCGCATAGCTCTGCGCCAGCGCATCCATGCCGGCCTTCGCCGCGAAATAGGCCGCGAGGAACGGCGGCGTGCCGCCACGCGTGCTGCTCGAGCCGACCCAGATCATCTGCCCTCTGCCGCGAGAGCGCATATGCGGCAAGGCCGCACGGTTGACGCGCTGCGTGCCGACGACGTTGACGTCGTAGAGCTGCGCCAGCTGTTCGGGCGCAAAAGCCTCGGTCGGTCCGAACGCCATATGCCCGGCATTGTGGATGAGCACGTCGAGACGGCCGGCTTCGCTCAGGATCAGCCTGACCGCCGCTTCGGCGGAGGCGTCGGAAGTGACATCGAGCGCGATGGGCTCGAGCGCCAGGCCCTCGTCGCGGGCGAGCTTTTCCATCTCCGCTGCCGCCACGCCACCGCGCGCCAAGGGGTCGCGCATCGAGGCATAGACCGTGTGGCCAGCTCTTGCGAGTTTCCGTGCGGTCATCGCGCCGAAGCCGCTGGAGGCGCCGGTGATCAGAATTGTCTGTTTCATCGTGGCCTCCTCAGATCACGCCGCCATTGGCGCGGATGATTTGCCCATTGACCCACAAGCTGTCCGGCCCGGCCAGGAATGAAACCACGCCTGCGATATCGTCGGGCCGGCCGAGCCGGCCGAGCGGGATCATTTTGCCGATGGCCTCGACCTGCGCCTCGCTCTTGCCGTCCAGGAACAGCGCCGTCTCGACCGGCCCCGGCGCCACCGCGTTGACGGTGACACGGCGCGCGCCAAGCTCCTTGGCCAGGATGTGGGTCATCGCCTCGACGCCCGCCTTGGTGGCCGCATAGACGCCGTAGCCCGGCTGGTAGAGGCCGACGACGCTGCTGGAAAAGTTGATGATGCGGCCGCCATCGCGAAGGCGCTTTGCACCTTCCCGCATGCCGCGGAACACGCCGCCGAGATTGATCGCGATCTGCGTGTCGAACGAAGCGTCATCGGTCTGCGCGATCGGCGAAAGCTTCATGATGCCGGCATTGTTGACGAGGATGTCGATGCCGCCGAAGGCCTTTTCGCCGGCGTCGAAAAGAGCGGCGATGCCGGCCGGATCGGCGATATCGGCCTGAACGGCGATCGCCTTGCCGCCGCCAGCTTCGATCGCACGCACAAGCTCTTCGGCCTCAGCGCGTCCCCGCGCATAGTTGACGACGACGGCGACGCCGTCGCGGGCGAGCCGCTGCGCGATGGCCGCGCCGATGCCTTTGGAGGCGCCGGTCACGATCGCCGTTCTGGTTTGGTCAGATGTCATGGAAGTCTCTCCGTGTTGTTGGTGACACGGATATAGGCCAAGCCGTTTCCCGGATAATCAGCAGCCTATTGACATCACTATTCGGAAACTGCGAACAAAGGCCATGGATCGGCTGGATGCGATGCGGCTCTTTGTTCGCGTTCTGGAGCGGCGCAGCTTCACCGCTGCCGCCGCCGATCTCGGCCTGCCGCGTTCAACCGCGACGGAAGCGATCAGGCGGCTCGAAGAGCATCTCGGCGCGCGGCTGCTGGAACGAACGACGCGGCAGGTGAATCCCACGCAGGACGGCGAGGCCTACTATCGCAGTTGCCTGTCGATCCTGGCGGAGATCGAGGATGCCGAGGCCGCCTTCCGCAATGCCGAGCCATTCGGCCTGCTGCGCATCGACGCCAGCACGCTGCTCACCCGCACTTTCCTGTTGCCGCGCCTGCCCGAATTCCTCGCCCGCTTTCCCCGCATCGACCTGCAGATCGGCCAAAGCGACCGGCTGGTCGATCTCGTGCGCGAGGGGGTCGATTGCGTCATCCGCGTCGGCGAGCCGCCCGACAGCGGCATGATCATGCGGCGGCTGGCGATGATCCGCGAGATCACCTGCGCCAGCCCCGCCTATCTCGAACGGCACGGCACACCCGCCTCCCCCGACGCGCTCGATGGGCACCAGGCGGTGGGTTTCGTCTCGTCGCGCACCGGCGAGACCCTCCCGTTCGAATTCACCGTCGGTGGCAAGACCCTTGAAGTCCGACTGCCGGGCCGCGTCGCCGCGAACAATTCCGACACCGCCGCCGATCTGGGGCGGCTTGGGCTGGGCTTGATCCAGGCGCCACGCTACCGTTTCGAGAAGGAACTCGCCGACGGGACGCTGGTCGAGGTGCTGGCCGACTACCCGCCCTCGCCGACGCCGCTGTCGGCGCTTTACCCGCAGAACAGGCAACTCTCGCCGCGCCTTCGCGTCTTCCTCGACTGGGCGTCGCGCATCTTCGCCGAGGCGAACCTGTAGCCGGTCCATCAAGCCCCGGTTCAGCCTGCGAGCCGAAATCCCGGCTGCCATGAGCCGATGCCGAAACTTGCATCCAGCTTGGAAGTTTTAATTTAAGCGTTTTCTACTAAGGTGCGACCGGGGGCTGTTGTTCAGGAAGGTATTCAGGTCGAATTGGCCATAACGGGATTCAATCTCGGCCGTGTCAAACAGGCCGTTTTCTCTTCCGCCAACTTGCCGGCGGCCATTGCTTTTGTTGTGCTTTTGGCCTGCGCCATCATTGCCGACCAGCAGAACAGCAAGGTCTCCGATCAACTGGCGCGCGCCGATGTGCTGGCCAAGGTCAACATCATCCGCGCCAAGCTCGAAGGCAACATAGGCGGCAATCTCCAGCTTGTTCAGGGCCTCGTCTCGACCATCGTTACAGAGCCCTACATGGGCCAGCAGAGATTTGCCTCGCTCGCGGCCAATCTGTTCCAGCAGAAATCGCAACTGCGCAACATCGCCGGCGCGCCCGACCTCGTCATCTCGTTGATGTACCCTCTGAAAGGCAACGAGAAGGCGATCGGCCTCGACTATCGCAAGAACGAGGCGCAACGCATGGCCGCATTTCGGGCGCGCGACCAGCGCGTGATGGTGTTTGCCGGCCCCGTCGACCTTGCCCAGGGCGGGCGCGGCTTCATCGGCCGCATTCCGGTGTTCGTGCCGACGGCGGGCGGCGGCGACCGCTTCTGGGGCATCGTCTCGGCGGTGGTCGATGTCGACCGCCTCTACGCGGCGAGCGGGCTGACCGACCCGGATCTCGACATCGATGTCGCACTCACAGGCAAGGATGCGCTGGGCGGCGGCGGCGAACGCTTCTTCGGCGGCGGCAATGTCATCGCCGGAAATCCCGTTTCGGCCGATGTGCAGCTGCCTTCAGGCTCCTGGCAGATTTCGGCCATCCCCAAAGGCGGCTGGCCAGCCGCGCCGAAGAACGAGTTGGCCTTGCGGGCGCTCATGCTGCTCGCCGGCGCGCTGGTGGTGCTGCCGATCATGGTGGCCGGGCGGCTCTTCGGCGAAAGGCAGAAAAACTACGCCGAGCTGAGACGCCTGTCCGGGCGCCTGGAGCTGGCGCTGGAGGCATCGGGCATCGGCGTTTGGGAACACGACCTCGCCACCCACAAAATGGTGTGGGATGACCGCGTCAACGAAATCTACGGCAAGCCGGCCGACGGCAAGCCGCGTGGCTATGACGACTGGGCGCGGGCGATCCATCCTGAAGACATCGGGCGGGCGCTGCGGGATTTCGATCTGGCCACCTTGAAAAAAGGCCCCTACTCCTCGCAATACCGGCTCCTGCGCCCCGACGGCACCATCCGCCATGTGCGCACCCGCGCCAGCTTCTTCAGGGATATCGACGGCACGCCAAAGCTGATCGGCGCCGAATGGGACGTGACCAGCGACGTGCTGCTCAACGAGACCCTCATGCGCGAGCGCCAATTGACGGAATCGAAGAACGCCGAGCTCAATCTCGCCAAGGCGCATATCGAGTATGCGGCGCTGCACGATTCGCTGACCGGCCTGCCCAACCGCCGCTATCTCGACGAACTGCTGGCCGAAACCGGCGAACCGGACCGCCACACGGCGCTGCTGCATCTGGATCTGGACCGCTTCAAGCAGATCAACGACACGCTCGGCCACGCCGCGGGCGATGCCATGCTGGTGCATGCCTCGAAGGTCATCAAGGCCAATGCGGGCCGTAACGATTTCGTTGCGCGCATCGGCGGCGACGAGTTCGTCGTGGTGAGCCATGGGCTTGACGACGAACAGCTCGCGACGCTCGCCGACCGTATCATCGAGGAGATGCGCCAGCCTGTCGACTATCTGGGCCATCCGTGCCGGTTCGGCGTGAGTATCGGCATTGCCGCCAACAGCGGCGTCGACGCCAGGCAGTTGCTCGTCAACACAGATCTCGCGCTTTACCGGGCGAAAGGCCGCGGCCGCAACCGCTACGAGTTCTTCAACGAAGAGCTGCAGAGCGAGATCATGCGGACCAAGCAGATCGCCGATGAGATCCTCGGCGGGCTGGAGCGCAACGAGTTCATCGCTTACTACCAGCCGCAGTTCGATGCCAGGACGCTCGAGATCGTCGGCGTCGAGGCGTTGTCGCGCTGGAAGCATCCGCGCCGCGGCATCCTGCCCCCCGACAGCTATCTCAAAGTGGCCGAAGAGCTCAACGTCGTGGCGCTGATCGACCGCACCGTGCTCGAACAGGCGCTGGAGAGTTTCGGGCGTTGGTCGCGCAGCCACCTCAACATCCCGCGCGTGTCGGTCAACGTCTCGGCCAGGCGCCTGGAGGACAAGGACTTGATCAGTGGCCTGCGCAAGCTCGGGATCGAGGAAGGAACCGTGTCGTTCGAGCTGGTGGAGTCCATCTTCCTCGACGAGAACGACGATCTGGTCATCTGGAACATCGAGCACATCAAGGAGCTCGGCATCGACATCGAGATCGACGATTTCGGCACCGGCCACGCCTCGATCGTCTCCTTGCTCAAGCTGCAGCCGCGCCGCCTCAAGATCGACCGTCAACTGGTCACGCCCATCACCGGCTCGACCGCTCAGCGGCACCTGGTGTCGTCGATCATCGAGATCGGCAAGTCGCTCGGCATCGAAGTGGTTGCCGAGGGCGTCGAGACGATGGAGCACGCGCGCATCCTGAAAGAGCTTGGCTGCGATATCCTGCAGGGCTACTTTTTGGGCCGCCCGATGGAGGCCAAGGCCTTCAAGGCCTTCGCCCAGTCGCGCAAATGGCTGGTCGCGGGGTAGTACGTCCCTGCAACCCCGGGGCCTCTCGCCCCACCATATCGTCACGAAAGCCCGCGCCTTCGCGTCATTTGCGGTTATGGTAGATGCTCGATAGTCGCCGCGATTGAGGTTTCCAGCATGGACAGACTGGCATGCGACCGGATGCTGGTTGCGGTCATCGAGCGCCGGAGCCTGTCCGCCGCGGCGCAAAAACTCGGCGTGAGTTCGGGTCAGGCGTCCAAGCTGGTTTCCCGGCTCGAGGAGGAGCTGGGCGTGCAGCTGCTTCATCGCACGACCCGCTCCGTCTCTCCCACGGAGGCCGGGCGCGCCTATTTCGAGCGGATCAAGAGCCTGCTCGAGGAGATGGACGAGCTGGATTCCACCATCCGCAGCGCGTCGGGGGCGCCGCGTGGGCGACTGGTCATGTCCGTGCCGATTACCTTCGGCACCCAGGTCCTCGCACCGCTTTTGGCGGAGTTCGCGCGGGCGCATCCGCTGATCGAGCTCGACGTGTCGTTCTCCGACCGCGTGGTCAATCTGGTGGAAGAGGGTTTCGACCTCGCCCTGCGTATCGGCACCTTGCGCGACAGCACCCTCATTGCGCGAAAGCTCTGCCCGATCCGGTTGGTGACGACGGCGGCGCCATCCTATCTGCACGCATTCGGCGCTCCTGACCGTCCCGGGGACGTGACCGGACACGCCTGCATCCTCGACACCAACTTCGCCGACGGGGCCAGCTGGCGTTTTGCGCGCGGCTTGACTGTGCCGATCCGTGGCCGGCTGCGCTTTTCCAACGCCGAGGCCTGCGCGGCCGCGGCGGCGATCGGCCTGGGTCTGGTGCAGGGGCCCAGCTTCGTCGCCGGAGAGCGGATCCGGACCGGCCAGCTCATACCCGTGCTGGCCAACCACGAGGCCGACCCGATGGCTCTTTGGGCCGTCTACACCACCGGCCGGCATCTGGCGGCCAAGGTGCGGGTGATGGTGGATTTCCTCGTCTCGCATTTCCAGGACAGCCCGCCTTGGGACCAGGGCTGGTAGACTTTCCAATCTGGAAGAAATCTTCTGCGATCTCACCAGATAGAAGTCTATACGGAACAAGTCCATATTCCCGTCATCGCCGCAGGGCAAGCTGACAGGAGTACAGGACATGACACTCGCAATCATCGGTACCGGTAATATGGCCAAAGGCCTCGCCACAGTGTTTTCGGGCAGCGGCAACGCCATCGTCTTCGGTTCGCGCCATCCGTCGGAGGCAGCCTCGCTGGCCAGCGGCTTCGGCGGCACCGTCTCCGCCGCCTCGATCCCCGACGCCGTCGCCAAGGCCGATATCGTCTTTCTCGCCGTGCCCTATGATGCAGCCGTCGCTGTGGTGAAAGCCGCCGGAGGCCTGGCGGGCAAGATCGTCGTCGACCTGACCAATCCCATGAAGGCCGACTTTTCCGGCCTGGCCATCGGCTTTTCGACCAGCGCCGCCGAAGAAATCGCGCGGCTCGCCCCGGAGGCCAAGGTGGTGAAGGGCTTCAACACCTTGTTTGCGTCGGTGCTGCAGAATGGCGGCAAGGTCGCCGGCACCCCGGCAACGGTGCTGCTCGCCGGCGACGACGCGGGCGCCGTCGCCCAGGTCGAGGCGCTGGTGAAAGCAGCCGGCCTCAAGGCCATCGTCGTCGGCCCCCTGGCCGCGGCGCGCAATATCGAGGCCGTCGCTGCCCTCAACATCGGCCTCGGATACGGCCAGGGCAAGGGCACCGATATCGCTCCGACCTGGGTCGGCATCTGATCCAGGCCTTGATCGCGCTCCGGCCTCGGCGGCCGCAACGCGCCATCGAAGAACAAAATAGCAAGCCGCGACGCGCCAGTTGATATCGGTCAAGTGGCGCGCCGCTACCCCCGTGGACAATCCCGCGGCGATTGCGGTGAAGGACGAAGACGATGCTCATTGAAGGAAAATGGACGGCCAACTGGCAGCCGGTGCAGGCAAGCGATGCCAAGGGCGGCTTCGTCAGGCAGGTTTCCGGCTTTCGCAACTGGGTGACGCCCGACGGCAGCGCCGGACCGACGGGTGATGCCGGTTTCGCCGCCGAAGCGGGCCGCTATCATCTCTATGTCGCGCTCATCTGCCCCTGGGCATCCCGCACACTGATCGCGCGCAAGCTCAAGCGGCTTGAGGACGCCATTTCCATCAGCATCGTCAACCCGCGCCTGGATGATGAAGGCTGGGCGTTCGGCGGCTATCCCGGCACTGGCCCTGACGACATCAACGGGGCCCGCCATCTGCACGAAATCTATACGAGAGCCGACCCGCTCTATACCGGGCGTGCCACCGTGCCGGTCCTTTGGGACAAGCAGCTTGGCACCATCGTCAACAACGAGAGCGCCGATATCGTGCGCATGCTCAACTCGGGCTTCGGCGACCTCGCAAGCGGACCGGATCTCTATCCCGCGCCGTTGCGGGCCGAGATCGACGCGCTCAACGCGGATATCTATCCACGGCTCAACAACGGCGTCTACCGCGCCGGCTTCGCCATCACGCAGATCGCCTATGAGGAAGCCTTCGATGACGTGTTCTCGATGCTCGATAGTCTCGAGGCCCGGCTCGACAAGGGTGGGCCTTTCCTTCTGGGCGATGCCCTGACCGAGGCCGACATCAGGCTATTCGTCACCCTGGTGCGCTTTGACGCCGCCTATCACGGCCTGTTCAAATGCAATCTGCGGCGCCTCGCCGACTATCCGGCGCTGAGTGCCTATATGGCTGCGATGCTTGCCGTGCCGGGGGTCGCTGAAACCGTCAGCATCGAGCACATCAAGGCCGGCTACTATTCGGTCAAGGCCCTCAACCCCAACGGCATCGTGCCGAAAGGGCCCGACCTGCCGGGCCTGGCGCCCGTCTCCGTGACAGGGCAGAGCTGATGGATCGCGGCCTGGTCATTCTCTTGCACGGCGTCGGCAGCAACGGCGCCAACATGGCAGTGCTCGGTCGGGCGCTGGCACACGCACTGCCCGGCTTCGCCTTCGAAAGCCCTGATGCGCCCCATGGCAGCGGCCCGCATCGCGAATGGTTCAGCGTCATCGGCGTCACCGAGGCCAACCGCCCCGGGCGCGTCGTCGCGGCGCGGCCCGGCTTTGACGCGGTTGTCGCCACTCTGATCGAGCAACACGGTTACTCGAATGCGCTTGATCGCGTAGCCCTGCTCGGCTTTTCACAAGGCTCGATCATGGCACTCGACGCGCTGGCCAGCGGACGTTGGGCTGTGGGGGCGGTGGTCGCTTTCTCGGGACGCCTGGCATCGCCGCCACCCCTCGCGCCCGCGACCGGCACGCCATTGCTCCTGGTTCACGGCGACGCCGACCCGATCATGCCTTCTGGCGAGAGCATCCGGGCGGCGGAGCAGCTAAAGGCGGCCGGTGTCCGGGCCAGGATCGCGATCGAGCCCGGTCTCGGCCACCAGGTTTCAAACGCCGGCCTCGCCGAAGCAGCCAGGTTCCTCGACGAAATCCTGCCCCGATTGGGCCAATAGCCGTTCTGCGCTGCCCATCTTGCTCCGGCGCTTCCTGCCCGGTGCGCCCGACATGCTCTGGACCCGACCGTTACGGTTCTGGCCCCAAGGGCGTCGCCCCGGCCGCCGCCGTTGCAGATCAATCGCAGCGACGTTATATAGCCCGTGTCGGAAAAGGCAGACTTGGTTTGGTAAGCCCAAGTCCTTTCGGTAACGGAAGCTCTGGTCTTTGGCTTCGTGCACGAGATCCCCACGACGAACATCGGACGCTGCTCAAGCGTCCAACCGTTCGTCCGTGTGGTGTTCAAGCTCGAGGAACGCTCCGGTCGAACATCGACCAAGGAGTAGTCCATGCACGACCTGCATCCCCCCCTTTATGACGTCGTAATTTCCGGAAGCGGCCCAGTCGGCTTGTTTCTCGCCTGTGAGTTGCGCCTCGCCCGGCTGTCGGTGCTGGTGCTGGAGCAGGCCGAAGACCCGCGCTCGCCGTTGAAGCGGCTTCCCTTCGGCATGCGCGGCCTTTCCGTGCCCACCATCGAGGCCTTCCACCGTCGCGGCCTGCTGGACGACATTGCAGCGCCGCCCGCGAACGATGGCTCGGGCGGCGGCAAATTGGCCGCCGCGCACTGGATGCAGCAGCCGCGCCGCCCGGGCGGCCATTTCGCCGGCATCCAGTTCTACCTCGACGCCGTCAACACCGCGAAATGGCCCTATCGCCTGCCAGGCCCGGCGGGCACCGGCATGGCGGTCGAGATGGAGCATCTCGAAACCGTGCTTGCCGCCCGCGCGAGCGCCATGGGCGTCGAGATCAGGCGCGGCCTCGGCGTCGATGGCTTCAGCCAGTCGGATAAGGAAGTGACCGTCCGCGCCGGCGGCGAGATTTTTCACGCACGCTGGCTCGTCGGTTGCGATGGCGGCCGCAGCACGGTCCGCAAGCTTGGCGGCTTTGCGTTCACCGGCACCGAGGCCGAGTTCACCGGTTATTCCGTTGAAGTCGAGATGGCCGATCCGGACAGGCTGAGCCTGGGCCGCCACTACACGCCGGCGGGCATGTACACCTACTCACGGCCAGGCACCATCGCGATGGTCGACTTCGACGGCGGCGCCTTCCACCGAACCCGGCCGATCACGCTCGAGCATGTGCAGGCGGTGTTGCGCCGCGTCTCCGGCACCGAGGTCACCTTGACCGCTCTCCATCTCGCCACGACTTGGACCGATCGCGCCTACCAGGCGACCGCCTACCGCAACAAGCGGGTGCTGCTCGCCGGCGACGCCGCGCACATCCATTCTCCCTTGGGCGGCCAGGGGCTCAATCTCGGGCTCGGCGACGCAATGAACCTCGGCTGGAAGCTCGCCGCGACCATCCGCGGCGACGCGCCGGCCGGCCTGCTCGACAGCTATTTCGATGAGCGGCACCCGGTGGGGGCGCAGGTTCTCGACTGGTCGCGCGCCCAGGTCGCGCTGATGCGGCCGAGCCGCAGTTCACGCGCGCTCGAAGCCATCATCCGCGATCTCATCGGCACCCGCGACGGCGCGACCTATTTCGCCGAGCGGGTATGGGGTGTTTCCCTCCGCCACGATCTTGGCGGCAGTCACCCACTGGAGGGCCGCAGCGCGCCCGATTTCGAACTGGCCGACGGGACGAGGCTCGGCGAACGCTTGAGGAACGGGCGAGGCCTGCTGCTGGACTTCGATGCCCACCCTCCCCTTCAAGCGCTCGCAAGCCGCTGGAGCGGCCGGATCACCTATGTCGCGGGAGACGCCAGGGATCGGCTGGGCCTGAGCGCCGTGCTGGTGCGCCCCGATGGCATCGTCGCCTGGGCCGCTGAGGCTGAACCTGATTTCGAGGAGGCCACCCAGGCCGCGGCGCGATGGTTTGGCGAACCCGAATAAGTGCGTGCGCGTGCCAAAGGAACTGTTTGAGCCTGATTTCGGTTGTCTGCTGTGCAACCTATCATTCCATGAAGGCGCCCGATGAGCGAACATGAAACATGGCAAGCAAGAAGCGCGGCTCTTTTCGAAAGATCCTGAGTGGCCTCGTGGCGGCAATTGCTGCCGCGCCTGATCGCACGTCCGGGCCGGGCGTGAGCAGCACCGCCTCTGTGGTCGCAGAATGGCCGCTGCCGCCATCAGCGACGCTTGGCTCCTCCTTGCGCCTGAAGGGGATCGAACGCGAAATTCGAGCCCGCCTGCCGTGGACGGTGAGGAAGTTCGCCAAGGCTGAAACGGGCCGCATCGTTTTGCGCATGTTGCAAGCCGATGCGGATGCGTTCCAGGCCGCATCGGCAACCATCTCCAGGACGCTGGAGGGGGTCGAAGCACTGGCCGTGCTTCCGCGCGAGGCGGAGGACATTCTCACCATCTCCGCCCGCGAGCGTCACAAATGGCTCAAGGATGGTCGCCTGAAAAGCATAGGCACCCGTACCGTGAAGATGCGCGGGCGATCCAAGTCCGTCACCTTCCATGTCTTCGATCCACGCCACATCGAGGACATTCTCGATCGTGACCTGGCGAGCGCGTGGCGGGAGGAAGATGCGCAGGAAGCATCCGAGAACAGACGGCGCGGTGCCGGCAAGGCCGCGCTGACGCGAGCCGGAAAACGAGAGCGCAAGGCGCGCGGTCCCAGGAATTCGGGAAAGGATGATGCTCCACGGCCAAAGCTGGAAGGCTGGGACACGTTCGAGGCCGAAGGCCTGCTGCGCTAGAACGTGGCCGCCTTCCTTCGGTTCAGTCGCGAAATCCAGTGGCCGAAAAACGAGATAGCTTGTCGGAAATGACGCCGGCCGTTCGTCCTCTGGGCGCAACCAGGAACCGACACCCGACCAATCACCCGGAGCTGCCAATGACCCCCACCATCACAGCCTTTGAACGATCGCCCGATGGCGGCAAGGGACTGGCGCGCGATACGCGCGTTCGCTGGGCTCTCGAAGAAGTCGGGCAGCCCTATGAGGTTCGTCTCGTTTCCTTCGCGCAGATGAAGGCGCCTGGCCATCTGGCCATCCATCCCTTCGGCCAGATCCCCACCTATGAGGAAGGTTCTCTGTGCCTTTTCGAGACCGGCTCGATCATCTTTCATCTAGCCGAGCAGCATGCGGGCCTGCTGCCCCGGGAACGCGATGCGCGCGCGCGCGCCATCACCTGGATGTTTGCCGCACTCAACACCGTCGAGCCGCCCATCCTCGAATTGACGACAGCAAGAATATTCGAAGCTGACAGGTCCTGGAGCGCGGAGCGCCTGCCGTTGGTAAAGGACCGTGTTCGCGCCCGGCTGGACAAGCTCTCGGCTCACTTGGGCGGCGCCGACTGGCTTGATGATGCGTTCAGCGCCGGCGATCTGTTGATGGTATCGGTGCTGCTTCGCCTGAGAATGTCCGGCATTCTGGACGAATATCAAAACCTGGCCGCCTATGTTGCGCGCGGGGAAGCTCGGCCCGCTTATGGCAGAGCTTTCGCCGCGCAATTTGCGATCAACGCCCCATCATAAAGCTGGGCCGACAGCAGGTTGGAACCTTTCGGAGCGACCACAGCGGCGGTGTGCGGACGTCAGGCGAACGCGGCCGCAGCGGGCGGCGGGTCACGATCGTCAGGGAGCGGAACGGGAGCGTGTCCGGCATAGAAGGCACTCAAGCGTGCCTGCCCGTTCGAACGCGACCAGAGTATCCCCTCCAGTTTGAACATGTTTGCGAGCGGCATCGTGGCATGGATGACGACGGCAACATCGCGGCTTTCCTGGTCCCCGATCCGGCCGTGGCGGTTCTTCAGTTCGCCGGTGATGCTGCCGACATAATCCGCAGGCGTCACCACCTCGACCCTCATGATCGGCTCAAGCAGTTGCACGCCGAGATGCGGCGCGGCTTCGCGACAGCAGGTGCGGCTCGCAACCTCGAAAGCCAAGGCGGAGGAATCGGTCTCGTGCCAGGCGCCGTCCACCAGCATAGCCTTGACGCCGATCATCGGAAAGCCCGCGAACGGCCCCGCCGACAGAGCGCTGCGCAGCCCCTTTTCGACCCCCGCCACATACTCGTCCGGGATCGCACCGCCGACGATCCTGGACGCGAACACCAAGTCCGGATTGTACGCGTTCGGCTCGAACATAATCTTGACGCGGGCGAACTGACCCGTGCCGGCGAATAGCTTCTTGTGGGTGTAGTCCTGCTGGTGGCTGCGGGTGATCGTCTCGCGATAGGCAACCTGCGGGGCGCCGACATTCACCGCAAGATTGAACTCGCGGCGCACGCGGTCAATGATGCTGTCGAGTTCCACTTCGCCCGTGGCGGCGATGATCGTCTGACCGGATTCCTCATCCCATTTGACGTGGAAGCAGGGATCCTCGTCCGCCAACCTCGACAGGGCGATACGCAACTTCCCCCCATCGGCTCTCGACTTCGCCTCGATCGCGATTTGCAGCAAAGGCCATGGCGCGGCAGGTTTTTCCATGACGATATGCTTGCAGGTTGGCCGGATGTCCGCAACGGGTGAGGCACGTTGACGATCTAATGTCGGCCGCAGCTACGGCGCCGTTGCCTACCGAAACCAATCAGCGGTCCTGCGACCAGGTCCCCAGGCCGGCCATGTCCGTCAGGCGGATCGCGGCCAGCGTATCGATTTCCTTCGAGATCGGCGTCTGCCGGGTGCTCTGCGCCTCAGGTTCGCTCTTCGCGGTGGTGAAGCGGGCTTGGCCAATCATGGCTCGAACGGCAGTCAGCATGTAGGATGTCCCTTCGCTTGTCCTGACGCTGAGAACTTGGCGGATGCATTTGCGTTCCAAAGGCTGGTGACATAAACGCTCGCGTCCAGCGCTTCGACCCTGGGATCAATGTGCTGATCGATGTCGGGGGCGGTATGACCTCGAGAGCGGGCCAATATATGTGAGCCAGGCAAGCCTCTGGGCTCACGGCGGCTACGGATACTTCGCCTTTGCGACCGCCGGGCTCAAATCGCCCTGCAATTCCTTCGGCAGCGGAAGGCTCGAGCATTGCAGGTGCACCTGGCGGGCGAACAGCTTCCGCTGCTTCTGCTCGGCCTCCTTGGTGGCCGCTATGATGCCTAACCCATACGGGCCAAGTGCCGCGAATTCCCAACCCGGATGTTGTTTCTCGCGAACCGCGTAGTCCGAAGCCTGCGCCCGGGCCTGCTGGCATTCCGGCGACGCCCATTTCTGGTCCTGTTGCGAAAGCGACGCCCCATAGTCGACCGGAGACGTCGCGCATCCAGCCACCGTCGCGGCCAACGCCGACACCGCAATTCCCATCGCAATTCTCATCCGAAGCCCTTCCCGTGAATCGCATCATCTTAAATTCCGCATGACCGTAGCGAAATGGCCGGCGCCATATATCTGGCAGGCCCCCTCGCGGGTAAAGACGCTCCGTTTTGCCTGAGGCTTCCCATGCTTGGCGACGATGAGACCACCGCTTTCGGCATGCCTTGCCGGCGCCTCCGCCGACCAATCACGTATACGCGATGTCCAGCCCCTGCGCTTGCCATCGGACCCGCTTCGTGGCGATCTGCTCGCCGCCAGATTCAGGCCAAGTGCTTGGAACCAATGACAGGCGAGACTGTTCAATTGTAACTTTGATACGCTGACGAGCCCGGCCGGGTAAGCGGCGACCTCCAGGAGCTCCCATCATGAGAATTTCGTCCGGATTTCGTTCAATCGCGGTTGCCGCCATCGCCACCGCTGGTATTGGCTTTGCCAGCGCCGCGCATGCCGACAGCGGCACGATCCGCTTCGCCGTCTACAAGGCGGCTTTCTTCGTCGGTGGCTCCGGCGGCGAGGGCACGTTCACCTTCCATGGCAAAAGCTATCCCATCTCGGTCGGTGCCGTCTCGGGCGGCCTCGCCTTCGGCGTTTCCAAGACCTATTTCCGCGGTACCGTGCGCCACATCAGGCGTGCACGCGATGTGACGGGTGTCTACGGTGCGGCGGGCGGTGGCGGAGCGATCGGCAAAGGCGCCCAGGTGATCGTCATGACCAATGACAAGGGCGCCCAACTCGAACTCACAGGCAAGCAGGTCGGCCTGCAAGTCAACGCCGATCTCAGCGGCATGGCCATCTCGCTGAAGTAAGCGCCCTCACCCCGTTCCTTCGACGGACAAGAGGTCAGACGGAAAACTCCAGAGGGCGGCGTCAACTCGACAGCCGCCTTTTTCCGGGCCGAAGACCGGAAGCTTTTGATACAGACATGAGATTGGACCCATGGCTCTCAAACGGATGGACAATGTCGGAATCGTCGTCGATGACCTCGAAGAGACGATCGATTTCTTTCGCGAGCTCGGCCTTGAGCTCGAAGGGCGGGCCACGATCGAAGGAGAATGGGCCGGACGTGTCACTGGACTGGGCGATCAGCGCGTCGAGATTGCCATGATGCGCACACCAGACGGCCACAGCCGCCTCGAGCTATCCCGTTTTCTCACGCCGCCAGCCGTCGCGGACCACCGCAACGCCCCGGTTAACGCTCTGGGCTACCTCCGCGTCATGTTCACCGTGGACGACGTCAACGATACGCTTGAGAGGCTCCGCAATCGCGGCGCGCAGCTCGTAGGCGAAGTCGTCCAGTACAAGGACGCGTATCGGCTCTGCTACATTCGCGGGCCTGGAGGCCTCCTCATCGGACTCGCCCAGGAACTCAGCTGAGCGCAAGACGCCGACAATGACGAAGGGCAACCAATGTCAGCGAGCGCGTCTCACACAAAGGATCCGTTGTGAAACTAGCTCCTCAGTCCCGGCGCCTCCTGCCCCGTCCGCTCCACATATTCCGTATAGCCGCCGCCATAGGTATGGATGCCTTCGGGTGTCAGCTCCAGCACGCGGTTGGAAAGCGCGGCCAGAAAATGCCGGTCGTGCGAGACGAACAGCATGGTGCCTTCATATTGCGACAGCGCCTCGATCAGCATCTGCTTGGTGGCGATGTCGAGATGGTTGGTAGGCTCGTCCAGCACCAGAAGGTTGGGCGGGTCGAACAGCATCAGCGCCATCACCAGCCGCGCCTTTTCGCCGCCTGACAGCACGCGGCATTTCTTCTCGATCTCGTCGCCGGAAAAGCCGAAGCAGCCGGCGAGTGCCCTGAGCGGCGCCTGGCCGGCCTGCGGAAACGCGTCCTCCAGCGTCTGGAACACGGTGCGCTCGCCTTCCAGCAGCTCCATGGCGTGCTGGGCGAAATAGCCCATCTTGACGCTCGGGCCGCGCGCCACAGTGCCATTGTCCGGGTCGGAAGCGCCGGCCACCAGCTTCAGCAGCGTCGACTTGCCGGCTCCGTTGACGCCCATGATGCACCAGCGCTCGCGGCGGCGGACCTGGAAGTCGAGCCCCTCATAGATGCTGCGGTTGCCATAGGCCTTGTGCACGTTCTTCAAGGTGACGACATCCTCGCCGCAGCGCGGCGCCGGCTGGAATTCGAAATTCACGATCTGGCGCCGCTTGGGCGGCTCGACCCGGTCGATCTTGTCGAGCTTCTTCACCCGGCTCTGCACCTGGGCGGCGTGCGAGGCGCGCGCCTTGAAGCGCTCGATGAAGGCGATCTCCTTGGCCAGCATCGCCTGCTGGCGCTCGAACTGCGCCTGCTGCTGCTTGTCGGCGATCGCCCGCTGCTGCTGGTAGAATTCGTAATTGCCGGAATAGGCGGTGAGCGAACCGGCATCGATCTCGACGATCTTGTTGACGATGCGGTTCATGAACTCGCGGTCGTGCGAGGTCATCAGCAGCGCGCCGTCATAGCCCTTCAGGAAGGATTCCAGCCAGATCAGGCTTTCGAGGTCGAGATGGTTGGACGGCTCGTCGAGCAGCATGACATCGGGGCGCATGAGAAGGATGCGCGCCAGCGCCACGCGCATCTTCCAGCCGCCGGACAATTTGCCGACGTCTCCGTCCATCATCTCCTGCGAAAAGCCGAGACCGTCGAGCACCTCGCGCGCGCGGCCGTCGAGCGCATAGCCGTCGAGCTCCTCGAAGCGGTGCTGCGCCTCGCCATATTTCTCGATGATCTCGTCCATGCGGTCGGCCTGGTCGGGGTCGGCCATGGCCGCTTCCAGTTCAGCCATCTCGGCCGCCACGTCGCTCACCGGTCCGGCGCCGTTCATCACTTCGGCGACCGCGCTATGGCCCGCCATGTCGCCGACATCCTGGCTGAAATAGCCGATGGTGACGCCGCGATCGACCTGCACCTGGCCTTCGTCCGGCTGCTTCTGGCCGGTGATCATGCGAAACAGTGTCGTCTTGCCGGCGCCATTGGGTCCGACGAGGCCGACCTTCTCGCCCTTCTGCAGCGAGGCCGACGCCTCGATGAAGACGAGCTGACGGCCGTTCTGCTTGCTGATGCTTTCAAGTCTGATCATGGGGAATCCGGGCTGCGATGAAAGGATTTGCCCGGCGCCTTACGCGAAGGATGGCGGCAAAGGAAGAGGCAGTAGCGCCGCAGCGGCGGGACGCTCTTCCTTCTCCCCTTGTGGGAGAAGGTGGATCGGCGCGCAGCGCCGAGACGGTTGAGGGGTGCTGGACGGAATGATGCGTTGGTGTTTTCTTGAACACCCCTCATCCGACCGAGCTTCGCTCGGCCACCTTCTCCCACAGGGGGAGAAGGGAAAAATGCCCCCAGACACACTCCGGAAACAAGATTCAACAGTCCGGAAAAACTGGCGAAAAAATCGCCTGTCATAACCATCCCGCGGCGACCGAAGCGGGTCGCCGCACAGTGCAAAGGGATGGTCCCGACAATGCAACGACGTTCGACCGGATGGATGGGTGCCCTGACAGGCATTTCGCTCGCCATGCTTGCGGTCGCACAGTCGGGTGCGGAAGCGGCGGTGACCCGGAGCGAATATTGCAGCCGGCTCAGTCTTCAACTCGACGAGGCCATCGAAACCAAAGCCAGCCCCGGTGCCAATGCGACAGAGATCGCCGAGGCAACGGCACTCCAGAACAAGGCGAACCGGTTCTGTGCCGAGCGCAAGCAGGCACAAGGCATCCGGACCTTGGCCAACGCCTTGAAACTTCTTGGCGTGACGCCGGTCGACCTGAACCAGTGACAGCAATCAAACCCTGAAGGAATGTCGATCATGAACAAGCCCCTCCTCTCCGCGCTCGCCCTGGCCATTGCCCTCGGCCTCGCAATGCCGGTAGTCGGCGCCAGCACGGCCAATGCGGCCGCGACCACCACGGCCGCGACGAGCACTGCCCCGGCGGCGTCCGCTGCCGTCAGCAAACCGGTCCAGGCCGCCGCGCACAAGCACGTCAAGCACGTCAAGAAGCACCGCAAGCATGTGAAGAAGCACACCCACAAGCACACCGGCAAGAAGCACGGCAACAAGCACGCCAAGGCTTATTGATCACTCTCTTCCTGACTTCCTCCCCGGGAAAAGGCCGCCGCTCGGAAACGAGGGCGGCTTTTTCCTGCGCGCGGCCCGCGGGACCAAGCCCTGTCTGGCTACTTCTCACCCAGATACTGGAAAACGGCCTGCTTCCACCAGTCGCTTTCGACGGTCTGCAGCAAGGCGACATCGAGAGGCTTGCGCAACGGACTGCCGAGCGGCAGCGCAATGGCATATTGCTGCTGGTCGAAGGTCGCGTCGAGAACCTGCAGGCTCGTCGCGTAGTTCTGCCCGACGAGCCAGCCGAGCAAGGGTTTGTCGTGAACCAGCGCGTCGATCTTGCCGGCACGCAGCGCGTCGAGGCCTTCCTGGATCGAGGCGAAGCCTTGATGGCGGACATGCGTCGAATCCAGATAGGAAGCCGTCGACGAATCCCGCACGTTGCCGACCCTGACCGCGGCGAGGTCGCCTTCGCCCTGCACCATCCCTTCCATCTGCGTTACCGTCAGGACCGATGTGACGCCGGCGGTAAACACCGCAATCGCAATGATCGATCCCATCATCCAGATCGCGGCGAGCACGCGTCCCGGCACGGTTCGCGGGCCGAAGTCGCCGGTGCTGGCCTGCGTCGCGGCGATGGTCGACCACCACATGCTGGAAAACAGGCCCTTGGCGACGCCGCCGCCGAAATCATCGTTGTGGCGACGTTCGAACAGCCAGATCAAAACGCCGACAACGACCGATATGACGATCAGCGCCAGCACCGCCTGCAGGAAACCGAACGACGTCAGTGCATTTATCACCGGCCGCCATGACGGTTGATTGTTGAGCGGTGTCGCGATGCCGAGCCCGGTCGAGAAAAAGGGCTGCGTGAAGTCGACGGCCTTTTCGCGGTCGGCCGTGACGGTGATCGCGGCCATCGCCGCATCGAACTTGCCGCTGACGACGCCATCGATCTGGTCCTGCACGGTCGGCACCTCGACATAGCGGAAACGAAGGTTGAGCCGCCCGGCTATTTTCTGCCAGAGGTCGATGCTCAGTCCGGACCAACTGCCGTCCTGCAGTTTGAAGGCGAAAGGCGGCGCGGCCTTTATCCCGACCGAAATCTCCTTCGAAGACAGGTCGGAGGAAGTCTGGGCGACCGTGGCGCCAGCCCCGACACACGCGACGACGACAATGACAACCAGTGCCATCGTCCACGAAGCAACTCTTCTCAACGGCTACGGCTCCCAGCGGCTCCCAGCGACCAGCTTTGCCGCTCGATCATCGCGGCCTTTCGAAAAGTAGCCGCCGTGCCGTCCTTCGTCCATCGGCGATGTCGACGCCCGCCGCTCGGCGCACGACAGTCCAGGCGACGACTTGTCTAAAAACAAGCAGTTAGCGCAATTTCACGATTCAGATGTTGAACCGCCTCAAGCGACGCCAAGCGACGCCCGAACCTGCGGCCCGCTCATATCGCTGTCGAAGACATCGATGCCCCGATCAAACCGCCTCGCCTGCGACAATGGCCCGACCGTGCCGCCGATCATGCCCGCGCCCGGAATTTCGATCTTCATCTTCGCCTCCTCTTGAGCAGGATCGCCGGTCACCACGGCAGCCTTTTGCCGTCTCGGAAGAAGCCGCCGGTCGGGCCATCGTCCGGCAAGGTCGCGGCCCAGACGATGCCGGCCGCCCCTTGCGCGACCGGGCGTCCACCCGGTCCGCCCATGTCGGTGGCGACCCAGCCCGGACAGACGGCGTTGACCAGCACGCCGGTGCCGCGCAATTCCGCCGCCAGCACGCAGGTCAGCGCGTTGAGCGTCGCCTTCGACGTCGAATAGGCCGGCGCCCTTGCCCCCATCGAGGTCAGCGAGCCGCCCTCGGAGGAAACGTTGACCAGCCTGCCATGGCCACTGGCCTTCAGCAGCGGCGCAAACGCGGACGCCGCCCGCCAGGCGCCGAACACATTGGTCTCGAACGCCTCGCGGATCACCGTCCAGTCCGGCCGCAGCGCCCGCGCGCCGGTGTCATAGTGGATGGCGGCGTTGTTGATCAGCACGTCGAGACGACCGAACCGGCGCTGCACTTCAGTGGCCGCCTGCGATGCCGCGTCAGGCGCCGCCACATCGAACTGGATGGCCTCGACATGACCATCAAGTCCTTTCGCCGCCGCCTCGCCCTTGGCGAGATCACGCACACCAAGCAGCACGGCGAAGCCGAGTTTTGCCAGCTGGCGCCCGGTTTCCAGGCCGATGCCGCGATTGGCGCCGGTGACGAGGGCGACCTTGCCCGAACGCGCTGT
Organism: Mesorhizobium sp. Mes31; assembly: GCF_024519675.1. NCBI lineage: Bacteria > Pseudomonadati > Pseudomonadota > Alphaproteobacteria > Hyphomicrobiales > Phyllobacteriaceae > Mesorhizobium > Mesorhizobium sp. Mes31. The sequence goes on along the minus strand of NZ_JALJRL010000021.1, from coordinate 47,451 downwards.
CTTCCCGGTCATCACGCAGCTCCCTTCGGGCCTCATCCAGTCCTGTTCGCTCCCGCGCACCGCAACCACGCGCAACAATCGCGCGGGCTGGATGGATTGATTAGACGCGGGACAATCATTGTTCGATGCAGTGCATGAATTGGGCGCGCAGCGGCAGCGTGTCAACTCGACTCCTGGCGCTGCTGCCGCTAACAGTCCGGCCGATTGACACGATGCGGGACAACAGCCTCGGATGCTCGACCTTGATCTGCTGGCACTGGGCGGGCTGCTGCTGACGCCCGGACCGACCAACATCCTTCTGGCCTTTTCGGCCGTTTCGTCGGGAGTGCGGCACACGGTGCCGATGCTGGCCGCGGCCGTGCTTGCCTACATGGTGATCATCCTGGCGGTCGCCGCCCTCGCCGCCCTGATCCCGGCCGCGAACCAGGTGGAGCTGCGGACGGGCGTGCGGATCTGTGCGGTGCTGTGGCTGCTCTGGCTCGCCTACAGCGTCTGGACCACGAAGGACGACGGCGCCGAGGTCCGGCTGGTCACGGTGAGGCAGGTCTTCGTCACCACGCTGATCAATCCCAAGGCGATGATCGTCGCGCTGCTGGTCCAGAGCGAAGGCATGACAGCGCAGTTTCTGGTCACCATCGCCGCGCTGGTCGCGCTTGCCGGAGCGGCCTGGATCGTCGTTGGTCTGGTGGTCCGCCGCAGCGGCTCAAACCTGCTCGGCCAGCGGTCGCTGCGCCGAGCCAGCGCCATCTGCCTTGCCGGCTTCGGCATCATCCTTGCCGGCAGCAGCCTGTAGCACCGCCTCGGACCGGCGCCGGATGCCCGGCGCAGGAATCGGGTGGCGAGTGGCGAGGCCGCATGCGAACGCTATTCCCACCACGGCGGAAGGATGGGCCATGCTCACGCTCCATGATTATTTGCCATCGCAGAATGGCTGGAAGGTCCGGGTCCTGCTCGGGCTGCTCGACATCCCGTATGACAGTCGCATTGTCTCGATCTTCGAGGGCGAGAGCCACACCGACGCCTTCCTTGACCTCAACCCGGCCGGTGCGGTCCCCGTGCTTCAGCTCGAAGACGGGAGCGCCATCGCCGAATCCAATGCGATCCTCACCTACCTCGCCGAAGGGACGCCCTTTTTGCCGGCGGACCGCTATCGCCGCGCGAAGGTCATGCAGTGGCTGTTCTTCGAACAATACAATGTCGAGCCGGTCATCGGCTCGCTGCGCTTTTGGACGCTGACCGGACGGCTCGACCGCAACCAGGGCATGGTTGCGGGCAAGCGCGAAGCCGGCGCCCGCACACTCGCAGCCCTGGATCGCAGCCTCGGCGATACGCCGTTTCTCATCGGCAACGACTTCACGATCGCCGATATCGCCGTCTATGCCTACAGCCATCGCGCCGAGGATTGCGGCTTCCGTCTCTCGGACTACCCGGCATTCGTTGCATGGGCTGGCCGCGTGCGCGACGCCATCGGCCCCGGCTACCCGGTGCACCCATACAGCATCGATCCGCACTCGGGCGCCTGAAAGGCCCTATTTCTTGCCCTGCGGATGGATCGTCTCGCCGCGCTTCAGCATCGCGACGAAGGTCTCGATCTTCTTCTTGCGCCCGGCCTCGGTCTTCATGTTGTGGGTGCGGAAGGCAAGCGCGAAGCGGTTCTGTGCGCTGAGCTTGTCCAGCATCTCTTTCGCTGCCGGTTCGGCGTCGATGGCTGCCTGCAGGTCGTCGGGGATCTTCATCTCCTTGCCGCTGCCGTAGGCGCGCGCCCAGCGCCCGTCCGCCTTGGCCGCCTCGACCTCTTTCAGCCCATGCTCGGTCATGCGGCCTTCCGCGACCAGCCGCGCGACGTTGTCGATGTTGATCTGGCTCCAGATGCTCTTCTTGCCGCGCGGCGTGTAGCGCTGCAGAAAGCTCTTGTCGTCCAGCCCCTTGCGCACCGCATCGATCCAGCCGAAGCACAGCACGACGTCGATGGCTTCCTTGGGCGTGATCGACTTCAGCCCGGACCCGACCTTGTGCACCTTGATCCACACTTCGGTTTCGGTGGCGTGGTGCTTGCCGAGCCAGGCATGGAAGCTGGCCGGGTCCGGGAATTCCCTGACCTTGCCTGGGTCGACCTTGACCGGCGCCATCAGCCGGCCTGCCCGTGCAGTGCTCTTGCCGCTTGCATCACCATGTCTCCTGCTTCCCTGTCGCTTCCGCCGCCAGAATCGCGGCCATCGTCATCGGCCGGCATCTTGGCATGGGTCCCTGTCAGTTTGCGTCAGCAAACTTGTCGGCGCGTACGGCGTTCCTTCGCGCCCCCCTCTGTCCTGCCGGACATCTCCCCCACAAGGAGGGAGATTGGCGGCTCCGCCGACGGCATTCTTCCTGCAAACTTGGAGATTGGCGAAAGCCGAGGTGACATTCGATCTCCCCCCGAGTGGGGGAGATGTCCGGCAGGACAGAGGGGGGCGCTCAAGCGCCACTTGGCCAAGCTTCCATGCCTCACCGCGCCACCATCGGCATTTCCGATAACAGCATCGGTTTCTTCCGTTTCCGCTTGCCGGGCCGAACTGCCAATCCCTGCCCTTGTCCATCCAAACGAAGGCAGAGCGGTATGAAAATCTCGAACCAGAAAATCCTCATCGTAGGCGGCGGCTCCGGCATGGGCCTGGCGTTGGCCAGGCGCTGCGTGGAGGCCGGTGCAAAGACCATCATCGCCGGACGCGGCGAGGACAGGCTGCGGCAGGCACGCGAGGTGCTGGGCAATCCCCCCGGCCTGGAGGTCACCGCTATCGACATCACCCGCGAGGACGAGGTCGCGGCACTTTTCGCCGGGATGGGCGGGCTCGACCACATCGTCAGCACCGCCGCCGACATCGAAGGCGCCTATCAGCTGTTGCCGGCGCTTGAACTCAAGGCGGCGCAACGCGTGGTCGAGAGCAAGCTCTACGGCCCGCTGCTGCTCGCCAAGCACGGCGCGCCGCTGCTTGGCGTCAGCGGCTCGATGACCTTCGTCTCCGGCATCGCCGCCTATCGGCCGGCCGCGCGCGGCTCGGTGGTCGCCGCTGTCAATGCCGCGCTCGAAGGGCTGGTGCGGGCGCTGGCGGTGGAACTGGCGCCGATCCGCGTCAACGCCGTCTCGCCCGGCTGGGTCGACACCACGATCTGGGCGAAGGTTGTCGGCGACAGGAAAGACGAGACGCTTGGTGCGATGGCCGAGCGGCTGCCGGTCGGGCGGATCGGTCAACCCGACGATATCGCCGACGCCATCTTCTTCCTGATCGGCAACGGTTTCACGACAGGAACGACCCTGCATGTGGAGGGCGGGCATCGCCTGGTCTAGAGCCTGTTCCATCCCGATGGAATCGGGATGGGGCTCTATCTCTTTGTTTGAGCATGATCTTTCCCGAAAACCGGGTTCCACTTTTCGGGATCATGCTCTAGGCGGTGGCGGCTTTCCGTCAGGAGTTGTTTGCAAACAAGGCTTTGGAACGATTGGCCGATTCAAGTCCTGAACTCGCCTCGGAGCGAGAGGGCACCGGCGCCAGCGTGTCGCGCACGGCGGCGAGCAAGTGCCGGAGCGCCGGCGGCTGAACGCGCCGGCGCCGCCAGATCATCGTCAGCGGCGCCGTCTGTGCCTGGCCGGGCCACGGCAGTTCGACGATGTCGCCGCGCGCGAGCGCATCGGTGACGGCAAGGCGTGGAACGAGGCCGAGCCCCGCGCCGGCGGCCACCAGCCGTGCAATAGCGCCGATGCTGCCGACTTCGGCGGCAAGTTTTGGCGCATCGACACCCGCCTCGGCAAAGGCTGTGTCGAACATGTGCCGGTAGATGCATCCGGGCTCGGTCGCCACGAAGCGCAGTGTGGCAAGCCCGGCAAGGCCGCCTGGCGCGGTGCCCTGTGCCGGAGCCGCGATAAGGACCAGCGGTTCGGCCACGATGGTGCGCCTGGCGAGGCGTTCATCGGACGCGCCCTGCGCAAAGCCGCGACGGTCGAAGCAGAACGCGACATCGACGTCGCCGTCCTCGAGCTGGCGCAGCAGCGTACCGCTGTCGGTCACTTTCATCCGCACGGTGATGTCGGGATGGCTGGCCTGGAATCCTGGCAGCCAGGGCGCCAGCCGGGCGGAGGCGATCGTCTCCAGCGCGCCGATGGTCAGCACTCCCATCGTCTGCCCCGCCGCCGCCTGCACGGCAGCGCGCGCCTCGCCATCGAGCCGCAGCAGGTCTTCGGCGATGGGCTTCAGCGCCAGCCCCGCCGGCGTCAGCTCCAGACCCGTTTTCGCGCGGGTGAACAGGGCCGCGCCAAGCTCGGCCTCGAGCACCTGGATCTGGTCGCTGACGCTTGACTGGGCAAGGTGCACCGTCTCGGCGGCGCGGGTGATGTTGCGGCTTCGCGCCACCGCCAGGAAGGTCTTGAGCAGTCTCGGATGCATCGTCGGGCGAAGCGCCTACTGCAGCTGCGGCTTTTTCAGGAAACTGCCGCGGTCGGCCGACTTGACGCGCAGCCAGGTTTCGCGGCCGTCGCGCACCACCCGCATCGGGATCTCGGCGCCGGCCGAACCGCTCTCCCAAAGCTTGCGATAGAAATCGGCGAGCCCATCGACCGCGCCGTCGCGGACCTCGGAAATGACGTCCCCCTGGCGCAGGCCGGCCTTGGCCGCCGGACCGCCCTCGGTCACGCTCATCACCACCACCCTGCCATCGCTTTCGGCCGAGAGGGCGCCGAGCCACGGGCGCGGCGGCTTGGCCACCTGGCCGCGCGTCAGGAGATCGTCGAGAATGGGCGGCAACAGATCGATGGGCACGATCATGTTTATATCGGCCACTTCGCCGTTGCGGCTCATCTGCAGGCGCAGCGAACCGATGCCGAGCAGCGAACCATCGGCACCGAACAGCCCGGCACCGCCCCAGGACGGGTGCGCCGGTGCGATGAAGATCGCCTCGTCGAGCAGATATTCCCAGTAACCGGCGAATTCCTGCTTGGTGACGATCCTGGACTGGACCGAGCGGCCGACGCCGTCGGCAAGCACCACGGCGTCGCCGACCTTGGCCTTGCCGGCATCGCCAAGCGCCACGGCCGGCAGGCCGAGCGGCGCCAGCGCCTGCACCAGGCCGAAGCCCGATTCCTGGTCGTAGGCCAGCGCGTGCGCGGGGATGACGCGGCCGTCCTGGCTGGTCAGCCAGACCTCCTCCGCTTCGGTGATGAGATAGCCGATGGTCAGCACCAGCCCGTCGTCACGGATGACGACGCCGCTGCCTTCCCTGAGCGTGCCGAGCGCTCCGGCCGTGAAGGCATCGTCGGGAACGGTGGCCCGCACGGCGACGACGGAGCGCGGATTGGGAGTGATGGTCATGCTGTCATTCCTGGTACGTGGTATTTCTATAGGTATGCCACGCAGGAGATGGTGCAAGGGGTGAGGAACGGTGGCCGGAGGCCACGAAAAGCCAATTGCTTGGCTTTTCGAGTTTCGAACGCCCTGAGCCTGCGAAGGGCCGGGTAAGAGACCTTCATAAACAATAGTTCAACGCAAGTTGAACTTCCCCGTCCGCAGCCCTAGCTGTAGATGGACCGCCCTTCCTTCCCACAAGCCCCCCAAGACACGAGGCCCCGAGATGACTGACTACACCCCGCCGAAAGTATGGACCTGGAACAAGGCGAATGGCGGCGCCTTCGCCAGCATCAACCGGCCGATCGCCGGGCCGACGCATGACAAGGAACTGCCGGTCGGCAAGCACCCGCTGCAGCTCTATTCGCTGGCGACGCCGAACGGCGTCAAGGTGACCGTGATGCTCGAGGAACTGCTGGCGCGCGGCCACAAGGGCGCCGAATACGACGCCTGGCTGATCAGGATCAACGATGGCGACCAGTTCGGCAGCGGCTTCGTCGAGGTCAACCCAAACTCCAAGATCCCCGCCCTGATGGACCGCAGCGGCAAGACGCCGGTCCGCGTCTTCGAATCCGGCTCGATCCTCGTTTATCTCGCCGAGAAGTTTGGCGAATTCCTGCCAACCGAACAGCCGGCCCGCGCCGAAGTCCTGTCATGGCTGTTCTGGCAGATGGGCTCGGCGCCGTATCTGGGCGGCGGCTTCGGCCATTTCTACGCCTATGCGCCGGAAAAATTCGAATATGCCATCGACCGCTTCTCGATGGAGGTGAAGCGCCAGATGGACGTGCTGGACCGTCGCCTCGCCGTATCAGAATATCTCGGCGGCAAGGACTACACCATCGCCGACATGGCGGTGTGGCCCTGGTATGGCGGGCTGGCGCTTGGCCGCATGTACAATGACTCCGGCGAGTTCCTGTCCGTGCAGGACTACAAGAACGTGCAGCGCTGGGCGCAGGCGATCGACGCCCGCCCGGCTGTCAAGCGCGGCCGCATGGTCAACCGCGCCTTTGGCGAGCCGGCCCTGCAACTGCACGAGCGCCACGACGCCAGCGACTTCGACACGAAGACGCAGGACAAACTGGCGGCCGAGTAAACCCAGCCGAAAACGTGCCAACCTCCCTCGTGGGGACGGTTGGCCGCTTCAGCCCACCCGTTCCTTCTCGACCGCCGACATCCACAGTCGGTCGATGTCGGCAAGGAATGTCTCGTCGATCTCGTCGAGATGGTTCCAGTACATGCCGTCCTCGTAGAAATAGCCGAGGTCCTTCTCGATCTCCTCGGCCTTTTCGGCCTTGTCGAGCCGGATGTTGCCGAGGATTTCCGCCCTCATTTCGGCAATCCGCGCCAGCGAAAGACCGCCGAGCGCGTCGAAGGCGAGCCTGGGAAAGACCAGCCGGCTGCGCGGCAGGTCCGGCAGATTGATGCACAGGCAGCCATGCTGCAGCCCCTGCACGAGCAGGCGCGCCGACTTGGCCTCGAGGTTGCGCAGGGTGACGTCGTCGCGCAAGGGATCGGGACGGCCGATGCCGTAGAAATGCGTCTTGCCCGGCCGGTCGTAGATCATGTCGCAGCCCAGGAATGCCAGCACATCGGGCTTCTGGCTGTGAATGGTCCAGTAGGCGGCGGTCAGCGCCATCGTGGCGCCGGCATAGACGAAGCCCCCGAAGGCGTTCTGCGCCGGAACATACTGCGTGGCGCTGAATATTTGAGCCTGCCGCAAACTCGCGTCGTGGGGCAGCCGGTCCGACGGGAAATCGCCGGCATGGACGAGGAAATCCCAGTCGGGGCGCACGCGCCAGGCATTGTTGATGGCAACGATCCGGCTGAAGGCCTGCTTCGGCCACGGCTCGCAACGCACCGCGTCGGGCGCACTGCCAAGCAGAAGCATGATGCGGGGCGCGTCGTCGCGAACACTCATCTCGACTGGCTGGATGGTCATCGAAGGGCTTTCAGGTCTTCCGCCGAAAAGGCCGGCCGCGAAAGCCAGCGCACGAATGTCCCGCATGGTCGCACCCTGCACCCTGGCGGGCCGGTTTTCCAGCCCAAAGCATGCGGCCGATCACGCGGGTCGCGGCGATCGATGCGCCCGGCCCGCGCGCTGCTCGGCCTGCTGCAAGACAAAGCCCGCCACGACTTTGCGTCGATGGCGGGCTTTTTCCAAAAGACCAACCCGGCACGATGCCGGTTGTCAGGCGATCGTCAGTGCAGGACTTCGACGATCTGATGGGTTTCGGGGTCGACCAGGACAGTCTGGTCATTGATCACGGCGACGCGGTACTTGACGTTGGGCACTTCGCGCAATTCAACCGTGTCCGGTACCGGTGAGCCCAGCTTGAGCTCTACGCCCAGAAGGTTCACCGACGCCAGCGGCTGCTTCTTGACGTATTCGCGAATGACCGTCTCCTGTTCCGGCTGGACGACGACGACGTTTTCCGCCAGAGCCACACCCATGCCGCTCATCAGGATGATCGCGGCAGTCGCACTCGAAAGATAATGTTTCATAACAACCTCCGTGTTGGGATATCTGAAAGCCACCCTGGGACGAAAACTCGATCATCGCCACGAGGTTCCATTTCGAATTGTGGAATAAATGTGTTGTTTAATCGAGCGTGTGGCGATTTTCGTTATTCCAGCCAACGTGCATCAATGGATTATATGCTTCCAAGTTAACGGAAAAATTTCCGTAGACTGGCAGAATAACTTGAGAACAATCATGAGGACTATCGCCTTGAAAGGGTGCCGCGGCACGGCCTTTCAAAGCGAGGACGCAGCTAACATTGAGCGCGCAATGTCGTTCCAGCCGCTCTTCTCGGGTACGAAAAAGGCTCGCCCCGCCGGGAGCAGGGCGAGCCTTCAACGGCGCCCGGCGGAGGTGGCAGCCTCACCGGTCGCGATCGAAAAACGCAAGGGTCGCGGCTTGGTTCCAACATCGCCGGCACGACCAATCTGGTCCGCATGCAACCATGTGATCTCGATGACGTTGTGGCAAAAATCACCAGCAAGGATGAAGACCAGATGGCTCCCCGACCCTCAGTGACCAGGCATCCCTTCACGCTGATGTTTGTCGTGATCGCGCTGATGGCGCCGTTTGCCGGCCTTGCCTGGCGCACGCGCGAGTGGATGGGTTGGTAGGACAGCGCTAGCAGGCCGCGTGAGCGCCGCTCACCGAAACGTGACCGGTCATAAATATTAGCCATTTCTAAAAATATTGCCGCCGGAGGCATTGCTGGTCGCTCCCTCCAGCGCCCGCTGCGCGCAAAACCATTGCGCGAAAGCCTGCACAGGCGCAACATCATTCCCTGTACAAGCGGCCCGGTCCTGGCGGCTGGAAATACTGATCCACGCCGGATGCGGATGGGGTGGGGGATGGGGGAATGACGCTCAAACTGATTGGGGCCGGTTTCGGCCGCACGGGCACGTGGTCGACCTTTGCCGCGCTGAACAGGCTCGGCCTTCCCTCATACCACATGCAGGAAGTCATCATGAACAAGGCCAACAAGGGCCATCTCGACTTCTGGCGCATGGTGGCCAACAGCCCGCCCGGCATCCAGCACGACTGGAACCGCGTCTTCGCCAACTATCAGGCCACCGTCGACAATCCGGGCTGTTGCGTGTGGAAGGAACTGCTCGTTGCCTATCCCGACGCCAAGGTGCTTTTGACGCTGCACCCGCGCGGCGCCGAGGCCTGGTACGAAAGCACGATCGACACGATCTACTTCACCGAGAATGTCTGGCAGTTCAAGATCCTGGAATGGCTGACGCCATTCGGCCGGAAATTCGGCGACATGTCGAGGAAGCTGGTCTGGGGCCGCACCTTGGCCGGCGTGATGGACGACCGCGACAAGGCGGTGGCGCGCTACAAGGCCTATGTCGAGGAGGTGAAGGCGGCGGTGCCTCCGGAAAAGCTGCTGGTCTACAACGTGACCGAAGGCTGGGGGCCGCTGTGTCGCTTCGTTGGCGTCGCCGAACCAGACGAGCCCTTCCCCAACCTCAACGACCGCGAAACGATCAAGAAGATCATCCGCGACATCATCAAGGGCTCCTACATCATGCTGGGGCTGACGGTGGCCGCCGTGGTGGCGGTGATCGCGGCACTGTGGTGGTGGCTGGGGTAGTCGCGCAATTGGACCGCCATAAGCACAGCGCCGCTCGAAGCGCTATTTCAGATTGCCGGCCGGTCAGCCCTTGGGCAGCCCGGATGGCCCGCTAAGGGCCGTGACGTTCGTCAGTTTTTCCCGGCGAACCAGGACCGGCTTCTCGTAGATCTTCTTCATTGTCGCCCCATGCATTGTTTGACTGCGCTAATTCGCCGCCGGGCGTTGCCATGTCAATCCGTTTTGAGCGGCGCAGGACACCCTGCCAACGCCGGCCCGACGAGACGCTTCGCCGGCTATGTTTTAGCCCGGTCGTAGCCCCTCGATGCGACGCCCTATTATATCAGTCTTGACTAAAATAGCGGAACGTCCAATGGACATTGCCGGAACCGAACAGGGCTCTCGGACCTTTGCGGCCGGCACCTAAGACCTTGGTCCCATACGAAAACGCAAAGGCCCGATGGGACCGGATTGGAGCCGGCCAAGGGGAACATCCGGCCACGCTGGTCGTTTGCTGCGAGGTCTCCGGCACCGCCGGATCCATGTCGGGAGGAAAGTGCGATGCCCTATCGATCCACCATCGTCAACACAGGCCACGGTCCGGGCACGGCGATTGCCGTGCTGATGGTGGGATTGTTGGCAGTGGGCATCGTGTTCCTTGTTCTGGGCGGCTCGCTCTACCTGAACGAACAGCCATCGGATCAACGCGCACTGTCTTCGCCACCGGCCCGATCGTTTCAGGCGGCCGATCCAAGGGCCGCGAACTGATCGAGCAGGCGGCGGAACATTTTGCCGCCTTTCGAATTGACATGAGCAAATGCTAATAGCGGAGGATATCCACTTTGAAAAACTTCATTCTTTCGGCACTTGTCGCCATCTCCGTCCTGTCCCCGGTCATCGTCGCCCCGGCGCAAGCCGCAAGCCTCGTCATCACGACGGACAATGGCAATATGGGCCGGCACCACTGGCGCGACAATCGCTGGCGCGATCATCACTGGCGCAAGCATCACAACCGCCATTGCTTCGTGAAGGTGAGGAAGCATTGGCGCCATCATCACTGGGTCATCGAGAAGGTGCGCGTCTGCGAATTGCGCCGCTACTGAGCGATGCCGAAATCGCCGCCGCCCAGGACCCATCGCAGAATTCGTCCGAACGCAGCAACCCTGGCAACGGCCGCCGTCTGAGCGCGGCGGTCGTCATGCTGATGTTGATGGTGGCGGGAGCGGCCGGCTTCTGAGAGCCAAGGCCCAAAGGCCTTTATCCCCAGGAGAGGTTTGAAGCCGCCTTGCATTAAACATTAGAGATTGCGAATATAAAAACAGCCGGCGACCGCCAGAAGCCGGCTGGGCCCGGCGTGCCGCCCTTTGCACCTGGCCGCCGGGCCATTTTTCCGTGACGTTTACCCTCGCGCCAGCGATGCGGCAGATGTCCACGCAGTCCGCTTCCCAGAGCCTGCCATCCGAACATCAGATCGAGATGGTCCGCATGTCACAGCTTGACGCTGCCTGTCTCAGAATTTGTAGTTGATCTTGCCGACGACGACATTTTCCGTATCGCGATTGTCGACGAAGAAGCCTGGCTGAACATCGCTTTCGCCGGCCCTGGAGCCAAAATCGTAATAATTCCATTCGACGCCGACGGTCCAATGATCGGTGAAAGCATACTCGGCGCCGAGGCCCGCGGTCCAGCCCACCCGAGACCCGCCACCAAACGATTGAGGAAAGACGTCAACCTCGGCGAATTTATACTTGGTGAATGCAACGCCAGCGTCGCCATAGATCAGAAACCGGTCGACCGCGTAGCCGAGGCGTCCACGCACCGAGCCCAGATAGTCCTGCTTGGCCTCGCAGGTTGTACCCAGCACGTTCGAGCACTGGTTGTCGCCCTTCACGGTCGAGCCTGCAAAATCGCCTTCAACGCCGACAACGAATTGATTGATCTGGTAGTTGTAGCCAATCTGGCCGCCGAAAATACCTCCGGACCCGTTGGTGTTGAAGGTCGGGTTGGTCGTCTGTGACCAGCGGCTGTCGTTCCATCCGCCACCCGCCTGAACACCACCATAGAAGCCGGTCCAGGAAAAAGGCATGGCGGCAACCGGCTCAATGAGATCCGCCGCCAAGACCGGGGACGAGGCCGCCAGAAATGCAACTGAACAGAGCAGCGCCAGTTTCATAGATACCTCCGCACCAATTAATCCATAGCGATATCACAACCCAAACCAGCGACTGCAACCAAAAGTATCAAAAGTATCAACAGCGGGCCGTTTCGGCGGACGCAGTTGCACGGCGGCAACAGATCGCCGTCCCCACATCAGCGAAGCTTGTCGACACGGGCCGGAGTGTCTTCACGGCAAACCGGGCGACGGGCATGCATTTTCACCCGGCATCTTGCTATCCCCCGCCACCACCTTGCCCCGACGCGGATTGCGTATTTTGGCCCCGCCTATTCCGCTTTCGCGGAAGTTTCTTTCGGCGGGCGATGTGCGACGCTGTTGTTGCGGCGAGGAGCCGCCCTGGTCGACGCGGGCGCCGAGCTCACCCCAACAATGCGCCCCCCCGTCCGTGTCGACCACGGCATGAGGCGCTTGGCGCTATCATCCTGCCCCTTGGCTTCAGCCGCCGACCAGCGCCTTCGTCGTCACCAGACCGGCGCCGGCCTCGGCGAAGCTGGCATTGTGGCGCGCGATGATCTGCGGCGCGCTCTCGCTGGCGCTGTCCAGCGTGCTGTGGGCATCAGAAACCACGGTCACGCCGAGCCCTCTGGCCAGCGCGCCCTTGACGGTCGCCGCCACGCAGAAATCGGTCTGCGCGCCGAGGAGCACGACCGCGCCGGCGCCCTGCCCGGCCACCCAGTCGGCAAAAGCGGGATTGCTGAAGGCATCGCGCACGGATTTGGCAAAGGTCGGCTCCCCCTCGGCCTGGCCAAGCGCGGGCCACACCGGCCAGCCCGGTTCGCCCGGCGCCAGCGGATCGCCCGCCGGTCCGTCATGCCTGATAAAAGCAACCTTGCGCCCACCGCGCCGCGCCCAGTCGATCACCGCCCGCGCGCGCTCGACGATACCCGACGCATCATGGATCGGCGGCTCGTGCACGCCGTCGAACATGCCGGTCTGGAGGTCTATGACGACAAGCGGGGCGGTGGCGGAAGGTATGTTTGCTGACATGGCTGCGAAGATGGCGTTGGGGCTGGGTGGTCGAAGATAAAGCCGCCCGACGCAGGCTGTCGATCCATATTCGCGTCGAACAAGAGATAAGTCGCGCTTCCGTGAAACGACGGACCGCCTCAGGCGTTCCGGGGGTCCGGCTTGCACTCCGCGACCGCCTTGGTGGCGTTGATCAGCCGGTTGCGCACTTCGGATGGCTGCCGGAGGTTCTGCCAGTAGGCGCCGGCGCCTTTCATCTCGTGACCCGCGCCGCCGCCGATCATGCCGTCCGCCCTGACAAGCATCGTCACGACCTTAATGCCGCAGGCGAGGTTGCGGTCGGGATCGGTGATGTCGACCTCCGACTTGAAACCACATCTGTATCTCCCCTCGTCGGCCAACGAGAGCTGCAGCAGCCCGATGGAGTACTGGTCCTGGTCCGCTTCCCAGAAGGCAGCCGCGCTGTTGTTGACGGATTCCGCGCCGGCCAGGTTGGCAATCAACGTGCGCCAGAAAACCGCGCGCCCTTGCCTGCCTTGCAGCATATAGCCCGGACAAAAGATGCCGACGTCGGATGGTTCGAGGGCGGTCAACGGCTGATCGGCATCGATCAGCGCCGTCACCTTGCGGGTGACGGTCTTGTTGTCGAATTGCTTTTCCAGCGCCCCTTGCGCATGGAGGCATTTCCTGGCGAATGCCTGTGCCTGGGCCTGGGTCGTATGGCCTCGGGCATGCCATTGTGCGGTGCAGGATTGCTGGGCCTCGGCCGGAGGAGCCGTCGGCACGGCGCTTTCAATGATGCGCGGATTCGCGCAGCCCTCGATCAGGCACGCCAGCGCGCCAAACACCCCGATCACCTGCAACAACCTCGAACGCAATTGAGCACTCAGTGGAGCCGACCCATACACAACAAAACCCCTCCCGAGCATTACTCACACAGCTTGCTCAGCCTTGTCGACCCAACTTGGCAGACTAGCGCCGTTCTGTCATCCGATACTGCCGCCGATGGGGCAGAAGCCGCTCACCCCGGCGCCCCGGCAAACAGCACCATGCCATCGCCGCCGGTGGTCGGCCAGTCGCGGATGGTGCGGTCGTAGCCGCCGGTCAGCACCGTGCCGTCGGCGGCGAAGGCCACCGCGTAGATCGGGCCGGTCTGGCTGTCGAACATGGCGATCTGGTTGCCGGTTTCCATGTCCCACAGCCGTGCCGTGCCGTCGAGCGAGCCCGACAGCAGCCGCTTGCCGTCGGCCGACAGCGCCAGCGTGTAGACCGTGCCCTCGTGGCCCTCGAGGCGCTTCACCTCGCGGCCGCTGTCGAGATCCCAGACCTTGATCGTCAGGTCGCCACTGCCGGTGATCAGATGATGCCCGTCGGCGGTGAACACCGCGCCATAGGTGCCTTGTTCATGGCCGTGCCAGCTGCGCAATTGCTTGCCGCTTTCGATATCCCAGAGTTTCAACGTGCCGTCGATGCTGCCCGAGACCGCGCGGGTGCCGTCGGGCGAGACGGCCACCGCACTGATCGACCAGTCATGCCCGGTCAGGACATGCAGCACGGCGTTGTTGACGAGGTCCCAGACGATGACGTTGCCGGTATCGTGTCCGCTGACGGCGCGCTTGCCGTCCGGCGTGATGGCGAGCTTGTTGACGCCGCCATTGCCGCCGGACTGGAAGACATGCAGCACCGCGCCGTCGGAAAGCTGGCGCAGCACGATCTCGCCGTCGTCACCCCCCGTCAGCGCGCGCAGGCCGTCGGGCATGTAGAGCGCGGTGCGCGCCATGTCCTTGTGGACGCCGAGGTTGCGGATCAGATGCTTGCCGCCGATGTCCCAGAGCTTGATCACATGATCGGTGCTGGCGCTGAGGATCGAGCGACCGTCGGGCGCCACCGATAGCCAGACGACGGCGTCACGATGGCCGTCGGGCAGCGTCGGAGCAGCCGGCGGCGGTGGCGGCAAGGGCGCCACGGTGGGCGGTGGAATGACCGCGACCTCGGGCGGTGCTGGGGCAGCGGGCGGCGGCGGCACGACCTCGGGCGGCGTCGGGAGCACCGGTGCCGGCGGTGCACTGGCGACGTCGTTGCCCTTGGGCTCGTTGGTCTTCGGTTCAGGGATTTTTGGTTCGTCAGCCTTGGGTTGGCTTGGCGAGGCCACCTCGCCGCCCTGGCCCTGCCCCCGCCACAGGACCGGATCGGCCAGCAGCGTCAGCACGGCAATCACCGGCAGGACAAGGAAGGCGCGCCACAGGCCCGGACGGCCCTTGGGATCGATCTCGGCGTCGCAGCCAAAAAGTGGCGTTCCCGTGGAGCGGCTGGGCCGGCCGGGCAGCAGCCCGGCCCAGAACAACAACGCGCCAAGCAGGCAGAGCGCGCCCACCGCCAGGAACACCACCGGCAACAGCATGGCCGGACCATGCAGCATGCGGACCATCCCGCCCCAGGCGAAATCCCTGCCGCCCAGAAGCAGATAGGCGCGAACCAGGCAAGCCAGGGCGACCGCCAGCAGGGGAAGCGCAAACAGCCGCTCAGCCAACCTGTCCATCGCGCCCCCTCGCCTGCACCGCCGGTCGGCTCGTCACGAGCCCTGCCCCGCCGCACGGTTCAGGACCCGAGATTACCAGCACCAGGCAGCCAGCGCAAAATTGCATCCGCGCCGAACCACACCCAGTCGTGCGGCAGGTGCGCAGGCACGGAAAGATTGTGCCAGATCAAGGAAGCATCCCGCGGCCGTGGTTAGGGTCAGGCAGGTTGGAGGCTCCCCGATGCTGCCGTTCACCAGCGACCAGTTTCTTGCCAATCTGGTTGCCTACAATGAAGCGATCTGGCCAATGCAACCGGCGGCATTTGCATGCGGCGCCCTCGCCGTGGTCCTGCTGCTCTGGCGGCCACGAATGGCGGATCGCCTGGTCGCGGTCATCCTGGCGGTCATGTGGCTGTGGACCGGCATCGCATATCACTGGCTCCATTTCACCGCGATCAACAAGGCGGCGTTTATCTTTGGAGCCATGTTCGTCACCCAGGGAGCCTTGCTGCTCTATTGCGGTGTCTTCAGGAGGCAGCTGCGTTTCGGCCGGGATTTAGGGCTTGCCGTGAGTGTGGGGATCGCCTTTGTCGCCTACGCGACCATCCTTTATCCTCTTCTCGGCATCTGGATGGGTCACCCTTATCCGGAAATGCCGGCGTTCGGTGTCACCCCCTGTCCAGTGACGATCTTCACTTTCGGATTCTTCCTCCTCGCCAAGCCACCCCTGCCGCGGTGGCTGGTTGCGATCCCGTTCATCTGGTCGTTGATTGGAGGAAGTGCGGCATTCCTTCTGGGTGTGCCGCAGGACTGGCTGCTGCTCGCCAGCGGCATCATTGCGGTTCCGTTGATCGCCCTCGGCGACAGCCATCCATCGGGCGCGAAGATCACCGGCTAGCGCAGGCAACCCGTCAGCCAACCTGTTCATCGGGCGCCCCGTTCGCCGGGTTTGGGCCGTACAGTCAGGCTGTCAGCGCCAACATCGTATCGCAAAACGCCACTCACGCCCCTCGAACGGCGATCATCGCTAATTTAGAAAATCCGGAACCATTGCCGCGTTTCGACGTTTGGGGCACGCGATCGATTGTGAGGCAAAGTGTGAATCCAGCTCCGAAGACACCTATTTCCAAGGCCCCGGCCCCCCTGCCCGCAAACGACAACCAGATACCCGCGAACCAGGATATTTCGGACTTCTTGCGAGAGCTCATCCCGCAAGACGACGCCGCTGCCGACGCGCTTTGCAGGCGTGGCGAGCGGATGGCCACCGCCGTTGTCGTCGTCATGGCGACCTGTCTGGTCGGCTTTCCCCTGTTCTTCGCCGGGTTGATTTATGCCGGCGTTGGCGTCGCTCCCTAGGCGCAGCAGGCATCCCCGGATTCGCCGGCTCTTGCTGGCTATCGCAACTCCACCCAAACCGGCGCATGATCACTCGCGCCGTCCTCACCGCGCATGTCGCGGTCGATGCCGGCGGCCTTGAGCCGGCGGGCCAGTGTCTTCGACAGCAATATGTGGTCGAGCCGCAAGCCCGCGTCGCGCGGCCAGCGGTTCCGGCGATAATCCCAGAACGTGTAGAGCGTCTCCTTCGGGTGCTTCTTGCGCAGCGCATCCGTCCAGCCCTGCTCCAGCAGCGCTGCGAAGGCGGCGCGGCTTTCCGGCTGCACCAGCGCGTTGTCGTCATAGGAGCGGGTGGCGTAGATGTCGCGCGGCTCGGGCACGATGTTGTAGTCGCCGGCCAGCACCACCGGCAGGCCGGTGTCGAGCAGCTGTTCGGCATGTGCTTCCAGCCGTTTGTGCCAGGCGAGCTTGTACTGGAATTTCGGCCCCGGCTGCGGGTTGCCGTTCGGCGCATAGAGGCAAGCAATGACGATGCCATTGACGGCCGCCTCGATATAGCGGCTCTGCCTGTCGGCATCGTCGCCGGGCAAGGCGTCGCGGGTCAGGACGGGTTCGGCGCCGCGCGCGAGGATGGCGACGCCGTTCCAGGTCGGCTCGCCCTTCCACACCGCGCCGTAGCCGGCATCGGCAAGGGCTGAGCGCGGAAACTGCGTGTCGCGCGCCTTGAGTTCCTGCAGGCAGACGACATCCGGCTTTGCGGCCGCCAGCCACGCCAGCAGGTTTTCCAGCCTGCTGTTGATGTTGTTGATGTTGAAGGTGGCGAGTTTCATTTGGCCATTCGCTTCGTCATTTTCGGGCTTGCCCCTAGGATGACGAAGTCCGTAACCGCGCCGCCCACGCCTTCACCGCCTCCGCCAGCGTCTTCAGATGATCGGCCGTCGAAAATCCCGAAATACTCTTGCGCGGCTTGAGGTCGTGATCGCCATCCTCCAGCCAGATCACCTCGATCGCATCGGATAGCCCATAGGCCGCGACCTCGTCCCGCGTACCGAACTCGTCGCGCGTGCCCTGGAAGATCAGCGTTGGCGTCTTCAGTCCGGCAAGATGCTTTGTCCGCAACTGCTCCGGCTTTCCAGGCGGATGGAAGGGATAGCCGAGGCACAGCAGGCCCGAGATCTCGCCCTTGGCAAACATCTCGTCCGCCACCATAGAGGCGACACGCCCGCCCATCGACTTGCCGCCGATGATCAGCGGACCGGCCACGCCCTTGGCCCTGAGGTCGGCGATCGCCTTGATGTATTCCGGGTTCACCGTCTCGGCGCGCGGCGGCGGCTTGCGATGGCCATAGCGGCGCGCCGCCATGTAGTGGAATTCGAAGCGCGCGACCTGGAAGCCGGCCGCCGCCAGCGCCTTGGCGGTGGCGGTCATCGAAGGAGAATCCATCGACGCGCCCGCTCCATGCGCGAGCAGGATGGTGACGGGCGCGGTGTCGTCGCCGTCGAAGAGAAAGTGTGTCATGGGGCGGCCCACTTATAGAGGCTGCGTTCCGTCCCACCCCCCTCTGGCCTGCCGGCCATCTCCCCCACAAGGGGGGAGATTGGATGTCGCCATCGCCCTCGCCAATCGCCAACGTTGGAAGGCGAGCAGACCGTGGAAGCTGCCAATCTCCCTCCTTGCGGGGGAGATATCCGGCAGGACAGAGGGGGGTGTTCAAGCGCGGCCATTGCGATCCTTTCGTCAGGCAACAGCTATGATTGCCCGGAGGCTCCGCTGCAAACCTGCGACTGCAGATATTCCACCTGTGCAGCCAGCCATTCCGGCCAGCCTGCAGCATCGATGCCGCGAACCCACGCACAGGCAGCTTCGCGCCCATGAACCTGCTCCATCAAGCAATAATAGGCTGTATCTCGCCATGCCCCGCAGAGGTTTGGGTGAGCATCCATCACATCCAGCGCCGAGGGCCAACTGAACCATCTCTTGATCCACTCGCCGACCTTGCCATCAAGATCGGCTGCGCACTGGGCTATAAAAATATCAAGATCTTGTTCATTGGCGACCCAGAACGTATCTCGGCTAGGGGGTCTGAAATCTGCATGAATCCCATCAAAACCAACGCCGACAAACACCATCCCGTTGGACCGCGCGGAACCTTGGAATTTGACATTATACCATTCAGCCAATTGCTTATAAAACTTGGCGAATTTCTTCCATTTGAAGACGGCTGAAATGGAACAGTCGTATGCCCCGTATCGGCGGTCAGTATAGCAGTCCAATTCGATATTGAAGTCGGTCAAGTTGTCTCCCGACACGACCACAAGCCTAGCGCTGTCTGGCTGGAACCATTTCGCTCCAAGGCGGGCATGGAGTTCCTCGGCAACCGTTTTTCGAATGGACTTTGCATCCAGCATATCGTCAGGACGCCGATTTCTGTGCCAGCTGGATATCCACGAACTGCACCCCCTTGGCCGCCACCCCGGCCCATTCCGAATCCGGATCGAGCTCGAGATACCGCACCCACAGCCGCCGCGCCTCCGCGAGACTACCAGCATCGAACTCCAGCCGCGCCAGGTTGAACACCGGATCAGCATAAGTCTTGTCCAGCGCGATCGCCTTTTGCAGGTGCCTCCGCGCCGAGGCCTCGCGGCCTTGCTCGCTCATCAATCCGGCAAGGTTGAACCAGGCCTCGACGAAGGCCGGATCGAGTTTTATGGCGCTGATATAGTCGTGCGCGGCCTCCGCCGCGTGGCCGCCGGCGCGCAGGCAGTTCGCGCGGTTGAAGGCGGCAATGGCGTCGCTCGGGTCGATGGCAAGGCAGCGCTGGTAGAGCGCGGCCGCCCCGTCATGGTCGCCACCCTCCTCGGCTGCTTCCGCCTCGGCAAATAGTTCTTCCAAAGTGTCGTCGCCGGCTGAACCGGCCATGCCCAGGTCGAACAGCAACTGCCCGTCGAGTTCGCTCTGGCCGCCTTCGAGATAGATCGCATCGGCGCGGCCAAAAGCCGAGCCCACATTGAGCGACTTGGCGGTGAGCGAAGCCACCGGGCCGGAGCGGTGCACCGAGCGCGCGATCGCCCCCCAGGTCGCGCCGCCGGCCACCAACCCGGCATATTTGCGCGCCAGGATCAGGTCGCGGAAGGAATAAGGTTCGCTGTCATGCTCGAAGGCATCGAACAGCGAGAGCAGGTCGAGGTCGCCGCCCGGCAGCCGCGACTGCTCGATCAGCGATTGCCGTGACAGCGAGGAGGCTTCCGGCGCCTTCATCAGCCCGAGCAGGCGCAGGAAACCGTTCTCGCTGATCAGCGTTCGCCCGGCGGCGCGCTCGGCGGCAACGCGGCGCTCGATCTCGGCATCGCCGTTCTTGATCAGCCCGGCCTTGGCGAGAAAAGTCCGGCCGAACACCACATGCGTTGTGCGCCTGGTGACTCCGCGCCTGATCTGGCCGTGCTGGCGCTCGACCTCGCGCGCCGCCAACCTCAGCGGAAACGCCGCCAGCGCGCCGATCGTGCCGAAGACGGCTCCCGGCACCAGGACGGCTTGTGCCGTCATTTCTTGCTCTTGCCGACCGCCTTGAGCAGATTGGCCTTCAGCGGATTTTCAGGAGCACCGCCCGCTGCCGCCTTCTTGGCGGCGGGCTTGGCTGCCTCGTCGGCCTTGCTCTTGGACTTGGCCGGCGGCTTCGACTGCGACAGGCTTGCCTTCAGCGCATCCATCAGGTTGATGACATTGCCGCGCTCGGGTGCTGCCGCGATGATCGGCTTGTGGCCCTTCAGCTTCTCACGGATCATCGCCATCAGCGCGATCTCGTAGCGGTCCTCGTAGTTCTTCGGGTCGAAGGTGGTTTCCTTCTGCTTGATCAGCGCTTCGGCCAGCTCGAGCATTTCCGGGTCGGGCTTGCCGGCCGGGATGTTGCCGAAATACTCAGCCGTGCCGCGCACTTCGTTCGGATTCCTCAAGGTACACACGAACATGCCGTTCTCGCGCGCGCCAATCGTCACCACCCGTTCGCGGCTGGACAGCACAAGGCGCGCGATGGCCAGCTTGCCGGATTTGCGCATGGCTTCGCGCAGCACGGCGAACGTCTCCTCCGCCATGGCGCCATCCGGCGCCAGGTAATAGGGCGCGTCCTGATAGATGACGTCGACCTCGCCCTCGTCGACGAAGGCTTCAATGTTCATCGTGTGGTTGGATTCGATGCGCACTGCGTCGAGGTCGGCATCATCGATGATGATGTACTGCTTGTCCTCGTACTCGTAGCCCTTGACCAGATCCGAACGCTCGACCAGCCCGAGTTCCGGGTCGACCGGCTTCATGTTGATGCGGTTGTGGGTCTTCTTGTGCAGCTGGTTGAAGCTGATGCGCTCGCTGGTCGTCGTCGCCGGATAGAGCCGGACCGGACAGCTGACGAGGCTGAGCTTGAGGTAACCCTTCCAACTTGCCCTGGGCGCCATGAAACACTCCTACGCGGCCATGCACTGACATTGACTGCAGCGCTTTTCGTCCGAAGGACGAACGAGGCTGCAGAAATCCTACACCGACCCCGTACGATACAAGCAAATCCCTGACGAAATGTTTTAGGGGACCGGAGGGTCGTGGATGGAGAATAATTCAAATTGTCGGAAGCGTCGAGGCGGGCGAGGCGCTGGTGACTGGCCGAATGCCTCGAAGCTTCGTCATCCTAGGGCGAAGCAAGGAGCGAAGCGACGCGCGCAGACCCTGGGATCCATGCCGGGACCTGAGAGCCCCACAACGGTGCGGGAAGCTCACCATCCAGTTCCGCGAAAGAGCTCGAACCAATCCGGATTGCCCTTCTCGATCAATTCGATCTTCCATTGGCGTGGCCAGCGTTTAAGCGACTTCTCCCGCTGGATGGCGTCGGTGATGTCGAAATATTCCTCGTACCAGACCAGTCGCTGCACACCGTAAATACTGGTGAAGCGCGAACCTTGGCCTGACTTGTGTTCGGGCATGCGTCGGCCAAGGTCGTTGGTCACACCGATGTAGATCGTGCCGCGTTTCTGACTCGCGGTCATGTAGACGTAGCCGGTCATGTGGTCACGATAGCGAATGGCACGATCGCCAACCATCCTGATGTGCCGCATTCTACGGCCAACGTCACGGCATGGATCCTAGGGTCTGCGCCGCGTCGCTTCGCTCCTTGCTACGCCCTAGGATGACGAAAGACGAGAAGGCTTGGCCCTCTCATTTATGCTACCTCGTCTCCGACACCACCGGCAAATCCCGCGCGAATTCCTCGATCTCCGCCCATGGATCCCCCGAAGTCGCCAACAGCCCCGGCAGCGAGGAATAGTTCAGATCCTGCGGCGCATCGATGGTCTCCAGATCCGCCCAGCTCACCGGTGTCGAGGCCGGCAGGTTGGTGCGAGCGCGCAGTGAGTAAGGCGCGGCCGAGGTGTGGCCACGCGCGTTGCGGTGATAGTCGATGAAGATGCGCCTCTTGCGGTTGTCCTTGCCCATCGTGGTGGTGAAGGTGTCGGGCGCGGTGGCCGCCAGATGCGTGGAAATCGCGCTGGTCGCCTGGTGCAGCTTCTTCCAGTTCTGCTTGCGCGTCACCGGCACGGTGATGTGGATGCCGTTGCCGCCGGACGTCTTGGCGAACGGCACCAGCCCCAGACCCTCCAGCTCGGCCTTGATGTGCACCGCCGCCTCGACCACCTCGCGCCAGGAAATCCCCTCGCCCGGATCGAGGTCGAAGACGATCTGGTCGGGCTTGTCGAGGCTGGTGCGGTGGGTACCCCAGGTGTGGAACTCGACGACGCCGAACTGCGCCAGCGCCAGATAGCCCTTGGCGCCTTCGACCGAGAGGTAGGATTTGGTCTCGCCCTCGGAATTGGTCGCCTCGAACGTCACCACCGATGGCGGCATGCCGGTGAAGGCATGGCGCTGGAAAAAGCAGTCCTTCGGCAGGCCGGTCGGGCAGCGCACCAGCGACACCGGGCGGCCGAGGATATGCGGCAGCATGAAATCGCCGACCAGCGCGTAGTAGACGGCGATGTCGAGCTTGGTCGGGCCGGTCTTGCCGAACAGCCGCCGCGTCGGATTGGTCACCCAGATGGTGGCAAGGTCTGCCTCCGAGATCAGCCGCTTGCGTTTGGCCGACACCGGCGTCGACAGGCCGACATCGCGCAGGCCGCGAAACACCGCATGGCGCAACGCATTGTCCGCCGTGCGGTTGGCATAGTGGATGCGGGCAGAGAACAGCGGCTTCACCCAGTTCATCTCGCGCATGATTTCGCGCGGCACGCCCTCGGGCGCGGACGCGCCCGCGGTGAGCGGCTCCAGCCGGGAAAGCAGCTCGCCGGCGGTCCCGGCGTCGAAGCCGGTGCCGACCTTGCCGCGATAGTGCAGCTCGCCACTGTCGAATTCGGCGAGGCCCAGTGCCGCCAGCCCCTCGGTCGCGTCCGACGTGGTGTAGCCGGCAACGACGAAATCGCCGCTCTGCAGCGCCTTGGTCTTGGTCCAGCTCCTGGTACGGCCGCTCTGGTAGGTCGCGGTGGCGCGCTTGGAGACGACGCCTTCCAGCCCGAGTTCGGATGCCTGGTCGTAGAGCCCCTGCCCCGACCCTTCGACATGGTCGGAAAACTGGATGGCGGAATTGGCGCAGAGGCCGGCGAGCAATTCGGCCAGCAGCGCCTTGCGCCGGACGAGCGGCGCTTTGGTCAGGTCCCAGCCATCGAGATGAAGCAGATCGAAGGCGTAGAAATGCAGCTTGCTGCCGGCGCCTTCGGCCAGCGCGTCCTGAAGCAGCGCGAAGCGGCTGATGCCCTTGGCGTCGAGCACGACGATCTCGCCGTCGATGATGGCGTCGCGGCATGGCAGTCTGGCGAAGGCATGCGGCAGGTCGCCATAGCGCTTCGTCCAGTCGATGCCGCCACGCGTGATCAGCTTGACCACGCCGTCGCTGAGATGCGCCATGGTGCGGTAGCCGTCGAACTTGATCTCGTGCAGCCAGACCTCTCTGGTGTCCTCGCCATCGGGCGGCCTGGGCACCTGCGTCGCCAGCTGCGGTTCGATGCGGCTGAGCGCCGGGGCCTTGAAGGCGCCCGGCAGCGTGCCGGGCTTCAGCGAGCCCGGTCTGGGCGTGGGTTTGGCCGCCGGCTTTGGCGGCGCCACCAGCTCCTCGATGCGCAATCCGGATTTGACGCTTTCCGGCCGTGCTTCCAGGATGTCGAGCTTGGGATCGGCGGCAAGGTCGCGCTCCTTGAACAGCAGCCAGTTCTTCTTGTTTTCGTCCTCGCCGGGCTTGGGTTTCAGCCGCGTCAGCATCCAGCCGCCATTGAGCTTCTCGCCGGCCAGCCGGAACTTGAAGGCGCCGGTGCGCAGGCTCTTCTCGACGTCGTCCATCGGCGCCCAGGTGCCGGTGTCCCAGACGATCATCGGCCCGCCGCCATATTCGCTCTCGGGAATGACGCCCTCGAAGTCGATATATTCGAGCGGATGATCCTCGGTCTCGACCGCCAGTCTTTTGTCCGCCGGGTTGAGCGAGGGCCCGCGCGGCACCGCCCAGCTCTTCAGCACGCCGCCGACCTGCAGGCGCAGATCATAGTGATCGGCGGTGGCGTGATGCTTGTGCACGACGAAGCGGTTGCCTTCGTCGGCGACCAGCCCGCCGGCCGGCTCCGGCGTCTTCGAGAATTCGCGCTTGGCGCGATAGGTCCGGAGTTTGGGAGGGGTCGTCATGGCATACGCGAGGGAATGAGACGCACGTCAAGGACCGCCGCGCTCTTCCTGAATCTCAATCGTCGGTGGCCGGCGTCAGTTCGAGCTCGGCCGGCGACAGCCCCTGCTGCAGCTGGGCGAGCCGGAATTCGTCGACCCAGTAGGCTTCGCCGTCGACCAGCACGCGTGCCTGGTAGGCGCCGGCCGAAAAACTCTGCGCGGTGATGTAGACCTTGTGGCGGTCGAGCGCCTTGCGTACCGCCGCGCGCTTCGAATTCTGGCCGATGACGGGACTGAACATGACGCTGCCCTCGGTCGCCCTGACACGCAACAAAGCTGCTTCCGCAGCCTGGCGACTGGGCTCAAGGATGACGGAGACGCGCTGTCCTGTCAATTTCGGGTGGCCTGCAAATGCGGCACGACCTTCCGACAGAGTCGCGGGCGGCCCAAACCGGGGCTGTTTTCAGCTTGCCGGCCTGGAACCACCCGCCCGCCTTGCGTCCTTCCCAAGACAGGAGACAAGATAGGCGCTTCGACGCCAATTCACCTTGACCTGGATCAAGTGCCCTCGAGGTCGTGCCCCTGACAGGCGGGTGCGCCGGCGCGGGGCCATGCTCACGCCGGCCGGTCGCGCACGGATGGCGCGTGCCAACACCATGAGGCGCCAGCGCCCTGTCGTGGGCTCCGCGAAAAACCCGCCACTGTCGAAATCCGCTCCCCGCGAACGACATTGGTGCGGCGCCGACCAACATCGCGGCGCCGATCACACCAGAGGGAGCACCACCATGGCCAAAATGCTTGTCATCTACAGAACCCCTGCCGATCCTGCCGCCTTCGACCGGCACTATTTCGACATCCATCTGCCGCTCGCAAAACAACTTCCCGGCCTGCGTCGCTACGATGTCAGCAAACGGCCGATCGTCAGCCTGTCGCCGCCGGGCGAGACACCCTACATCGTCGCCACCCTCTATTTCGACAGCCTGGACGCCATTCGCACCGCATTTGCCAGCGAGATCGGCAAGGCCTGCGCCGTCGACCGGCGCAAATACGCGCCTGAAGACGACGATGCGATGATGCTGCTTTTCGATTCCGAGGCGATGTGAGGCGTTGGAGCAATTCCGGGAAAAGTGTGAAACAGTGTTCCGTCTGGAATCGCGTCAACAAGGCTCTACTTTGCCAGGCAAGGCCACGGACGCATGATCGCCGGCGGCCTCAGGCGATCATTCGCCTGTATCGGGATCAGGGGCGGAAAAGCCCGCCACCTTTCTGCGGCGGGCTGGCTTTTCAATGGTGTCGATTGTTATTCGCTGCCTGACAGGACCGTGAGGGCCGTCACGCGGGTGAGCTGCTGACGCTTGTCGAGCGTCGGCTTTTCATAAGTCTTTTTCATCGATATCCCCAAAGCCCCCAATGGCTGTCGGCAAGTGGCGCCAGTGCCACCCCTTTGTCAAGCTGCCGCTGAAATACCAGGGAAAGCCATCACAAGGTCGGACAGGCGCTTCAGTTCTTCAATCGCCGCAAGCCGCGCACCAGTCCCTGGCCGGCCTTGAACAGGCGCGGGTTGGAGCGCACGAAGAGCTCGGCCCGCTCGCGAAGCGCCGCGACGGCGGCCACGCCCTTGCCGAGCGGCGTCAGCGTTTCGTCGATCTTGGCCAGGACCGAACTCTCGGCGCCGAACTGTTCCTTGTAGGGCTGACTGCCGACCGACAGGTCGAAATAGACGAAGCCCTGCCGCAGTGCCCATTCCATCAGCCTGCCGATGATCGCCAGGCCCGGCGAGGCGTTGACCACCACGTCCTGGTCTATTCCGATCAGCAGGGCATGCAAGGTGCCTTGCCGGGCCAGCGTGTACTGGCCGGCGACCCAGTCCTCGCCGGCGCGCAATCCGAAGACCCGCACCGATCCGTCGGCCAGGCCCTGAAGCGCCGCGTTTCGGTAGAAATCGACGACCGCCGGCTGCGCCAGCAGGTCGAAACGCCCCAGTTGCCGAAAGCGCCGCAGCCGCATCTCGACCAGGGCGCCGAAGATGAGCTCCACCAGGGCCGGCGTGTTGGCCTCGACCAGATCGACGCTGCCGTGCCGTTCAAGCCGGCGCCAGTCCTTGTTGAAGGTCTTGACGAAGGACGGCCTGCCGTGGCGCTTGATCAGGGTCTCCGGATCGCCCTCCAGGACGAGCCCGGAGGTGATGAGGCTGGAATCGGCGGCGGATGCCAGCATCGCCAGTGGATTGCCCACGCCGTGAATCTCTCGCGGAATTCCGGTGACATGGATGCGGTCGGCCGGCGGCAGGACGGATCGGATCGCTGCCCATGCCGCCTCGGCGGCTTGCCGGGTCCAGGGGCTCCTGTCGGCCAGCAACGGCGCGGAATAGTCGCAGACGCCGCAGCTCAGCCATTCGATCACCCGATGTCCGAACCTCGAGCTCCGCATCAGCGGCATCAGCATCTTGGGTTCGCCGGTCCCGGCATCGGTCACTTCAACGACAAGCAGCTCGGCGCCTTCAGGCATCAACCGTTTGGCGATCCCCTCCACCCACGCATAGGATTGATGGGCCGTGCACACGCCCTCGGCCTGGCACCGCAGCCAGAGCGGCATGACTGTGTCCAGGCTGGTGTGCAGCCGAGCCGTGTAGACGCCATGGGCAATGCTGGCGCCGTGGCCCAGGGCCTGCCCGCCAGGTGTCGGCGCCCCGGTTGCAGGCGCTATCGTCATTGTCGGGATCGACATGTCCGTCACCTATCTTTTCCCCGTGGCAAGCGGGACGTGTTCGGCCCGTCGCCACGACGTTGACTGGCCATCATGGCGGTCATCCCTCGGCTCGAGCGCCCGCATGTGGCGGCGTGCGAAATACCATGAGGCGAAAAGCACGACGATCTCGGAGGCAGCGGCACCGGCGAGCGACCATGGCGGAGACGCGACCGCGAGCAGGATGGCGATCAGGACCAGTCCGACGATCGCGCCGGCCGTCGTGATGAAGGCGACCATCCGGAAATCGCCGAGTATCTCGAGGATGACGCGGGGCATGATGTAGAGCATGATCGGCACATAGTTCGCGATCGCCAGGAGCCCGATGAAGCCTATCGAGGCGTCCGCGAGGGCCTGGGATTTTATCATCGGCAAGACGAACAGTATGCCGCATCCGTAGACGAGGCTGCCGAGCCCCATCACCACGGCCCATATCTTGGCCTGGGTCCAGACGCGGCCGACTTCGTTCTTGGCCATCAGCTTGGCGAGTTCCGGCTGGATCATGTTCATGAAGGCAAGGCTGACGATGCGCAGCGGGCCAAACAGCACGAGAACCGCCGCCAGTGGCGCGTAAGCGGCCGGTCCGGCAATACCCGCGACCAGCAGCGCCAGGCACTGTCCCTGGATGTTGGTGGTGGTGGCGCTGAACCCCGACCAGCGCAGCTGCGGCCAGAGCCTGGCGTAACGGCGCCGGGCCGGCATGCGGAAGCTGATGCGAAGCGTCCGGCGCGCCAGCCGGACCAGCACGACGATGCCAATCAGGTTGGCCGCCGCCAGTGCATAGAACACCGCTTGCAGCACGTTCGCGGCCACCCAGATCGCCAGCGCGGTCAACGCGATGCCCGCGACCGTGAATACGAAGTCGCTGATGGAGACGATCATCTGTTGGCGGCGCGCGAAGAATGCCGTGCGCATATAACTGCGCACCGACCACGCGCCGACGAAGCAACCGGCGGCGACACTGCTTGCTTCACCCCAGAGCTGCATCAGCAGCGCCGTGGCGGCGGCCATGACCAGCGCCACGACGAGCGCCGCCGTTCCGAAAGTGACATCATGTGCGTCGACGCCGGCGCGGTTGGTGCTCTTGCCCATCCATATGCTGGCGGGCACGGCGGTCAGCGACCGGATGTAGGACAGGCCGACGCCCCCCATCACCATGGCGATGGCGAAGATGCCGTAGCCTTGCGCCGACAGCACATGCAGCAGCGCGATGTTCAGCGCGAAGTGAAAGCCGCTCTGCATGGCCTCGCCGCCGATCATCAGCACGAGACGCCGCAGCAGATGGGCGGGAAACGCGAACTTCACGAACTGGTCTCCGCTTCGCGGGCGACATGCGCCCGGCCAGGCTTCGCCAGCGCCGTCCTCAGCTTGTCCGTGGCGATCGCCGCGATCGCCGCCGCCGCCACCTGCTCGCTGAAAATCTCCTCGTATCGCGACCGCCCCGCGGCGACGAAACCACGCCAGGCGTCCGGCCGCAGGATGATCTCCCGCAGTTTGCCGGCCAGCGCCGCGGCATCACCGGGCGGAACGTGCCAGCCCGTCTCGCCATCGATGACCACTTCCACCAGCCCGCCGATCGCCGACACCAGCGGCGGACGGCCATAGGCCATTGCCTCGATGGCGACGCGGCCCAGCGATTCCGGACGCCGCGACGGCACGGTGACGATATCGGCCCAGCGGTAATGCTCCGAAGGGTCCGGCACGAAAGGCAACACGCTGACGCGTTCGGCCAGGCCCATGCTCTCGACCAGTTCGGCCAGGGCGCGCTCGCGCTCGGCGCTTTCGAAGGCGCCGCCGACCAGCCGCACCTCGATCCGCGACCGCAATTCCGCCGGCATTGAAGCGATCGCCTCCAGCAGGACTTCCTGGCCCTTGATCCTGTTGATGCGGCCGAGCAGCAACACCCGCAACGGGCGCTTGCCGTCATAGGTCATCGTTTCGGCGGCCGCCGGCCCGGCGACGCCGTTGTAGACGACATGCGTGCGCGAGCCCTTGGGATCGCCGAACGCGGCGCGCGTCGCGCGCGAGTTGAAGATGAGATCCGCATGGCTCCAGCGCATCAGGCCGACAAGTATCCGGCGCATGGCGCCTTCGGGAATCTCGTGGATATGCAGGACAGCCTTGTCGGGAACAAAGCGCGCGGCCAGCGCGTAATCGGCCACGATCGAGGTGTTGATGTAGGTGAGATCGCAATCCCTGAGGCGGCGCCATGCCCGCAACACCGCCATCGGCAGCCGCGCCATCTCGACCGTCGCCAGGCGCAGTATGGCTTGGCGCCTCAGCACCCAGAGCGGTTCGAAAACGATCCGGCTGGCATGGGCTTCCAGGATCTGCACGATCGGCCCGCTGCGCGGCAGCACCACTTCGATGTCGGCCGACGGAAACGCGGCGCGCAGCGCAGCGACGCTCTCCGCGAAGCTGCGGTCGGAACCATAGAGTTCATATCCCTGATGAACGCAGGCAATCCGCATCTTTGTATCCCGCCAGGTGCCGCAACCATCGCGCTGGGCGATGGCGTGCTGGAACCTTGTCGCAAGAACCATGCCCGGTCGATCCGTCCGGCCGCCGGACGCCAAATCCCTGGCAATGCCTCGTTTCGACACAGATACGCACAGAAGGGTTGACCGATAATGAAACAACCACCGGGTTCAATACAGTTTTTTTACAACCCGGCGCGATGATCATCCGCCCGAACGCCGAAATCGGGAGATGGCACGGAAGTTGCGCTTCCGCTTCCTGATGATGCAGCAGTCGCTAATATACATGGAACCCATCCGAAAGTGCCGCCGGCCATGAAACCAGAGACGCCCGCCATTCTGATCCTGGGGACGCGCGGCATACCAGCGGCCCATGGCGGCTTTGAAACCTTCGCCGAAAGACTGGCTCTCTTTCTCGCCGCAAGAGGCTGGAAGGTCGGCGTCTACTGCCAGCAGGAGGTCGACCGGGTCGGGCAGAGGGTGCGCAGCGAAACCTGGCGCGGCATCGAGCTCATCCATGTCGAGGTCGCCTCCAGGGGGCCGCGCGCGACACTGGAATTCGACTGGCAATGCGCCCGCGACGCCGCCAGGCGGCCGGGCGTCTGCCTCGTCCTCGGCTACAATGGCGGGATCTTCCTGACCTGGCTCAGGCTGATGCGGCGCAAGATCATCACCAACATGGACGGCATCGAGTGGCGCCGCCCCAAATGGGGCATGGCGGCGCGCACCTGGTTCTGGCTCAACGAGTGGATTGCCGCCTGGACTTCGCATCGCCTGGTCGCCGATCATCCCGCCATCGCCGACCATCTGGCGACGCGCCGGCCGCGCAGCGCCATCGCCACCATCGCCTATGGCGCCGATCCGGTGACATCGGCGCCCGAGGCGGCGGTTCGGGCGCTCGGCCTCGAGCCCGGGCGCTATTTGATCTCGATCGCGCGCATCGAACCCGACAACAACATCCTGCCGATCATCGAAGCCTTTTGCAGCCGCAAGCGCGACATGAAGCTGGTGGTGCTGGGCACGCTTTCCGACGAAATCCCCTATCACGTCGCCGTCCGCAAGGCGGCGAACGGCTCGGTGGTTCTGCCGGGCGCCATCTACGACCAGGACACGGTGAAGGCGCTGCGCTACCACGCGCGCGCCTATCTGCACGGCCACACGGTCGGCGGCACCAACCCGTCGCTGGTCGAGGCGCTGGCCGCCGGCAACATGGTGATCGCCCACGACAATCCCTACAACAGGTGGACCGCCGGGGCCGCCGCCATCTATTTCACCGATACCGCCAGCTGCGCCGAGCGGATGCAACAGGCGCTGGACGACGACGCCCTCGTCGCGGCCTGTGGCAAGGCCGCCAGGGCGCGTGCCAATGAAGCCTTCCGCTGGGACGACGTCCTGCTCGCCTACGAGCGTGAAGCCTACCGGCTGCTCGGCATGACCGCCGCCGAAGCCGTCGCGATCGATCGCCCTTCGCCCGGCACCGCATGACGGGCTGGTCGCGCCGGCGGGTATTGAAGACGGCGCTGTCCACGGCGGCGGTGCTGGGCTCCGCCCCGATCGCGCCGTCCGCCCGCGCCGCCGAGGCACCGCATTTTCGCCGCGGCGTCAACGCCTGGCCCTGGTTTTCGCTGACACGTGAATTTCCGGCCCCTCGCACCGATTACGGCTGGCCGCCATTCCAGTCGCAACGGCCGGTTCCGACATCGGCCGATCTGCGCCGGTTGCGCGAGACCGGACTGGATTTCATCCGCTTGCCCGTCGATCCCGGCCCTTTCCTGGCGGCCGACGCCACCTCCCGCGGTCAGTTGCTGGACATGCTGGACAAGGCCGTCACTGCCACGCTCGACGCCGATCTCGGCATCATCGTCAACGTGCAGGCCAATGGCGCCACCCATTATTGGAACCCTGACCGCATGGTCTCCAGCACCGCCGCGCCGGCCTTCGATCTCTATCGCGGGCTGATCGGCAAGCTTGCCGGCAGGCTGGAACGGTTCCAGCCGGGCAAGGTGGCGCTCGAGCCGGTCAACGAACCGCCGCAGGCCTGCGCGTCCGACGTCTGGTCGCAGGTCCAGCACGCGCTCCTGACCGCGGCAAGGGCATCGTCCGCCACCTTGCCGCTGGTCGTCACTGGCGGTTGCGGCTCGATGGTCGGCGGACTGACCGCGCTCGATCCGGCGCCGCTGTCG
Source organism: Mesorhizobium sp. Mes31 (assembly GCF_024519675.1). Classification (NCBI taxonomy): domain Bacteria; kingdom Pseudomonadati; phylum Pseudomonadota; class Alphaproteobacteria; order Hyphomicrobiales; family Phyllobacteriaceae; genus Mesorhizobium; species Mesorhizobium sp. Mes31. The sequence continues at coordinate 15,911 of NZ_JALJRL010000021.1, read as the reverse complement.
CCGTTCGAGCCGATCCTGTTCACCTTCCATTTCTACGAACCCTATCTGTTCAGCCACCAGGGCGCGCCGTGGATGCGTGAGCCCGTCTACCGCTCGCTCAACAACGTGCCATGGCCGGCATCCGCCGGCTCGCTGGAGGAGACGCTGGCGTCCGTCAGGGCGCGTATGGCCAAGGACACCGAAACGACCGACGAGGCCAAGCGCGCCGCCTATGCGGAAACCGAGCGCGTGCTGAAGGTCTATTTCGATGCCCAGCCCGACCGGGGCTTCGTCGACAGATATCTGCGCCAGGTTCGCACCTGGGGCGACGCCCATGGCCTTGCGCCGGACCGCATCGTCATGGGCGAGTTCGGCGCGCTGCGCACCGACGCCCGCTATGTAGCCGCGCCCAACCCCGATCGCGCGCGCTACATCGCCGACGTGCGGCAGAGCGCGGAGGCGTTCGGCTTCCCCTGGGCATTCTGGAATCTCTTCGACGGCATGGGGATGATGGACGACACCACGCGCGCCCTCGACCCCGCCATCATCGACGCGCTTGGCCTGACCATGCCAGCGGACTAGGGTCAAAAACCCAATCACTCCGAACGAGTTCAGCCCAAAGTCGACTTACGTCTTCCTCGAAGCGAACGGCAATTTTGCGCCGCATTTCGGTCATTCCGAACCGACCTTCGATCTCCTAAAAGCGGACGTTGCTATGAGATTTCTGGCTTCGATCACCGAATGTCCCCTTGCGACGAGAGCCTGGAATTCGTCCCGCATACGGATATGGTGGCCTGGGTCCCTGCGAAGTGCTTTCGGTACTTCATTCCCATGACGGAATGCTGTCCGGGTGGCGCCGCCATCTGCATTGCGCCACTCGAGATGAGGGTCAGGAATGAACTCAAACCTGTTCGGCGCAGGCACTAGCTGCGGCGTCAGACAGATCCATTGATTTTCAATCATGACGACCGAGTGGAGGATTAGGTCTTCACCATGAGGCAACCATCCAGTGACCTGTCTGCTGTTGCCATCCGGGTCATTGGCAGCTTGCTCACCGCAATTTCGGTGACAGTCATAATGAACGAAGCCAGTTGCCAAAAGCTCTTCCGCGGGCGGCCGAGAAACAACTACGCGCGGTAGCGCGCTCACCTCCTCATAGGTGGCCGCCTCTATTTCCGATGGCGGGAAGGCCATAGACTCCACGTTTTGTCGGATCAGATCCGCAAGTTTGATGTTCTCGGTGGTTCTCGCTGCCACAGTAGTTGCCTCCTGTTTCATAAAGGGGCCCAATTCGGTTTCGGGCGACAGACTTGATCGTTCGACGCCCTGCCTGCTGCTGCTACTTCAAAAATCTGACGTTGAGCGGTCATCCGGTGCATCGCGAATGGCCGCTTCGAACTTCAAGATACACCGTTCGTGCTGGCCGCCTCGGGAAACAGCGCGAAAAAGGCGCCTTTGGTCATGCTTGCATTGAAACAGAATTGCTCATTCTGTTTCAACGTTCCCCTCCCGACGCATTGAAGGGTTCGACGCTGATGTCGCATGATGCTACCTAGGCCGTGAACTCATAAATGCGGCGTGAACGAGTGGGCGGAAGACGGCCGTTCCAGTCGCGCCCCTTCAACCGTTACAAGTGCGCTCCCTAAGCGCTATCTACGACGCAGCGACATCAGGGGGCGAACATTGGCACGGGCGAATGAGAAATGGCTTGAGGTTGCCGGTGTTCCTCTCCCCGACCGTCTATCTTTGCGGAGCGTAGATGCTTCAAACCTGGGTGATGTTGCCGAGAGCCGGATCCGCGAGGGCTATACGCAAGAGGAGAGAGATTCCGGCGTGAAAATGCTCGACTCAGTCGAGCTTCTTGAACAATGGGAACCCTCCAACCCCAGAAGCGTGGCCCTGGCTATGTGTCTGGCTATTGGATGGGACGACGACATAGGAACCGACGATTTCCGCGTCTACGTCGTGACCAAGGACCTGAGATCGCACTTGCCACTTCGCTCCACCGCATGGGTGTTTGTCGATGTGTTTGAGTGGCAGAGCGTATTGGCGAGCCTCCTTAACATCTTGCGGAAATGCGAACACGCGACGTGGGATGATAGCGTGCAAGAACTCAGAAAGCGCTTCGATTGGGAATATGAGGGCATGGGCGGGAGGTAATCGAACTTCAGCGCCTGGTCGTTGTCGGCTGCCGCTTTTGCTGAAACGGAATGAGCAATTCCGTTTTATGCATCGTTAGTGAGCTCACTAAATTGAGGCGGATGGAGGCGGATAAGGCCGATATCTTGATGGGCAAGCTTGCGCATATGCCGCCAGCAGATCACAAGCAAAAGCCGGAGGGCAAGAAGGCACGATGAGCGTCGTCAGCGGTGTGGTCCTTTGTTCATCTAATGCTGAAGATCGTTCGAGCCCGAACGGTCAGCCAGTTCTTTTCGAGCGCATACAGGAGTGGCTAGCGGAGCGCGCCGGCCCCTTCCAACAACTTAACAGTGTCGAGGCTAGCTTTGGCGGCAGCAAGCACCCGCAATTGTTTGTAGCCGGCGGCGGCTTCAACCATTTCCCCGAAGACGACTTTGCGGCCTACGTGATGTCGCTACCTTGGCAAAACCCAGAAAACGTTGTGCTGGTGATCGACCCCGAAGAGGGGGCTACCCGCGTCTTCAGACCTCCTGTTTGTAAAGGTAAATAATCGCCATCGAAAAGCTCGGGCGCGAAGGACGAATTGGCAGGCCGATGCCTCAAGGAGTAAAAGACACGGCGGCCATGTCGCTGATCTGATCCGCCTCGGACAGAGATGTAACCGCCATTGCCGTAGCGACCGCTTTCCACCCAAGTGCGGACGTCCCAGATGAAACAGAACTATAGTAATCTGTTTCATGCAGTGAACGTCCGCCTCGACGCAACGAGTGCAGGTGCCCTTACCGATCCCTTTGGGGTCGGCTGCAGAACGGCAGCGTCTCGCAACATACTACCGAAACCGGACGGTCTGGAAACGGCCCATCTCGGCCATTGGCGGCAGCCGGTTGATTGAGCTTTGTGAAACGGCAATTGCATCAAAAAGATGTGGAGCGGTTCTGCGTTTCCATGAAACGAGGAACTGCTCTGACCGGCCTGAGCGCCGCGCGCGCCGGCCGGTAGAGGGCAAGGCACAGCAAGGCGATCTTGGTGAGCAGCGTGGTCTTGGAGGAGATGCTTTCCGAGGTGTTGAGGAGAATGAGCCAGCCCACGATCGGCAGCCAGACGCCGGGATGGCAGCGGCGCGCCACCTCATGCATGAACAGCCCGAAGGCGGACATCATCAACAGGGTGAAGAAGGCGCCCTGGTAGACCGTCATGCGGATGAACGGGTTCTCGATACCCCATTCGAGGCCGTTGATCCGGCGCAGGCTCTCGACGAGATCGACGCTCGGCCCGACGATCACGTCGCGCAGCTCCAGATATTTGAAGATCTCGAACATCTCGACGCGGGCATTGGCGCTGCCGCCGTCCGAAACGAAGCGGCCAAGCAGCGCATCGAAAAAGCCCTGTGAGGCCAGGACGGCGATGGCAACCGGCAGCAGCGCGGCCAGCATGCTCGCCAGCGCGGCGCCGAGCAGGTTGACGCGTCCGGTGCGCAATTTGCGAAAGCCGTGGAAAAGCACATAGCTGCCGCCCAGCAGGATGGTCACCACCATCGCCGACCGGCCGCCGAACGCAACGAGCGCCGCGCATTGCAGGCCGACCATCGCCAGCCGCAGCGGCGCCGGCAGCGATCTCGCGCCGCTGAGCAGCGCCAGCACGTAGATCGACGTCAGCGTGGCATTGACCAGCGGATGCCCCTGCAGCGCGCTCGAACGCAGGTCGGTGGCGAACACCTCGCCATCGAAGCGATAGGGGAAGAGCAGCGTCTTGGTGGCGAACTCGACGAGGGCGAGCAGCGCGTTGGCCGTCATGACCGCGTGAATGACGGTGGGCAGCTTGGCGAATGTCCATTCGTCGTCCTCGCCGAGCAAGAGCACCGCGAGCCCGGAAGCCACGAAGGTGTCGATCATGCCGGCCATGCCGGGCCGTTGCCTGAGGATGACGACGGCCAGGAGCACGATGGCGATGACGACCATCAGCGCGGTCGCCGGCCGCCGGTCGGCGACGTGGACGCAATAGCCGACCGGATTGCCGAACGTGCATGAACGCCAGGCAAACAGCAGGATGATGAGATAGGTGGAGGGATGGATCTTGGTCGCCGCGCTGCCCGACAGGCCATCGTAATTGTAGCCCAGCAGCCAGAGCATGCCGCCCGAGACGGCGAACAGCACCACCACGGCGGCGATCAGTCCAACCTGCGTCACCGCATCGACGGAGGTGCCGGCGCGGGGCGCGGCGCCACTGAGGGTCGAGGCGGTTCCGCTCCAGCCGGAGGCCATGTCAGGCCACCTCGTCGACCAGCAGCGCGCCTGTCGGCACCCGCCCCATGACGGAAATCGCCTGCACGGTCGCCGTCACGTCACGCATCGGCGTGGCGTTCAGCCTGGCGACGAGCACGATCTCGTCCACCATGGCGACAAGCGGCGAGGCATTCAGGTTCTCGGCGAGCGCGCCGCCATCGACGACGACGAGTTCGAAACTCCGGCTCGCCTGGGTCAGCATGTGCTGCGCGAAGTAGACGCCGTGGGCTTCCTGGAAGACCGCCTTGGGCCGGCCCCTGCCCAGAAGCGCGACGTTGCTGCCCGGGGCATATCGGCTGATGGCTTCAAACGCATACTCGCCGCGCAGCACGTCGAGTATCCCGGGCTGCGGGTCCTTCTGGCCGTTGCTGGCGTTGGTGTCGACGAACAGGACGCGGCTGCCCCTGGCAGCCGCGGCGTTGGCGAGCAGCCGTGCGATCCTGTTGCGCTGCGCGCCATCCTCGGGTGGCGACGTCACCAGAATGCTTGGCACCAGCGGCCAATCCGGCGGGCGTCTGCCGGAGGTGAACATGCGCCGCAGCGCCAGGCCGACGACGGCGTCCGTCCTCTGGCTGGCCGCGACGGCCGGGCTCGCGCCGAAAGGCCACCAGCGCCGTCCCGCCTTCGTTCCCGCCGGCAGGATGCCAAGCACGGGGGCATCGATCACCGACTGCATCTGGTTGCTGGAAAGCACGGTCGGCGAGGAATATTCCGCGATCAGCGCCAGGCCGGTGCCCAGTCCCAATCCGCCGAACACGGCGCCAAACAGGAGCAGCCCCAGCGGCGGCCAGCTCTTTTTCTGGGCCGGCATGGCATCCGAGATGACGCGCGCGTTGGTGCTGTCGACGTTGATCTGCTCGCGCGTTTCCTGGGCCCGCTGCAGGTAGGTCGCGTAGACGGAACGCACCGCCTCGAGGTCGCGCTGCAATTCGCGCAGCCGCACCGATGCCTGGTCGGTGTCGAGCGACTTGCTCTTCATGCCCGCGACTTTCGCTTCCAGCGCCTGCTGGTTGGCGAGCGCCCGCTCGTAGTCGGTCTCGGCGGCCGTCTGGATGCGGCCGAGCTCGCGCGCGATCAGCCGACGCGTGTCGCGCAGCTGCTGCTGCGCGGCGATCATCGACGGATGGCGCGGCCCGAGTTCCGTGCCAAGCTGCGAGACCTGGTCGACAAGCGTTGCTTCCTGTGCCCGAAGGCTCGAAATCACCGAAGAGCGCATCGCTTCCGAGGTCGCGTCGGCCGTGCCGTTCTGCTTGCGGAGCTGGTCGACCTGCGCCTTCAGCGTCGCCGTGCGGCTTTGCGCCGCCGAAAGCTGCGTGTTGAGATCGGTGAGTTCCTGGTCGCTGACCAGGGTACCCGCCGCCATCACCATGTTGTTGGCCGCCTTGTAGGCCTCGACGGCGTTTTCTGCCTGCTGAACGCGCTTGCGCTGTTCGTCCAGCCGCGCCGTGATCGACTTCGACGCATCCGTGGCGGCCTGCGCGCGCGCGTTTGCCTGGTCGGCCAGATAGGCCTGCGCGATGGCATTGGCCAGGAGCGCGGCCTTGTCGGCGCTCTTGGCCGTGACGATCACGTCGATGACCAGCACCTTGTCCGCGCGCTTCACCGCGAGACGGCTGCGCAGCGCATCGAGGGTCGAGAGCGTCCTGTCCTTCTGGTCCGGACCCGAGCCGAGCAAGCGCGACAGCAGGCCCTGCCCGTTGAATTCCGGATCCGCCGTCAGGTTCGTTGCCTTGATCGCCCGCAGCAGCACGCCCGTCGACTGGACGACGCTGACCTGGCTTTCAACCTGCGTGATGCCGCCGTCGGGTGCCAGCCCGCTCGGATTGATGTTGTTGGTGACCACCTGCAGGTCCTGCGGATCGACGATGATTTCCGCCACCGAGCTGTAGAGCGCGGGCGTGAGCAGGCCGTAGAGCAGGGTCGCGAGCGTCAGCAGCACGGCGGTGCCGATGATCCACAGGCGACGGCGCACCAATATGCGCTTCAGGTCGCCGAGCTCGACTGTCGAAGGTGCGTAGGATGCCGCCGATTCCACCGGTCCCGCTTCCGGAAAGTATTGCTGAGGAACGCTGGGCAGAGATGATAGCATAGCTGCCTCCTACAATACTCCATTTGCCTGCAAGACCAAATTGCGGCGTGAGCCTAGCTATTCCTCCAATTGTTAAAACATTATTAATTATGTTCGCAGCTGCTTGGAATTTTGGCACGGGGTTTGCTTAGAAGGAAACCGGAGTGTTCAGATCGCGCGGCAGGAGACGGACATAGATGGGGCAGTTTTTGAACCGGGCCGGCTGCGTCGGCAATGACATGCGCCGGACCGTCGAGCGTCCGATATGCGGGTAAGCCTTCGCCTGGACAGCCAATGCGTCCGCGCTTTTCACCTCATGCTGCTCCAACGCCTGGCCGCGCTTCCAGACGTGACGGTGTCTGTCGACGGCCGGCCGGCCGGCGGCGGCCTCCCGCGCGGCGCGGAGGCCTTGTTCCAACTTGAAACGGCGATACACGGCCTGTCCCATGACGGGCTGGCGAAACGCGTGCCACTTTCGGACCTCGCTCCCTACCGCACGGAAGGGCCCGCTTCCCCCGACCTGGTGCTCGACCTCTGCGGTGACGTCGATCCGGAAGCAAGCCGCGTCTGGCGCGTCACCTACGATGGCGCCGGTGGAGAAGAAGCCTTGCTGGCCCTGATCCTCGACGGCCGGACGCCGCTTGCCCGGATCGAGGAGAACGGCGTTGCGATTGCCGCCGGGCGCCTGGGAACCGAATATGGCGGCATCGCGCTCGCCTCTTTCCAGGACATGCTGGCGCGCACGGCAACCCTGGTCGTCGCGGCAATGACGGGCGCGGCGAAGGCCACCGCCCTTCCGGCGCTGCCCGAGGCGGCGCAGGCCGGGGCCCCGCCGCCGATGCCCTCGGCCGGCAAGCTTGGCGTCAGGGCGGCCAAGGCGCTGGCGCGGCGGATCGTCCAGAAGATCTATCATCTTTGCTACAACGCGCCGCACTGGAAGGTCGGCTGGCGTGAGACCAATGGCAGGGATCTGTTCGAGCTGCGCGCGCACCCGGCATCGGGCTGGCAGGTGCTGCCGGACGACGGCAGCCGCTTCTACGCCGATCCGTTCCCGATCCTGCATCAGGGCCAGCTCACCTTGTTTGTCGAGGACTATATCCACCGGCTCGGCAAGGCCATCATCTCCGCCGTCCCGTTCGGCCCGGCGGGGCCGCTCGGAAGCCCGAAGCCGGTGCTGGAACTGCCCTATCACCTCTCCTACCCCTTCGTCTTCGAGCGCGACGGCGAGGTCTGGATGATCCCGGAAAGCTGCGCCAACGGCACGGTCGATCTCTACCGGGCGACCGCCTTTCCCGGCGGCTGGGTCAAGGAATCGACGCTTCTGTCCGGCGTCGTTGCCAGTGACGCCACGCTGGTCGAGCATGGCGGACGCTGGTGGATGTTCGCCACCATCCGGGATGGTGGAGGCACCATCCGGGACGGCGGAGGTGCCTTTTCCGACGCGCTGCATCTGTGGTCGGCGCCTGATTTTCGCGGACCCTGGACGCCGCATCCGAACAATCCCGTGCTGATCGACATTGCCTCGGCAAGGCCGGCCGGCCGCATGGTGAAACGCGGCAACGACCTCATCCGCCCCGTGCAGGACTGCCGCCGCAGCTATGGCGCCGCGCTCGGCATCGCCCGCGTTTCGCGCCTCGACCTGAGCGGCATGGAGCAGGTCGTTGAGACGATCTTAAATCCGGGTGAGCTATGGAACGGGCGCAAGCTGCACACACTCAACGAGGCGGGAGGCTTCGAGTTCATCGATGGCTCGGCGATCGCGCCGCGCTGGAAGCATCGGCGTGGATTAACCTAAACATTGGTTGCTACCGGCCTCACGCAAAGGTTGCTTGAGGTTGATTGAGGCCAGAAAGATAGTCGGGACAATGCCCGGAGAAGCATGATGAGCAGCCAGAAAGAGCCTGAGACACCCGCCGGAAACGCCGAGCCGACGACGGTCGACGTGGCGATTGTCGGCGCCGGACTGGCCGGCACGACCTTGGCGATGCTGCTGGGCAGAGACGGGCGCAAGGTCGCGTTGATCGATCCGCACCAAACCCATCCCGACGAATTCAGGGCCGAGAAGCTTGGCACGGGCCAGGGGCGTCTGTTCGAGAAGCTGGGCCTGGACTCGATCGTCCTGCCTCTGATGACGCCGATGGACGACATCCACGTCTTTCGCCTTGGCCAGTTGTTCGCACGCGAACGGCGCGTCGAATACGGATTTTCCTACGGCGCGCTGATCAATGGCTTGCGCGCCGCCTTGCCGCCCCAGGTGCCGGTCACCGTGGCCAAGGTCGCCGAGGTCACCACCGGGCCGGACAAGCAGCGGCTTGTCCTCAACACCGGCGCCATCATCGAGGCACGGCTGCTGGTGGTGGCCACCGGCCACAGCGAGGCGGTGCGCCGCGCCATCGGCGTCCGCCGCATCGAGGAGTCCAAGGGCCATTCGCTGTCGATCGGATTCGATCTTGCGATCCCGCCGAGCGAATGCGGCTTTCAGGCCGTCACCTGTTTCGCCAGCCGACCCGAGGACCGGATGGCCTATATCAGCGTGTTTCCCATCGGCGGCGTCATGCGTGCGAACATGTTCGGCTATCGCCAGGCGAACGAGCCGTGGACCAAGGCGTTCCGCAAGAATCCGCAGAAAATGCTTTGCGAAATGATGCCGGAGATCGCGGCGCAGTGCGGGAACTTCAAGGTCAGCGGGCCAGTCGAGATCAGGCCGATCGATCTGACGCGGACGGAAGGGCATCGCCGTGACGGGGTTGTCTTTATCGGCGACGCCTTCTGCACGACATGTCCGACGCCGGGCGTCGGCATCACTCGGGTGATGGCCGATGTCGATCAGCTCTATTCGGTTCACATTCCGCGCTGGCTCGAAACGCCGGGCATGGCGGCTGACAAGATCTGCGCCTTCTATGACGACCCGGTCAAGGTGGCCACCGACGAGGACGGTATGCGCGTGAGCTACTATGCCAGGTCCATCACCACCGGCACCGGACTCGAATGGCGCATGCGCCGCCTGCGCAACAACACCGCGCGCCAGCTGATGATCATCGGCCGCAAGATACGGCATTTCGGCCAGCGGCCAGCGGCCGTGGCCAAAATGCAATAAGGCGCGATCGACCGATCGCGCCTTTGTGCCTTCGCCTCACCGGGCGAACGCGTCAGACGTCAACCACTCAGGTCGGCGTGCCAGACGGAAGCGCCTGCGCCGTGACGGCCGAAAGCTTTTCACGCTTCTGCAACGTTGGCTTCTCATATTTCTTCAATGGATATGCCCTCCGCGTTGGATACCGAGACAAAAGAGCCAATTTGCTGCAAGGTGTCAATTGTGCCACGGCCAGCTGTCACAGCTTGAAAGGCACCCTCACCCCAGCGTCAGCCCGGCCTTCCTCGCTTCCGCCCGCAGGAACGGCAGGCCGACGCCGATGACGTCGTCGGGATTGTCGGCCACCGGCCGCCACACGGCGAGCCCGCCGGCAATGTCGACATCGACATGGTTCATGCTTTCGAGCGTGATGGCGCCGCTGTAGCCGATGCCGGCGATCGCCTTCATGCAGGCCGCCCAGTTGAGCATGCCGCGCCCCGGCACGCCGCGATTGGCTTCCGAGACATGGACATAGCCGAGATAGGGCGCGGCGGCCTTGAAGCCGGCCTCGAAGCTCTCCTCCTCGATATGCATGTGATAGGTGTCGAGATGGATGAAGATGTTGTCGGCGCCGACGCGCTCGATGATCCTCGCCGCGTCGATGCCGCGATTGATCAGATGCGTCTCGTAGCGGTTGCAGGGCTCGATGCCGAGCTTCAGCCCATGCGCCTTGGCGGCCTTGGCCGCGCGCGCCAGGAAGCTGCACATGCCGTCGATTTCGCCAGCCGTCGGGGCACGGCCCGAGGTCTTGCCGATCGTGCCGTAGGTGACGCCGCCGAGCGCTTCACTGCCCACCGCTTCGCACACCGTGAAGGCCGGCTCGAGGAAGGCAAGCGCTTCGTCCGGCCGCGCCACCACGTCGAGTGAAGCCGGCAGGCCAAGCGACGGAATAAGCTCGACATTCCAGCGTTCGGCGAAAGCGCGCGTGCGCCTGGTGTCGATCTCCTCGGGGCGCAGCAGCGGGATTTCCAGCAGGCCGATGCCGAGCCCCTTCAGCCGCTCCATCTGCGGCTCGATCAGGTCGAGGTCCCAGACCGGCGCGATGGCGAAAGTGTGCAGTCCAAAGGTATTCATCGGTTCAGCCTCTCTGTTCGTGCGCCGCCGCGGCGCTGGTGTCGCCGCCGCCGACGATGCGGCCGACGACTTCGTTCATGTTGGTTTTCGCGGTGACCAGATTGGCCTCGGCGCGGCCGTGGCGCAGCACGACGATGCGGTCGGTGACCGCCAGCACGTCGTTGAGCCTATGCGAGATCAGGATCACGGCGATGCCTTCCGACTTCAGCCGGCGGATGAGGTCGAGCACGCTCTGCACCTCGCGCACGGCAAGCGCCGCCGTCGGTTCGTCCATGATCACGAGCCTGGGGTTGAAGGTCAGCGCCCGCGCGATCGCCACCGTCTGCTGCTGGCCGCCCGAGAACGAGCCGACCGAGCGGTTGATCGACGGCAGATGCGCGCCCAGCCGCTCGATCATCTTGCCCGCCTGGCGGTCCATCTCGGCCTTGTCGACAAAGCCTGGAATGAGCCCGAACAGCTTCTTCGTCGGCTCGCGGCCAAGGAAGATGTTGGCCGCCACGTCCTGCTGCTTGGCCAGCGACAGGTCCTGGTAGATCATCTCGATGCCGAGCTCGCGCCGCTGGCCGGGGTCGAGCGGCAGGATGTCCTTGCCGCCGAGCTCGATCGAGCCGGCGTCCGCCTGGTAGATGCCGGTGATGGTCTTCATCAGCGTCGACTTGCCGGCGCCGTTGTCGCCGACGAGGCCGATCACCTCGCCGGCCTCGACCGAAAGGTCGACGCCATGCAGCACGTCGACTGCGCCAAAACTCTTGCGGATGCCTTGCAGGGTGAGAAGGGTCATACGCGTGACTCCTTGCGCACCTGGTACTGGTCGATGAAGACCGCCAGGATCAGCACCGCGCCGATCGCCATCTGCTGGTAATAGGACTGCACCGCGAGCAGCGTCAGCCCGTTCTGCAGCACCCCCATGATCAGCGCGCCGATCATGGTGCCGAGGATCGAGGCGCGGCCGCCGAACAGATTGGTGCCGCCGATGATCGCCGCGGTGATCGCGGTGAGTTCGTAGTTGATGCCGGCGGTCGGGTCGCCGGCGTTGACGCGAGCGGTGAACAGGAGGCCGGCAAGGCCGGCGAGCGCCCCCGACAGCGTGTAGATGATGCGGCGGTGGTGCTCGACGCGGATGCCGGCGGCGCGCGCCGCGCCCTCGCTGTCGCCGAGCGCCAGCGTGTGGCGGCCGAAGCGCGTATAGGCGAGCAGGCAATGCGCCACGATCGCCGTCAGCACCAAGAGGATGACCGGCATCGGAATGCCGAACGGCCGGCCCTGGCCGATATAGACGATTGCGGACGGCAGGCCGTAGATCGCCCTGCCCTGCGAGATGACCAGCGCCAAGCCGCGCGCCAGGCCGAGCATGCCGAGCGTGACGATGAAGGCCGGCACGAAGGCGCGGGTGACCAGTTGGCCATTGATATAGCCGGCAAGCCCGCCGGCGATGATGCAGGCGCAGACCGCGAACACCGACGGCCAGCCCAGATTGACGGCCACGAAAGCGCCGGCGACGCCGGCCAGGCCCATCACCGAGCCGAGCGACAGGTCGAGCCCGCCCGAGCCGATGACGAAGGTGGCAGCAATGGCCAGCACGCCGATCGTCGATGTGGCGAGCAGGATGTTGAGGAAATTGCTGAGCGACAGGAAGTAGGGCGACAGCACCGCCATGACGGCGCTGAGCGCCACCAGCACCAGCAGCGATTCCAGCCTGATATGGAGCCGTTCGACGGATGCGCGCTGCACCCGGGACCAGAATGACATTGGTTGCACCTTTTATGAGGCAGTAGGCAGTGGGGATTAGGCAGTAGGGTAGAAGTCGATCGGGATCAGCTCCAAGGGCGGAACATGCCTGGTTCCCCTACTGCCTACTGCCTACTGCCTATTCCCTATTTCACATATTCCAGCATCGGCTCCTTGCCGGCGTCGAGCACGTCCTTGGTCAGCACCAGGGTCGGCACGGCGATGCTGTCCTCGACCTTTTCGCCGGCCAGCGCCTTCTTGACGTTTTCGACCGCCTGCTTGCCGACGAGGTAGGGCAGTTGCGCAACGGAAGCGTTGAGGCGGCCGTCCTTGATCGACTTCACCGCATCCGAATTGCCGTCGACGCCGATGATCGTCACCTGCGGACCCTTGCCGGCGGCGTAGACGGATTCGACCGCACCCAGCGCCATGCCGTCATTGGCGCAGAAGATGGCGACGAGGTCGGGATGCGCCGTCAGCGTGTCGGTGGCGATCGAGGCCGCCTTGCCGCGATCCCAGTCGCCCGGCAGCGAGGCGACGATTTCCAGGCCGGGCGCCAGCTCCTTCAGCTTGTCGGCAAAGCCCTTGGCGCGCTTCTCGCCGGTGATGTTGCCGGACAGGCCCTCGATCACCAGCACTGGACCCTTGGCGTCCTTGCCGAGCTTGGAGACGAGATAGTCCGCGCCTTGCGCGCCGGCCGCGCCATTGTCGGAGCCGATGTGGAAGGTGACCTTGATGCCTTCCTTGTCGAGCACCGCCTGGTCGAGATTGTTGTCGAGGTCGACGATCTTGATGCCGGCGTCCTGCGCCGCCTTCAGGCACGGCAGCAGATTGGTCGAGTTGATGGCGGCGGTGATCATCGCCGCCGGCTTGCGCTCCAGCATGGTGTTGCACAAATTGAGCTGCGGCTCGGCCGCCTGGTCGCTTTCGGCCGCCTGCTGGAAGTATTTCACGCCGGCTTCCTTGGCGCCGGCCTCGACGCCCTGGGCCATCGCGCCCCAGAACGGATTGGCAAGCGTCTTCATCAGCACGCCGTATTCGCCGTCCTCGGCCTTGGCCACGGAGATGGCCGAGAACGCGATTGCCGCGCCCAAAGCCAAAGTAAATCGATTTATCTTCAGAGCGAACGGTGTCATTTTGGTTTCCTCCGGTTGATGTCACGTGCCGCGAGCCGAGGCCAGGCGCGGCGTTTGCCTTCCGTCTTCGACAATGGGGGCTATTGTCGGTCTCCTCCCCCGGAATGCGGGACGTTGCCTGGCGAGCCAACGGATTCCCGCATCAAAACCTTGCAAGGTTCGAGCCGCGCGGTCGGCGGCCCCTCCTCGCCTTCAATCCTGGCAAACAGCGCTTCCATAGCGTGGCCGGCGATCTGGCGCACCGGCTGCACCACGGCGGCGATGGCCGGCCATGTCACCTGCATCCATTCGGCATCGTCGAAGCCGACCAGCGAAATATCGTTGGGGCAGTGCCAGCCGCGCCGGCGGAATTCGGACAGCGCCACCAGCGTGCCCTTGAGGAACAGCGAATAGACCGCCGTCGGGCGTTCGCCTTTTGCAAAGTAGTCGCGCAACTGGGCCCGCAGCGGTTCGACATCAGTTTCGGCAAGCACGACATCGATGCGGACGTCCGGCGCCAGTTTGAGCGCGGTGGCGCGAAAGCCGTCGAGGCGGGCGCGCACCGTGGCCGCCTGCTCGCCAAGGCCGATGACCAGGATGTGGCGGTGGCCCTTGCCGATCAGCGCGCGCGCCACTTCGGCGCTGGCGGAAGCACTGTCGGCCGATACCGTGTCGAAGGCGTCGTCCGACAGCACGCGGTCGATCAGCACGCCGGTCATGCCATTGGCCTTCATGAATGCGGCCGCCGGGCCATGCTCGTTGCGCACCGGCGCCAGCACGACGCCGGCCCCCCGCCAGTCATGCATGCGGGCGAGGATTTCCGTTTCGCGCGCCTCGGATTCGCGGCTCGAGGCCGCCACCAGCGTGTAGCCGCGCTGCTCGGCCAGGCTTTCGAGCTGGCTGACCATCTGGCCGAAGAACTCGCTTTCGAACTCTGGCATGATGGCGCCGATGATGCGGCGCTTGGCCCGCCGCATGTCGGAGGCCAGCGGATCGACGCGGTAGCCGAGATGCTCGACGGCATCGAAGACCCGCTGCGCATTCTCCGGCTTCACCGTGGTGACGCCCGCCATGACCTTGGAGACGGTGGCGGCGGACACGCCGGCGCGGCTTGCCACGTCGTGGATAGACGGACGCCGCTGCTGGGCTTGCCGATGCGCCATTGGTCCTCCTCCCGAGGCGCGGACGTCAGCATTTTCCGTCCGCTGCCAAAATGAGTAAATCGATTTTTCGTGGTTGTAAATCGTTTAATCGGAGGTATTTTGTCCGTCGAGAAAGCGCGGTCGGATCGCGCCCGGGAGGAATCATCATGTCAAACAGCGCCTTGCCGCTGGTCATCAGCGCGCCGGAACCACGCACGCTCGATCTCATCTTCACGCCGGATCAGCTGGCGCGCTTCAGGGCGAAGTACCGCATCGTCGAGACGACGCCCGATGGCGTGGCCAAGCTGCCGGCCGATGTGCTGGCCGAGGCCCGCTACATCGTCGGCCAACCGCCGATCACGCCCGAGACGCTGGCAAGCATGAAGGCACTGCGCTGCGTCTTCAATGTCGAGACCAACCTCCTCAACAACATGCCCTACGAGACACTGTTTTCGCGCGGCATCCATGTCGTCACCACCGGCCTGGTGTTCGCCGAGCCGGTGGCCGAGCTTGGCCTTGCCATGGCACTCAACCTCGCCCGCAACATCGTCGACGCCGACCTGGCCTTTCGCCAGGGCAAGGAGTTGTGGGGCGGCGACGGCAACCAGACGGCGCGGCTCCTCTCCGGCGCCGATGTCGGCATCATCGGCTTCGGCGATCTCGGCCGCGCGCTGAACCGGCTGCTGTCGGGCTTCCGCACCCGCACCAAGGTCTTCGACCCCTGGCTGCCGCCGTCGATCCTGATCGACAATGGTGTCGAGCCGGCTTCGCTGGACGAGGTGCTGGCGACCAGCGACTTCGTTTTCGTCGTCGCCTCGGTGACCAGCGAGAACCAGGGCTTTCTGGGTAGCCCGGCCTTTGCCAGCATGCGCAAGGGCGCCGCCTTCATCCTGCTCAGCCGCGCCGGCGTCGTCGACTTCCCGGCCCTGATGGACGCAGTGAAGAGCGGCCACATCGTCGCCGCCAGCGACGTCTTTCCCGAAGAGCCGCTGGCGCAGGACCATCCCGTGCGCGCCCTGCCCGGCTTCCTGCGCTCGGCCCACCGCGCCGGCGCGCTCGACATCGCCTTCAAGCGCATGGGCGACATGGTGCTGGAGGACATGGACCTGATCGACCGCGGCCTGCCGCCGCTGCGCTCCAAGCGCGCCGAACGCGAGACGGTGTCGAGGATGCGCTCCAAGCCGGTCGACAAGAACTAGAGCATGATCCCGAAAAGTGGAATCCGGTTTTCGGGAAAGATCATGCTCAAAC
>NZ_JALJRL010000020.1:0-106730 GCF_024519675.1 Mesorhizobium sp. Mes31 | reverse complement strand
AAGAACTACTTCGAAAACGCCGGGTACGCTTCCGTCAAAACATGAAACGCTCTAGATAGCCTCCCGAACTGGTCAGCCAGTACGGCCATCACTGACGAAACGGCAGAGCCTCACCTCGGAAACAGGCTGGGCAGCGGCATGTGCGCCTTGACGATGGGAGACTTCAGCACCACGAAGCTGAAATACTTGTCGATGCCGATATCCATGTCGGTCAGGCGCTCCATGATCGTCTGGTACTCGGCGATGCCGGCGGTCACAAATTTCATCAGGTAGTCGTAGCCGCCCGAGACGAGGTGGCATTCGATGACCTGGTCGATCTTCTCCACCACGGCGAGAAAGCGGGCGAAGTCCACCTGGCGGTGGTTCTTCAAGGTGATTTCGGTGAACACGGTCAGCGTCTGGCCGAGCTTGCCGATATTGATCTGCGCGGAATAGCCTTCGATGTAGCCTTCCGACTGCAATTTCTTCACCCGCATCAGGCACGGGCTCGGCGACAGATGCACGAGATCAGCCAGTTCAACGTTGGTGATGCGGCCGTTCTTCTGCAATTCGTGCAGAATTTTGATGTCGATCCGATCCAGTTTCATGGCCGTCTCCGCAGAACACATGCCACAGCACAAAATGCTGCCGTACGAACATCCATTGACACTACCACAGCCCGCTGGCCTGTCCATGCAAGCCGACACCGCTTTGAAACGCAGTGGCTCCCGATTTTAACCGAGCTACCGGAATAAAATTCTGCTTCGGCCGCAACTGCGGCAGCGGCTGCCTGCGCAACGCGTTAAATTGGCGCTTCACGGTAGAGAGACAATGCGCGCGCCGCTGCAGCAAATCGAGACATCTGGCGAACTGCCACAGACCGCGGACGCGGTGGTGATCGGCGGCGGCATCGTCGGTGTTTTCGCGGCCTACTATCTGGCCAGGCGCGGCATGAAGGTCGCGCTTGTCGAAAAGGGACGCATCGGCGCCGAGCAGTCCTCGAGGAACTGGGGGTGGTGCCGCCAGCAGAATCGCGACGCCCGCGAGCTGCCGATGGCGACCCGAAGCCTCGATCTTTGGGACAGCTTTGCGGCTGAAACCGCCGAAGACACCGGCTTTCGCCGCTGCGGCCTGCTCTATCTGAGCAACGACGAGGCGGAACTGGCCGGCTGGGCACGCTGGCGTGACTTCGCCAGAACGGCCGGCGTCACCACGCACATGCTCGACGGCGCCGAGGCCAGCGAGCGAGGCCGCGCCACGGGTCGGACATGGAAGGGCGGTGTCTTCTCGCCGACCGACGGCACCGCCGATCCGTCGCGGGCCGCGCCCTCGGTCGCCCGCGCCATCCTCGATCTCGGTGGTTCCGTGCACCAGAATTGCGCCGCGCGCGGTATCGAGACGGAAGGAGGGCGCCTGAGCGGCGTGGTCACGGAAAGCGGCACGATCCGGACGAAGATGGCAGTCCTGGCCGGAGGCGCCTGGGCCTCCTCCTTTTGCCACCAGTTCGGGTTTCGCTTTCCGCAGGCGTCGATCCGCTCTTCCATCCTGTCGGTATCGCCCGGTGCGAATGGCCTGCCGGATGCGCTGCACACGGCAAGGATCTCCGCCACGCGTCGCAGCGATGGCGGCTACACGCTGGCCATAAGCGGACGCGGCCGCGTGGACATGACGCCGCAACAGCTTCGCTTCTCCCCGCAGTTCCTGCCCATGTTCCTGAAACGGTGGCGCAGCCTCGCGCCCGGCGGCCTGCAGGGCATGCGCTCCGGACACGAAACGCTCCGACGCTGGCGGCTCGACCAGCCGACGCCGATGGAGCGGATGCGCATCCTCGATCCGGCTCCTGATCGTGCGACCATCCGCCTGACCCACGCTCGGGCGCTCGAGCTGCTGCCGGCACTGCGCCAGACCAGGATCAGCGCGGCCTGGGCCGGCTACATCGACAGCACACCGGATGGTGTGCCCGCCATCGGCGAGATTGATGCCGTTCCGGGATTCTTCCTGGCCGCCGGGTTTTCGGGACACGGGTTTGGCATCGGACCCGGCGCCGGGCACCTCGTCGCCGATCTGATGAGTGGCTCCAAACCGATCGTCGATCCGCAATCCTATGATCCTCGGCGCTTCGACGCTTCGGCTTGGGGGAAGGTAGCCGACTTCTGATCCAAAGCTCCACATATTCCGACACCCTCGGGAGATCGCCTGTGAAACCGCATCAAGCGTCCCGCAGAAAGGCGCCGATAGGGGCTGGCCGGACGGGCGCCTGCGCGCGAAATCGGCCGACGGCGCCGGGTGTGCAACCGGCCTGCCCAGCCACAAGTTCGACCGCAGCCAACTGACAATAGCGCCCCTGGCAGCGGCCCATGCCGACGCGTGAGAGCGCTTTCACCCTGTTGGCCTCGCCGCCGCCGAAATCCGCGCCCTCACCTATGGATCCTGCGGTCACATTCTCGCAGCGACAGACGACCGCGTCGTCGGGGAGTGCCCGCACCATCGCAGCCGGCCAGGGAAAAGCGCAAGCCAGGCCGCGGGCGAAGCGTTCGAGCCGCGCAAGCTTGCGCAGATAGGCGCCGGTGGAGGGCGCCGGACGTCCGAGATCGGCAAGGCATGCCGCCGCAGCGAGACACCCAGCGATCTCCGCGCCGTCCGCTCCCAGAAGACGAACCCCATCACCCGCAAGATAGACGCCGTTGCCGGCCCGACCCATCCGGTCGGTCTTCGGCAGCCATTGCCGCCACTGCTCGTCATAGGTGAAGTCGCATCCCGCGAGGTCGGCCAGATGCGTCTCCGCCCTCAGGTGCCAGCCCATGCCGATCATATCACATTCAGTGAGGCGTTCCCGGCCGCCGGCGTCGCGCCAGTGCATCGCTGTGACACCCGTCCCGTCGGCCTCGATCCGCTCGAGCGCAACGCCCGCATGATAGCGGCCGCCGAGCCGCGCCCGCAGGACCAGGCCGCGCATCGCGACGAACGGCCGGGCCGCAAGCTTCCAGAGCCCTCGCATCTGCTGATGCCAGGGAGAAGTGTCCAGCACCGCCGCCACATCCGCTCCAGCCTTTACAAGTTGGGCGCCGACCAGCGTGAGCAAAGGCCCAGATCCGATGAGGACGATCCGCCGCCCCAGCGCCACGCCTTGCGCCTTGAGCGCGATCTGCGCCGCGCCAAGACTATAGACCCCGGCATTCTGCCAGCCAGGGACCGGCGCGACACGGTCGGACGCGCCGGTCGCAAGGATCAGGCGATCGTAGCTGATCACCTGCACGCCACTCTCCCCCAGCACGTGCAGCCGACCTTCATGCACTGCGATGACCGAACTCGCCGCACAATGGGTAAGACGCCCCTCTTCGGCCAGCCGATCGAAGAGCGCATGCAGTGCGCCCGCCTTCGCCGCCTCCGGCCCGTAGAGCTGCTTTGCGGTGCGGGTGAACCCGGCCGGTGGGCGGCGATAGATCTGGCCACCTGCGCGCTGCCCTTCGTCGATCACCACCGGATGGAGCCCGGCCTCAACCAGCGTAGCCGCCGCCCTTATGCCGGCTGGACCGGCGCCCACGATCATGATCCGCGGCGACAAGGCCTGGCTCACGGCCAGTTCTCCGGTGGTGTCGTGCGCAACCGCATGCCTTCAGTGATCAGGGCCGAGCACGCCCGGATGCGCGGTCCCTCCTCCTGCCACACCCAGCAATCCTGGCAGGCTCCCATCAGGCAGAACCCGGCTCGCGGCTCGGGTCCGAACTCGGACTTTCGCAACGCGTGCCCTGATGCCAGCATGGCGGTCAGCACCGTGTCGCCCGCAAGCGCGCCACACATCTGCCCATCGAGAGAGAAATGCACCGCTGCCCGGTCGCTCTCTGCCAGCCGGACGACGCGGCCAGCCGTGATCATTCCGCCGCCTCTCGCACCGGGCCAGGACGAGGCAGTTCTGGGAACCGTTCGCAGACAGCATCGAACGCAGCCTGGACGCCATCCGCCCCCGAGCGCCCCTTCATGCGACGGAAGATTTCCGTCTTGGTGAAGAACCGCCAGTGGATCGGCAAGTCCCTTAGTATGGCCGTGAGACGGTCATAGGCGGCTGGCGTCCACTGCGCTTCGTAGCCTTCGCGCTCCGGACCGAAATGAAAATGGCCGCCGGCCGGCACTTGCCGCTCGCGCAGCCCTTCCGTCGCCTGTTCGTCGACCTGGCCGCCGCGGATGACGACCCCATAGTCGCGTTCGGCCGCAGCCAGCGAGACATAGCCGCGCCGCACATCCTGCGCGACCCGCCAGGGTTCGCGTTGATGCGGATCGCCGCGCCCGCCACCTCCGGCGGAGCGGATCTCGAGCACGTCGCCGGGCTGCAGCACAGTGGTGTCAACGTTGCCCAGCCGCCGCTCGTGCTCGGTCGCCGGATTGACGACCATGTCCGACAGGCCGGCCGCCTTGCCGCCCAGCACGCCCCAGGGACGAAAGAAGCTGCGGTCGCGGTTGCGCGCCGTGATCCTGGAATCAGGGGCAAAGACTCGGAACGCCATCTCGGTCGCCAGTCCGCCGCGCCAGCGACCCGCCCCGCCGCTGTCCTTGGCGAGCCCGTATTTCACGAATTCGACCGGGGTCTCGGTCTCGGTGATCTCGATCGGCGTGTTCTTGAGATAGGCGGCATCCGCGCCCGATCCGTTGGTCCCGTCACGATGCGGCATCGCCCCGCCGCCACCGACCACGGGATTCACCGCTGTGATGACGGTCCGGCTGCTCCGCTCGTCCGTGGTCATGACGTTGACGATGCAGTTGTTGCCGGCCGGAGCCGCGGGCAGGCGCTCCGGCACTGCTTGCGAGAAGGCGCCGAAGATCACCGACCGCAACCGGGCGCAGGTGAGCGAGCGCATGCCCACGGCGGCGGGGTGTACCGGGTTCAGCACCGAACCCCGAGGGGTGATGCAGGTGAACGGCCGGGTAAGGCCGGTGTTGAGCAGGATCTTCGGGTTCAGCGTGTAGAGCACGTAGTAGACCCCCACCAGCAGCATGGTGTGTCGCGGGTCGCCGCCCGAAGGAACGTTGAGCGAGGAGCCGAGTTGCGGATCTGAGCCGGTGAAGTCCAGCACCGCCTCCTCGCCCTTGATCGTCAGCGTGAGCTTCAGCCGGCAGGGATTGGCCTCGACCGAATCCTCGTCGGCATAGTCGCAGAATTCCCATCTGCCGTCGGGCATGGAGCGCAGCACGTCGCGCGCCTGTGCCTCGGCATGGTCGAGAAGCGCGGAAACGCCCTCGATGAAACCGGCCTTGCCGAACTTCCTCACCATTGCCTGGACCTTGCGCTCACCGGTGTTGAGCGCGCCGACCAGCGCCTTGATGTCGCCGATGTTGAGGTCGGGCTTGCGCACATTGGTGCTCATGATCCGCAGGATCGTCTCATCCAGCACGCCTTCCCTCACCAGCTTCATCGGGGGAAAGCGGATGCCTTCCTGATGGATTTCGGTCAGCGCCCGGCTGAGCGAAGCCGGCACGGCCCCGCCCATGTCGGTGTTGTGGATGTGCCCGCCAGTCCAGGCGACGATCTCGCCATCGACAAAGACCGGCTTCCACAGATGCGTGTCGGGTGCGTGCGTGGCAACGTGGCCGGAATAGGGATCGTTGGTGAAGGCAATGTCTCCCGGCCGGTAGTCGTCGACCATCGCGATGGCGCGGTGATACGAAAGCCCCGGATACCAGGTGGCGCCGAGTTCCATCGGCACGGCGAAGGTCGCGCCTGAACGGTCCATCAGCATCACGGTGAAGTCCTGCGTCTCCTTGACGAAGGCGGAGTGCGCGGTGCGGTGCAGCGTGTGGGCCATGTTCTCGGCGGCCGCGCGGGCATGATTAGCCAGAACCTGAAGGTTTGTGCGGTCAAACAAGGCATCACTCCGGGAAGGTCAGCAGAAGGTTGAGATGGCGGTCGACCCGTGCCTGCGCTCCAGCGGGAATGGCGAAGGTGGTGTCTTCCTGAACGACCACGGCGGGCCCGTGGAACGTACTGCCGGGTACGAGCGTCTGCCGGTCGTGAAGGTCGACGGTTTCGACGCTCAGGCCCGTATAGACCGGGAGCCGGCGCGCCGGAATGGCCGGGACATCGATCTCGTCGATCTCCGGGAAGGAGAGTTTCGGCCCCGCGCCTACAGCCGATAGCCGAACATTCACAAGCTCGACCGCACCGTCCGCGTCGTGGAAATCGTAGAGCCGCTCATGGGTAAGATGGAAGGCCTGCTCGATGGCAGCCACATTGCCGTCCGTCAGCCATTCCGGAAGAAGGACGACCTCGATTTCATAACTCTGCCCGATATAACGCATGTCGCAGGAGAGATTGAGTTCCGCCGCCGCATCGTGCCCCTGCGCCGCAAGCCAGTCGCGGCCCTCACGCGCGAGCGCCTCGAAGGCGTCGCGAATTGCGAGGTGCGTCGCGCCCGTCAGCGGGCTGAAGATGGTGCGAATAAAGTCCCCGCGCAGGTCCGCCACCAGTCCGCCCAGCGCCGACACCACGCCGGGACGGCGCGGCGCCATGACACGCTTCATCCCGAGTTCGCGGGCAAGGAAAGCGCCGAGCATCGGGCCGCCGCCGCCGAAAGGCATCAGCGTGAAATCGCGCAAGTCCACGCCGGCGCGTGAGGCAAGTTTCTCAACCTCGACGAACATCTCCGACACCGCGATGTCGAGGATCGCCTGCGCGGTCTGCTCGATGGGACGGCCGAGCCGGGCGGCAAGCTCGCCGACGGCGCGATGCGCCAGGCCGGTATCGATCCGCAACTGGCCATAGGCCATTTCACTGTGGCCGAGCCATCCGCACACCACCATGGCATCCGTCACCGTCGCCCGCTCGCCACCTCTGCCGTAGCACGCCGGGCCTGGCGTCGAACCGGCCGACTCCGGCCCGACCCGCAGCACCCCTTGCGCATCGACACTGGCGATCGAGCCGCCGCCGACACCGATCGAGCTCACCGATACGGAGGGGATATGGAGCGGAAATTCCCCGATCAGTTCGCCGGTGCCGAACTGTGCCTCGCCGCCGATGATAAGCGCGAAGTCGGCCGAGGTGCCGCCGATGTCGAGGGTAAGAACCTTGTCTTCGCCTGCCTGACGCGCCAGCCACGAGGCGCCGATGACGCCGGAGGCCGTTCCCGACAGCAGCATGTTGACGCAGGCGCGCTTGCCTTCTGCAGCGTTCATCAGCCCGCCGTTTGACTTCGTCAGCATGGGGCGGGCCGGCACGCCGTGGTCTTTCAGCCGCTCTTCCAGTGCCGTCAGATAGCCCGAGACGCGCGGATGGACATAGCCATTGAGGATGGCGGTCGAGCTGCGCTCGTATTCGCGGATGACCGGCCAGACCTCGGCCGAGGAGAAGATGAAGAGATCGGGCGCAAGACGCGCGATCGTCGCCTTCACGGAAGCCTCCTGCGCGGCATTGCGCCAGGAATGGAGGAAGGACACGATGATCCCTTGCGCCCCGTTCGCTTTCGCCACTGCCACCGCCCTTTCCACCACCGCCATGTCCGGCGCCTGGGATTCGCTCCCATCGGCGCGCATGCGCGCCGGAATGCCGAAAACCATGTCGCGCGAGATCAGCGGGTCCGGCCGCGAGCAGAACAGCGAATACATGTCCGGCATGCGAAGCCGCGCCAGTTCGATGACGTCCTCGAAGCCGGCATTGGTGAACAGCGCGAGCGCTGCGCCTTTGCGCTGGATGATCGTGTTGATGCCAACGGTCGTGCCGTGCACGAAGCGCGTCATACGGGTAGGATCCAAGCCTTCGCGTTCAGCAAGAAGCCTGAGACCCGTCATCAGCTCGGCGCCCGGATCCTCCGGCGTCGTCAGCACTTTCAGCGAGGCTACCCGTCCGGAACGGGCTTCCAGCGCGCAGAAATCGATGAATGTCCCGCCGATATCGACGCCGACCTTCCAGTCGGTTTCGTTTTGCGCCTCATCCGCCGCGCAAGCGATGGCACCGTCCATGACGCGTCCCTTCCTGTCTGCCTGCCGGAAGCTGGCATGGCCGGGTGGCAGCGGTCCAAGACGTATGATGGGCAAGGATATAAGTCTTGCTTATGCCTTTGCCCTGTCACCGCCCAGCACGGCGGAACAGGCCGCACGGATCTGGTCGCGCATCATCTCATCGGCCCGCGAAAGGGCCCGTGTGCGCGAGGTCAGCAGCGCGATCGGAAATTCCGGCCCCGCTGCGAGCGGCCTGACGGCAAGTCCGGCAAACTGGTGCCATGGCAGCAGCGCGTCGACCAAGGCGATGCCCAGACCGGCCTGGACAAAACCGACCGCGGAGATCGACACGTCGATCTCGAGCGATGGCGAAAGCGTCACGCCTTGCGCGCGCGCAGCATGGGCCAATTCGTCGGCGGGGCGGGTGTTTCCGCGATAGGATATCAATTCTTCGCCGACGAGATCGGCGAGCGTCAGCTGGGTCTTCCCGGCCAACGCGTGCCCGGCGGGCAGCAGGCATGCGAAGCCGACACTGCCGATCACCTCCGCCTCGATATCCGGAGGGAGCCGGTCGTCCATGGCCACGCCGAGGCTGGCGTCGCCCGCTCGCAGCATGTCGACGATCGCGGCGATCGGCGCGCTATGAGCACGCAACATGATGTTGGGATGCTGGGCCCGGAATTTGGTGAACGCACGCGGCAAGATAGCCATGGCTGGCGGCGGTGAGGCAGCGACCCGCACCAGTCCTGCCCGACCAAGGCGTAGATCGGTGGTCTTGCGGCGCAAGCCTTCAAGCCCCGCCGACAACCTCTCGGCATCGGCGAAAATCTCGAGCGCCTCCGGGGTCGGCCGCAGCCGGCCCTTGACGCGCTCGAACAACGTGAAGCCGAGTTCGTCCTCGGTGTGGATCACGATCTGGCTCAAAGCGGGCTGGGAGATGTTCAGCATCCGGGCCGCGCCAGTCACGGTGCCCGCGCGCATGACGGCGATGAACACTTCGAGTTGCCGGGCCCGCATTGCCACTCCATAGGTAAAGCTTATGGCTCTTGTCCAAACCCATCTTTGACGCAATGCCACGGCGCCGACAAGATTGGTCAAGGATTCACTGCAAGAGGGCGCCATGGATGTGATCGTTCTGGGCGGCGGACTGATGGGAACGGCTTCGGCCTATTTCCTGGCCCGGCGCGGCGCGCGCGTGACGTTGATCGAGCGCAACCGGATCGGTGCTGGAGCCACGGTTGCCTCCTTCGGCAACATCCGGCGTACGGGGCGTCATCTGTCCCAGCTTCCGCTGGCCCATCGCTCGCTCAGGCTATGGGGCGAGGCCGAAAAAATGCTCGGCCGCGACGTGGAATTCCGTGCCACCGGCCATCTCAGGCTGATCTTCGATGAAGGAAGCCTTGCCGACATGCAGGCCTATGCTGGTGCAGCGTGGCCTTGGGGGCTCGAGCTGGAAGAACTCGGCCCGCGTGAGATCCGCTCCCGGTTTCCCGGCCTCGGCCCCGAAGCGATCGCCGCGTCGTTCTCTCCGCAGGATGGCAGCGGAAATCCGCGGCTGATCGCGCCCGCCTTTGCCGAGGCAGCCCGCAAACTGGGGGCGCAAATCATCGAGGGAGCCGAGGTCGAGAAGATCACTCACACGGGCTCCGGTTTCCTTGTCGCCAGTTCGCAAGGTGCATTCGCCGCCGACTGCTTGCTCAACACCGCCGGAGCCTGGGGCGCGCGCATCGCCGCGCAGTTCGGCGAAGAGGTACCGCTCGACGCCCGCGGCCCGCAGATGGGCGTAACCGAGCCGCTGCCGCATCGGATCCTGCCCGTGGTGGGCATCTGGACACGCTACAAGGACCACGGCGCCTACCTGCGTCAGGTCGAGCGGGGCAACATCGTCTTCGGCGGTGCGGCCGAAAGAGTAGCGGTGGAGCTCGATCCAGGCCACGCGGCCGCCAACCCCATGCGCCTGCCGACGCAGTTGCGCGCCGTCGCGCGACTGCTGCCGGCGATCGCCCAGGCTACGGTCATCCGCACCTGGTCCGGCTGCGAGGGCTATGTCAGGGACATGCTGCCGGTCATGGGACGCTCGGCGACGACGCCAGGCCTGTTCCACGCCTTCGGCTTCAGCGGACACGGCTTCCAGCTCGGTCCGGGCGTGGGCGACGCCATGGCCGAACTCATCACGACCGACCGTTGCGAAACGCCGCTCGACGATTTCAGGGTCGATCGCTTCAGCCGCACTGCCTGAAGGAGCAACTTCCGACATCCGCGCAACGATGGCTCCTTTGGCCGCGAAAGGCAGGGGATCACTCTCGCATGAGCCTTCGAGCATGACGGTCTCAAGCGAGCGGGCCGATCTAGGCACGAAGATTTGTCGATGATCTTGGCCACCAGCGGCCAGTCCTCGCACCGGAGGGCGTGCACGACCGAAGTCAGAATCCGCCTAATTGCACTTCGTTGCCGCCGATCACCGCATGCATCGCTGGAAGGTCTTTCGACGCCGGTGTTGAGTTACGTGTGACGGGTGCCATCAACGAGACGGAGAAAATTGACGAAAGGGCCCAAAACCATTTCACCTAAGAGGCAGAGACTTACCCGACAACGCTCAATTAAAACTCAAATGAGCGGAAGACATTGATTTATAATAAGTTGGTGGGCCCGGAGGGTCACCGTTTTCCACACAAAATCAATACGTTAGCGGATGGTTCGCCAACCCGTTTCCTTCGTATTCTCTCGTATGGTCTGGCGAACCTAAGGATCAGGAGGAGGACTAGTTTCCATGCACGCGGTGTCTCTTTCATCCCACAAAAAGGGTCGATGAACCCTGTTGACCATAAGGGTGCGAGCGTGGCTGTTTTTGGGCCGCAGAACGAACCCGCTGCGCGGGATGGGTCGCGTGGGGTGAGGTATAGATCACGAACCGGACGTCGCGCTCACATTGAGGGTGGTTCGGCAGCGGCAGAGCATCACGGGCTTCTTCAACAAGGAGCCTGACCATGCCCTATCCTATTCTTGATGCACCTATCAGTCCACTTCGTCAGCGGTGCCCAGTGGACGAGCGAGATATGTAGCGACCTTTCTGGTTGCGAAAACCGCTAGAAACGCGAAGCCTGTCCTCAGCAAAAACCTAGAGCAGACCCGCGGTTAGCCACGCTCGCGATACGCCAATATGCAAACGTCCGGTTTTGGCAGTTCGTGCGACGAGTTAAAGGCGCAACAGGTCGTTCGCCATTCGATGCGTCGGAGGACCCTGTGGTCGTCAAATCCGCCGCTCCGATGCCGCCGAAAAGAGGGATGCCTTGGCCATGTTGAAGCGGAGGCCGACGTCCGTTTGCATCGCCCGTGCTTCGTTCACACCAAGCCGAACACTGAAACGCTTGCCCAGGCATTCGAACCAGCCGAGCGCATCCGCGCCTAGCAGTTCGGTAAACGCAAGCGCTGCGGGAATACTTTCTGGCGCCCCCTGCCCCACCACGCTTATATCCTCGCTGCGGATGCCAAGCACCACATCGCGCTCTCGCGATGAATCCTCGAAACCGTAGGCTGACGTGTCGATCCCAATATCGCCAATCTGGAACCTGCCAGCGTGGTCCAGTCGACCTTGCAGAAAGTTCATCGCCGGCGAACCCACGAAGCCCGCGACGAACAGGCTCGCTGGCTTTTCGTAGATCGATTGCGGCTGGGCAAATTGCTCGACTTTGCCCTTGTGCATCACCGCGACACGATCGGCCATTGTCATGGCCTCGATCTGGTCATGCGTCACGTAGATCATTGTCGACTTAAGAGCCTCGTGCAACTGCTTGAGCTCAACGCGGGTCTCCGCGCGCAATTTCGCATCGAGGTTGGAAAGCGGCTCGTCGAACAGGCAAATGCTCGAGGATCGAACCAGAGCCCGGCCGATCGCCACGCGTTGGCGCTGGCCGCCGGACAGTTGGCTTGGCTTGCGGTCTAGAAGCGCTTCGATCTGCAGGAGCTTTGCCACCCAGGCAACCTTCTCTGTAATTGTCGTCTTGGGCCTGCCAGCGATCTCCATGCCGAAGGAGAGATTTCGCCGCACCGTCATTGCGGGAAAGAGCGCATATGACTGGAACACCATGGCAAGGCCGCGCTGGCTGGGGTCCAAGTCGCTGACATCGGTACCGTCGATAAAGATCTGGCCGGAGTCGCATTCGTCGAGGCCGGCGATCACGTTGAGAAGCGTCGACTTCCCGCAGCCGGACGGGCCGAGGATGACAACGAACTCGCCGGGTGCGATTTCCATATCGACCGAATTCAGAACGGTGAGGCCCGCGAAGGACTTCCTGATCTGGCGGACGGATACACTGGACATGTTCAGCCTTTCACCGCGCCAGCGGCAATGCCGCGCACGAAATAGCGACCCGAGAGGAAATAAACGAGCAGCGTCGGAATGGCGGTGATCAGGGCTGCTGCCATATTGACGTTCGGGAATGCGGCGCCACGTGAATTGTTGACGATATTCGTCAGCTGCACCGTCATCGGCATGCTGTCGTTGCCGGCAAAAATCAGACCGAGAAGGTAGTCGTTCCAAATGCCTGTGAACTGGAGAATGCCCACGACAACGAGGATGTTGGTCGAAATCGGCAGAATAATCGACCAGAAGGTCCTGAGAAATGTCGCGCCCTCCATGCGTGCGGCCCGGCTGATCTCATCCGGCACGCCGATGTAGAAATTGCGAAACAGCAGTGTGGTGTATGGCAGGCCGTAGATCACATGCACGAAGACGATGCCAGCGTAGGACCGAAACATGCCGACGTTGCTGAGGATCTTCACCGTCGGGTAGAGCATCGCCTGATAGGGTATGAAAAGTCCGACCGTCACCAGCAGCATGATCAAGTTCGCGTGCTTCGATTTCCATTGCGCCAGCGCATATCCATTCAATGCGCCGGTCAGCGTGGAGAGCACCACGGCGGGGACGGTGATCTTGATCGAGTTCCACAAACCCGGACGGACCCCTCCGCAGTCGAGACCGGAACATGCACTTTGCCACGCCGCGACCCAGGCGTCGAAATTCGGGTTGATCGGTAGCGCCAACAAATTGCCCTGACGGATTTCCTCCATCGGCTTCAGCGAATTGATGAGGACCAACAGAAGCGGCAACAGGAAGAAGATCGCCGAGACGACGAGGAATACGTACATGCCGATACGCGCGGCACGAGACCGGACACTGGAGTTGCGGGACGAGACAGCATAGCTCAAGTGCGCCTCCTGAACTCTGTGTAGAAGTAAGGCGCGAGCAGAACCAGAGACAGCACCAGCATCGTGATCGATGCAGCGGAAGCCAGGCCGAGATTAACGCGGGCGAAATAGAAATCGACGGCGAATTTTGCGGGCATTTCCGTCGAGATCCCGGGACCGCCCTTAGTCATAGCAATGATCAAGTCATAGCCGCGAATGACTTCCGACATCAGCAGCACAACGCAGGATGCCATGATCGGTCGCATGCCGGGAAAGATAACCTGCAGATAGGCGCGCCAAAGCGGTATGCCTTCCATGCGGATGGCTTTCCATAAATCGTTGTCGATGCCACGCAGACCAGCAAGCACGATGACCATCACAAGGCCGGCCGAATGCCAAATACTGGCAATGACCAGCGTATAGATTGCTCGGTCGGGATTGGTTAGCCAATCGAAGGTGAAGCTCTCCCAGCCGGCCTGGCGAACCAGCGCCTGCAGGCCGTTGACGGGCTCGAGTACCCAACGCCAGGAGAGGCCGGTGACGATCAGAGAGACTGCAAGCGGATAAAGGAAGATCGTTCGGAACAGGGATTCCGCCGCGATGCGACGGTCAGCAAACACAGCGAGCAGCATGCCGAAAGCAAGCGTACCGACGATATAAAGCACACCGAAGATCACCATGTTGAGGCATGAAACCAGCCAACGGTGGTTGGTGAACAACTTGATATATTGGTCAAACCCGATCAGCTGGTAGTTCGGCATCAGCGTCGAGCGCGTCAGCGACATATAGAAGGTCCAGAAGATCGAACCGTAGAAGACGATGGCGACCACAGCGAAGAACACTGCAACAGCAAAGTCGGGCCGATAGACTTGTCGCTGCAACCAGCTTGTCATCTCGCCTCCTGTCGTGGAGTGTGGAGCGCACGCATCGCATTCATCCCGCATTGATCTTGAATCGAAGTCTTTGTCGCGCTGCCTGCTCCGGCCCGATCTGGCAACCATCAAAGCCGGGCAGGCTTATCGCCACACCCGGCCGAGATCATAGTATTACTCGCTCTGCAGAATAGCCGTCAGGCGCTCGACCGCGGCTTCGCTGGTCATAGATGGATCGGTCCAGAACTGCGTTGCCAGATCAGTCATCTGGCCATTCAGGTCGCCCGGCAGCGCGTCATAGGTTCCCGAAACCGCTACGCCCGGTGTGGCCAACGCCTTCACGCCCTTGGCGGCGCAGACATCCAGCGTGCTGGTGTCAACGTCGGAGCGGGACGGAACAGAGCCCTTGACGGCGGCGATCTTGGCCTCGATCGCCGGATCCATCACGGTCTCCGCCAGCATGGCCTGGCCCTTGATGCGATCCTCGTCCGAGTTGAGCGGGAAGGCGAAGATGTCGACGA
Organism: Mesorhizobium sp. Mes31; assembly: GCF_024519675.1. Classification (NCBI taxonomy): domain Bacteria; kingdom Pseudomonadati; phylum Pseudomonadota; class Alphaproteobacteria; order Hyphomicrobiales; family Phyllobacteriaceae; genus Mesorhizobium; species Mesorhizobium sp. Mes31. Next base: position 92,245 of record NZ_JALJRL010000020.1, on the reverse strand, counting down.
TGATAGCGTAGGCGGGTTTGTCGGTCGGCACGAGGAGACAGCCAAAATCCTTGCCGGCCACCTGGTTGGCGGCCAGGAATTCGCCACGCGCCCAATCACCCATGAACTGCATGCCCGCCTTGCCGGTGACCACCATATTAGTGGTGTCGTTCCACGAGCGTCCGGCGCTGGCCGGGTCGGCATAGGTCGAGACCTTACGGTATAGCTCGAAGGCCTTTGGGATGATTGGCGACTTCATGGCTTCAGGATCGCGCTTGACGAACAGCTCGTTCCAGTATTCGGGGCCACCTAGCGCGAGGATGAAGTTGGTAAGGATGGTGACCTCCTGCCAAGGCTCGCCGCCCACGGCAAAGGCTGTATGTCCGGCGGTCTTGAGCTTGTCTGCGGCCGCGAACATCTCGTCGAGAGACTTGGGCTCTTCGATCTTCAACTCGTCGAAAAGCGGCTTGGAGTACCAGATCCAGTTGTCGGCATGGATACCGACCGGCAGGCCAACCAGATGGCCGTCAACGTTGAGTTTGTCCCAGACCAGCGGCGGCATCACCTTCTGCCATCCATCTGCTGCGGCCATATCGTCGAAGTTCCGCAACTGGCCCGACTTGGCAAGATCGCGCATCGCTGCACTCGGCGTCATCAGCACGGCTGAGGCGGGTTCGCCGCCAGCAATACGGCTGGTGGCCGCTGCGAGCGTCGAGTCAAAATCGGCAGACGGGCTGTCAATCCACTTGCCGCCCTTGGCCTTGTAAGCGTCGGCGATGGTATTCATCGCCTTGGATTCACTGGCGCTGGTCCAATATTGCTGGACATCGACTGTCTGGGCGTAGGCGGAAGTGGAGGCCGCAAGCAAGCCAAGAAGCGCCATCGTGGATGAAAGATATCGGAAATTCATATCAATTCTCGCTTTCCCTGGTGTTGTTGTTGATTGTAAATTTCAAACTTTCCTGGACCCGGCCCAATATACGACAGGCGTGGGGAGCCAATGACTGCCCCCGTGTATTGGGTCATGCAGCCTTGCTGATCGTCACTCCCATTTCCTTGTTCAAACCGTCGAGGAATTCCGCCATGTCCACCTTGGAGATCTTGTCTCCGGCAACCCAAGCGACTGTGTTGTAGATCCCAAGAAAGGACCCCGCGCAGTACTCCATCATCTTCTCGGCCTTTTCGTCGTCGATATTCAATTGGTCCTTGAGAAAGGCGCCAAAACGCTTGCGAGCGAATTCCTGCTCAAGCACCATGAAGGGCTGGCTTTCGACATTGAGGATGGTCGAGGGCCGTGCTGCCGCATCCACGTCGAGGGTCTTTTCCAGCCGGATGTCGCGGGAGGATGCGCCGATCTCAATCGACAGCTTGCCCGCATCGAGCAGCCATTGGCCATGATCCGGGTCATAGTAACGGAGATCACGCGCCTCGATGACGATATCGACCCGCTTGGTCTCGCCTGGATCCAGGTTGACCTTGGCGAATCCCTTGAGTTCGCGCAGCGGCCGAATGAGGCGCGGCGCATGGACCCGGCAGTAGAGTTGGGCGATCTCCTTGCCGGCCACCCTGCCCGTGTTGGTGACATCGAACGACACCTTGATCGTGCTCGCCGCATCGATGCGATCCGCGTCGACCGAGATGTTCGAATACTCGAAGGTCGAATAACTCATGCCGAAACCGAAGGGGAACAGGGGCGCAAGCTTGCGCTTGTCGTAGGAGCGGTAGCCGACATGGATACCCTCGCTATAAACGTGCCGGTTGTTTTCGCCGGGATAGGTGAGGAAGCCAGGTGTGTCTTCGAGTTGGACAGGAAAGGTGACCGTCAGCTTGCCGGAGGGATTCTGCTTGCCAAACAGCACCTCGGCAACCGCGCGGCCTGCCCCCTGCCCGCCGAAGAACACTGCCAAAACAGCCGCTGCCTGGTCGATCCATGGCATCACCACTGCATCAGGCGTCGCGAGTATTACAGTGAACTCTGGGTTGCGCCTGGAGAGCGCGGCGATGAGTTCGTCCTGGTCATCGTTCAGGCCGAGATGCGTGCGGTCCGAACCTTCGCCATCGTAGCCGACTTCGGTGTTGCCGAAGAACAGCACGACATCGGCGGCATCAATATCCGCAAGAGCCGCCTGTTCGGTGTTGCCGCCTGCGGCGAAGTCACCGATCGTGTGATAGCTGACCGAAGCGCCTGCAGCGAGACGGCGGATTTCATCGAGCGGTATATCAACCTCGCTCGGCCGTGTCGTCGCACAGCCCGAGCCTTGGATGACAGGATCGGTTGCGGCGGCACCGACGATGGCAATCTTGCGGGTCGTTTCGGGGTTGATCGGCAGCAGTGTGTGCTCGTTCTTCAGCAACACAATGGATTCTGCTGCTATGCGCTGTGAAAGTGCGTGATGCTTTTTGTAATCGGCGATCGCGTTCGGCTTGATGCCGTTCCGGGCCTTGCGCACGAGCTTCAGTATGCGCAGGCAGGAGCGATCAAGGGCCTGCATCGGCATACGTCCGGCTTCGACCGCCTCGAGCAATTCCTGCTTGCGTGCGCCGCTTTCCGGCATGTCGAGATCGTTACCCGCGATCATCGAGGCAGGCCGATCCTTGATGCCGTGCCAGTCGGAAACGACAACGCCGTCATAGCCCCAATCGTCGCGCAAGATTTCCGTCAGCAGCCAGTGATTTTCCGCCGCCTGGACGTCGTTAAGCCGGTTGTAGGAGCTCATGACGGTCCAGGGATTGCTTTTACGGATCGCCCGCTCGAAGCCGGCCAGATAGATCTCGCGCAGCGCCCTCTCCTCGACCACCGAACTCATCGTTGTGCGCTGAACCTCGGAATTGTTGCAGGCGAAATGCTTGAGCGACGCACCTACGCCATTTTCCTGCAGGCCATCGATCACTGCTGCGGCGATCTCGCCGGTTAGCACCGGATCCTCCGAATAATACTCGTAGCTGCGGCCCGCGAGCGGCGTGCGGCGGATATTGATCCCCGGACCGAGAAGGATATTCACACCAAAGGCCTGGCACTCGGCGGCAAGTGCCTCTCCTAATTCATGGGCAAGTTGGACATCCCAGGAGCAGGCGAAGGAGGAACCATTTGGAAAGCAGGTGGCCGGACGGGTCGAACCAAAAGCACCTTCCACGCTGCGCGATACGTCAGCGTTGACCACGCTGAGGAACATCGAGAGTTGGCTGTCGCTGTCCTGCGCGCCGTCGATCTGCTCGATTGAATAACGCACGCCGTAGGTGCCGTCGGTCATGAGTACTTCTGGAATATTCAGTCGATAGTTCGCTGCCGTGCGCCAAAGGCCATGGCCGCTCACCATCCCGATCTTCTCCTCGAGGGTCATCTGACCGACGAGCGCAGCGAGTTCCTTGTCGGAGATATTCCACGTCATTGACATTCCATCCCACACTGTCTCAGCGAGTATCTGGCAGCCGCTAGGGGCTTCCTCGCCTGGAAGCCCTGCGGCCGCCTCGAAGAGTGACGAATTCATTGCACAGCAAAACTGCACCTTCTAGTCGCGAGAATTGCACTGGCGGTACGACAGTTTTTGATATTTATTGCAGTTGAAAGCAGGGAGAATGCGGATGAACATCGCCTATATCCGGTCCGATCCGTGCCTCGAAAAGCGCGATTGCGGCTTTCAAAGCAAGGCGCCAGCTGAGAGTTCGCACTGTCGGGTTTTTGTGCACGGCTATGCCGATGTCCCCTATCACTGGCATCGTGAAATGGAGATCCTCTTCGTGTTGCGCGGCAGCTTCCGGCTGGTGGTCGATGGGCAAGTTTGCGAGATGAGTGAGGGCGATGTGATCATCATCAATGCCGACGTTCCTCACAATTCCACGTCGATTTCGCGCGATGCCCTTATTTGTGGTGCGCACCTGGATGTCGCCCATTTCGAGCGTATGGGGTTGCCCGGCTTTGCCTCTCGCCAGTATCTCTGTCGGACATTTCTGCACAGCCGCCCCTTCATGAACAAGGTCGCTGCGATCAAAGCTTTCATGGCAAGACTCGCGCTGGATCAATTGAACCATCCCGAAGAGGGAATGGTACGCGAAACGATAGCCAATCTGCTCGCTTGCTACATCTACCGCTCAATGCGCCACGAAGAGACAGATTCCTCGACAGCTCAACTGCGTTCGGACAGCCGGGCGCGTATTCTGCGGATCATGGATACACTCAGCAGATGCGAAGACGTCCAACACCTGGGCGAGATCGCCGAAGCCGAGGGCCTAACACTCAGCCACCTCTCCCGTCTCTTCAAGCGCCATCTTGGCATCGGTTATCGCGACTATTCGCAGAACCTTAGGCTCGACAACGCCGCCGAGGAACTGCGGACAACAGACAGTACGATCGCCATGATCATGGAGCGTAACGGCTTCGGCAATCCGGCTGTTTTCTACAACAAATTCAGGTGTCGCTTCGGCTTTAGCCCAGCCGAATTCCGCCGCGGCAGCCGTCCGCTGAAGCCGCAAAGTGTATTGACCCATGAAGACGCGGCCGAAGCGCAGAAAATCCTTGCCTCTCACGCCACCGGCTTGGGCAAGGCAGCGGAACTTGCTGTTGGTCTCTGTGGAACAGGTCAAAAGCAGATAGTGCTCAGCGCTCCCCACAACGCAAGTGCAAACTGAACCATCGTTCTGCATCACTTTTTGCACTCATATTAGCTCGCAATAAACTTTGGATGATTTGTTGCTATCACGAAGGAGGAGCCACTTGCAGTGTTGGCGTTTGTGGGCGACGCAAGGGGTCGACAGTGGTATTTGCGACGGCAAATCTTGCCCCTGGTGCAGTCAGGCTCTCTCACGCTGCAGGCATGGCAGTCCCGCGTGAGTCACAAGGCGCTTATCGGAATCAGGATTGAATAATCCGGCGACCGACTTGGGTCGCTCCCGATCGGGTTACCCTGTCCTCAGCAACCGGGCGATGCACCACAGTCACCAGACGCGCCTGTGTCCAACGACGGGAATGGCGTTACGAAACTGCTGCGGATTCCTTCGCGCGCGGTGCGCTAAGGCCTTGGCGGGATTGCGATTCGTGGCGCATGAGAAAACGCTCTGTGGAGCGGATGATCGCAATCAACAACAGATTGATGACCAGATAGAGCAATCCAGCAATGGCGAAGATTTCGAAAATCGCGAAGGTCTGGCTCATGAGCCGCTTCGCATAGCCGGTGATTTCGAGCACTGTGATTGTCGACGCAAGGCTTGTACCCTTGACGACCAGAATTAGCTCGTTGCCATAGGCTGGCAGCGCCTGGCGGATTGCGAGCGGGAATTCGATGCGACGAAACCGCAGCATGCGCGACATGCCGCACGCCTGAGCCGCCTCGACGAGGCCGACAGGAACGGACATCAATCCGCCCCGTAGAATCTCGGATGTGTAAGCCGCCGTGTTGAGCGCGAGCGCCATCACGGCGCAGCGCGAGCCATCGCTGACCACCCACCACAGGGCCGCATTGTCCTTGATCAGGGACAGCTGACCGAGCCCATAGTAGAAAAGGAAAATCTGAACCAGCAGCGGCGTTCCGCGAAACACATTGCTGTAATATTTGGCGAAGCCTGACAGGAGGCGATTTGACGACAGTCTCATCAACGCCAATCCCAGGCCAAGATTGAAGCCGATCAGCACCGAAACGACGGTCAATAGCGCCGTCGTCCCCAGGCCTTTGAGCAGAACCGGAACCGCAAGCTGGATAAGGTCCATCGTCCTACTTTCTTGTCCGGAGCCTGAGCAGGCGCTCGATCCCGTCGAAACCGGCCTGGCTCACAAGCGTGATGATCAGATAAACGGCCGCCGCAATCAGATAGAAGATGAACGGATGGCGCGTCGAGTTTGCACCGATGAACGAAATGCGCATCAACTCCTGAAGGCCAACCACCGAGACCAGGGCGGTATCCTTGATGGTGGTCTGCCAGACATTGTTGATGCCGGGAACCGCGATGCGCAGCATCTGCGGGGCGATGATACGGCGAAAGATACGACCGCCCGACAGTCCAAGAGCGCGGGCCGCCTCGATGTGGCCGTTGGGAATTGCGGCCAATGCCCCGCGCACGACCTCGGTCGAATATGCGCCGGAGATCGCGCCGATAGCGATAACCGCGATGACGAATGCATAGCCACTCTCCGCCACGCCGGCGTAGCCGAATGCGGTCACGACCTTCGTCACGAATTCAACCGAGCTGAAAAACAGCAGGTAGATGATGAGCAGCTCCGGCACGCCTCGCACCAGCGACGTATAGGCATCGACGAGAAGCGAGAGTGGAAATATCCGGGCCCATTTGATTAGGCCGCCGGCAATGCCGATCACCAGTCCGGCCGCCATGCTGACGAGCCCCACGAGGATTGTTATCGACGCGCCGCGCAGAATAGCGGTCACCCAACCCGCTTCCCAAACCTGCCAGAGACCGAATTCCATTTGAGTGCCCTAGTCTGTCGTGCCAACGAGGCGCATGCGCCCGGCTTTCCGGGCGCATGCGAGGATTCCAAGGCTTACTTGCAGGGCCGGGAAATATCCGTCTTGAACCATTTCTGGCTGGCCTTGCCGACCGAGCCATCCGCGATCAACTCGCAAAGTGCCTTGTCGATCTTGGCTTTCAGCTCGGTATTGTCCTGGGCGATGCCGACGCCGATTCCTTCGCCAAGCGTCGGATCGAACGTGCTCTTGATCTGCACGCCGACCAGCTGGAAATTCTTGCCATCCGGCTTGTCCAGAAAGTCCTGCAATGCGGATTGATCCGCGAAAGCAGTGTCGAGGCGGCCACTCGCAAGATCGATCTGCATCTGGTCGAGCGTGTCGTATGTTTTCAGGTCGGCATTCGGCGCGCGCTTCTCGAGAAAATGCGCATGGGTTGTGCCGGCCTGTACGCCGACCTTCTTGCCGTCGAGCGATTTCAGCAGAGTGTCGACGTCGGTGATGGCGGCCAGATCAGAACCCTTGGCCGCGACGAACATATTGGCCAGTTCGGCATAGCCGACGCTGAAATTGATCTCCTTCTTGCGGTCGGCGGTGATCGACATGCCTGAGATGATGACATCGAAACGCTTGGCCTTCAGCGCGGGAATGAGCCCGTCGAAAGCCTGCACGACGAAATGGCATTTCAGTGCAAGCTTGGTGCAGAGCAAAGCGCCGACATCGGCGTCGAAACCGGTGACGTTGCCGTTGGCGTCGGACATGCTCCATGGAGGATAGGCGCCCTCGGTGCCGATGGACAGTTCACCGTCGGCGGCAACGGCGTTTGCCATGCCCCCCACGAGACCTGCGAGCAGCATCAAGATTTTCAGTTTCATCGTTAGTTCCCCTTGTTGTTGATCTTCATTGTCGATGTCCGGTGAACCCGAACGCTTCGAGGACGCGGGCCTATACTCACAATGTCCGCGCCAGGAATTGACGCAGACGCTCCGAGCGCGGGCTGCCGAACAGCGCCGCGGGTGCGCCCTCTTCCTCCACCTTTCCCTGGTGGAGAAACAGAACCTTGTGGGAGACCTCGCGCGCGAACTGCATCTCGTGCGTCACGAGGATCATGGTGTTGCCTTCCTCCGCCAGTTGACGGATCACCCGCAGCACCTCGCCGACCAATTCGGGATCGAGCGCCGATGTCGGTTCGTCGAAGAGGATGACTTTGGGACGCATCGCCAGCGTGCGGGCGATCGCGGCACGTTGCTGTTGGCCGCCTGACAACTGGCCCGGATAGTGGGCGTGCTTGTCGGCGAGCCCGACCTTCTTCAACAGAGCGTGCGCATGGTCGATGGCCTTGTCGCGAGGCTCCTTCAACACATGCCGAGGGGCCTCGACGATGTTTTCCACCACCGTCATGTGCGGCCACAGATTGAAGTTCTGGAAAACCATGCCGACGCGGGCACGGATGCGTTCGACCTGCGCCATATCGGCTGGCCCAAGACGGCCGTTCGACAGCGGCTTCATCTTGATGACCTCACCGTCGATGGCGACCTTGCCGCCGTCCGGCTGTTCCAAAAGATTATGCAGCGCAGGAACGTGCTCTTGCCCGAGCCCGACGAGCCGATCATGGAAATGACTTCGCCGGCGTGCGCCGTGAGGTTGACGCCCTTCAACACCAGAAGCGAGCCGAAACTCTTGTGAAGCTCGTCGATCTGCACGGCCGGCGTGGCGATCTTCGCCTCTTCAGCGAGCGCCGGATCCGCCACCAAGGCGGGAACGGTTGGCCGCGTCTGTTCGTTGCCGATGGCCGCGTCCTGGGTTACCTCGACAGTCCCTAGATCCGCCAGCGCACGGTCGAAATAGCGCAGGCTGCTGGACAGGCAGGTGCGTTGCCAGTCCGGGTCATCCGGAAGGAAGGCAGCGCGCAGCGTGTCCCGGATCCGCTTACCCAGCGGCGATTCGATCTTGCCGAAAAGGTGCAGCCAGTTGTCTGCCTGCACCGCCTCCATGACGGCAGGCCCGTCCAGCGTTCCGCACTCGACGACAAGCGGCAGCACGCGCGCGCTCGGCATCGCCTTGCGGACGGCGTCGGAGACGTAGCCGGTCGCCGTGGCCGCAATGCCGGTGCCGGTCCTGGCGCCTGGGCCGGTCAGCACTGTTACCAGCGCCGGCCCGAAGATGGATTTGCCCCAGGCGAGGCCGGCATGCTCGGAGCTCGCGACCGAAAGCAGAGCCGGATAGCCATATGGCCCTGCTCCGGTATGCAGGTCGAAGACGATGACCTGGCGTGCCGCGCCGGCAAAGGTCTTCAGGATTTCGTTCAATGTGCGGTTCGACCAGACCGGGCCACCACCGCCGTAGAACATGCCGTCGGCGAATTCATACTGGCCGGCCTCGACGATCGCCGCCAGCCCGGCATGCCCAAGCCTCTTGCGCGCAGCCGCGAGCTTCTCGTCGGCTGCTATGCGGTCCGGCCCTTCCCACTCGCGATACGCCACCGCGTCGTGCAGGCCCGCATAGCCATTGTTGACCGGAGTGCTCGAAGACCAGTCGATGAAGTTGCGGTTGAGGTCGACATTGTCCTCGTTGACGCGCCGCGACCATGCCGTGCCCCAGGGATTGATGAGGTGAATGGCAAGGATCGCCGTGTCGCCGGGCAGGCGCCGCAGGTTCTTCTGGCCGAGCCAGGCGGTCTGGCAGGTCGAGCCGAACGGGCCCTCGACACCATGCGTGCCGGAGATCAGGACGATCAGCTTGCGCGCATCGCGGCGGCCAAGCAGCGCCACATCGGTCGCCAGCGTCTCGCCATCCGGGCCGTTCAGCGGATGAACATATTCAGACAGTTCCGCGCCCGCCCGCTCAGCGGCTTCGCGAAATCCCTGGCGCAGGGTGGCGAAATCACTGGCGTAGGCTGGTGCTGGCTCATCATGGCGCATGGTCGATCCCACTGGACCGCTGGCGGTTGCGGTCAATCCGTTCATTCCCTGTCGTTCCACCGTGGGGCTATTCATCGTTGTGGTCGCTCGCGTGCTGAGGTGGCAATCGGCCCTCATTACCGGAAAGGTGCGGCCTTGAGGACCGGACGAACCAGGCGTCAGAGGGAAGCACCTTGCCGGGGTTCATGATCGACTGATCGTCCAGCGCAAGTTTCATCCGCTCCATCACCGCGAGCTTCGTCGGGTCGACCGTCGCGAGCAGCGAATGAATGCGCTTGGACCCAACACCGTGCTCGGCGGAAAAGGAACCGCCGATCTCCCGCAGTCGGTGATACAGGACGCCCTCGACAGCCTTCGCCACGTCAGGCGCCAGCGGACCCTGACGGTTGAGGATGATATGCAGGTTCCCATCGGCCAGGTGCCCGAAGACATAGGGCGCCAGACCCGGTTCGATCGCGGCTAGCCCGGGCAGGATTCTGTCGAGATAGGCCGGCATTTCCGACAGAGGCACCGACACGTCGAAGGAAGGCGCGTTGGGATGGACGCGATAGAGCACACCGGTGTCCTCGCGCAACCGCCACAGGTCGTCCTCTTGCCGCCGCGAGCCGGCGATGATGCCGGTGGCTTCGGGATAGCGCTCCATCACTTCCGAATAGATCCGCGCGAAATCCTCGCGCAGCGCCTCTTCGCGCGCGCCGCCAAGCGACAGCAGCAGGAACAGCGGCTGGTCCAGCGGCACGCCGGGTTCGGACCATTCATGCGCGGCGGCGGCCAGGCTGAAAAACGAGGTCCACATCGCCTCCGCCGCGCGCAGATGCCCGGCATCCGATTCAAGCGCCAGGCGAATGGTTTGCAGCGCCGCTTCGACAGACGGCAGCCCGAAAAGCGCGGTGGCCGTGGCTCGCGGCGAAGGGTCGAGCTTGACGACCACGCGGGTGACGATGCCAAGCGTGCCCTCGGCGCCGATGAAGAGATGCTTCAGATCGTAGCCGGCGGAATTCTTTACCACCCGGGTCAGATCGGAATAGACCGATCCGTCGGCCAGCACGGCCTCCAGGCCAAGCACGCGGTGGCGCATGACGCCGTGGCGAAAGGCCATCACGCCCCCGGCATTGGTGGACACCATGCCGCCTATCGTCGCCGAGCCGCGGGCGGCAAGATCGATGCCCGGTTCCAGCCGGTGTTCGAGCGCGGCCATCCGCAGGGCTTCGAGGGTGACGCCGGCGCCGACCACGGCCACGCGTTCGAGCGGATTGAGCCGCTCGATGCGGTTCATGCGTACCAGCGAAAGAACGATCTCGCCCGGCCGCGAAACACTGCCGCCGACCAGACCGGTCTTCCCGCCTTGCGGCACGATGGGAATCTCGTTCTGGCGGCAGATGCGCACCACCGCCGCAACCTCGCCAGTCGATGAAGGCGCAACGACGATGCCGGCGCCGCAATCCGTCCCGTTCGAACCAAGGTCGATCGCCCCGGCATCATCACCGGTGCGGACATTCGGGGCGCCAACGACATCGCGGATCGCTTCGACAACCGACAACGGCACCGCTTGCTCGATCCAGTTCGTTTGCCTGGGAGACGCGAGGCTGCTCATTGCCCCGTCAATTCCCGAAGCGCTGCAATCAGCCGATCGTTGTCAGCCGGCAAGCCGATGGTGGCGCGCAGATAGTGTTCGTAGCCGGCTTCGCGCCACGCCTTGACGATGATCCCCTGTTTCAGGAGACCGGCGGCAAGGCTGGAGCTGTCGCCCTTGCAGTCGAAGAACAGAAAGTTCGTTTGCGACCGGGCAACCGCGAAGCCGAGGCCGGCAAGCGCGGCGGCCGTGCGCACGCGCTCGGCTCTGACGCGGCCCGCCGACGCCTTCATCCAGCTTTCGTCTACAAGTGCCGCGATGGCGGCGGTCTGCGCCGCCGCATTGACGTTGAACGGCGTCTTGGCGGCCGCGATCACCCTTGCCAGTTCGAGGCCGGAACAGACGGCATAGCCAACGCGCAGTCCCGCAAGGCCATAGGCCTTCGAGAAGGTCCGCAGCACCACATGGTCGATGCCGCTGTCGCGCAGGACTTCGATGCCGTTGGGCGCGCCGGGATTGGCGAATTCGAAATAGGCCTCGTCCAGGACAAGAAGCGTGCCGGGCCGCACGGCGGCGATCAGTCGATGCAGGCTGGGATGGTCGAGACCCGGCCCGACCGGGTTCCATGGCGAGGATATGAAAACGATCCGCGGCCGGGCGGCGATCGCCGTCTCGAGCGCGGCAAGATCGAACCCCATTTCGGGTGTCATCGCAATCTTGACGACATCGGCACCGGCAGCCAGTGGCTCTATCTCATGCAGGCCGAAGCTCGGCACCGTCGTGACGACCGATGCGCCCGGCACCAGGACGGCGCGTGAGATGGCGGCGATCATCTCCTCGGAACCATTGCCGGCAACGATCAAGCCCGGATCGACCGCCAGTTTTTCGCCAAGTGCTGCCCGCAGCGCCGTGCAGGCCGGATCGGCATAGCGCCATGGCTCGAAGGACGAGGAAGCCAATGCGGCCATGACGGCGGGAGAACACCCATCCGGGTTCTCGTTGCTGGCCAGCCGCGCGATGTCGTGGCGGCCACTCAGCGCCCGCGCCATCGCAATGTTCATGCCGGCATTATAGGGCGGCAAGGCGGCGATATGTGGATTGAGCGGCAGGCTCGACGCTGGTTTGACCGACTGTTCCAATCCCGACTTCCGTTTCCCCGCGCCCATGCGCGGCATCACAATCTTGTCAAATATCCAGGACGACTGATCCGCGCGGCTTCGAGCAGCACAGCAGCACTTCGCCTGCCCCAAGCTCATCCAGCGGGTCTTCGAAATAGGTGACGTCGCCCAGGATCAGCCGCGACTTGCATGTGCCGCAGATGCCGGCCCGGCAGCTGAACTCCGGCAACAGACCCTGGTTCTCGGCGAAGTCGAGCAACGACGCAGCCGAGCCATCCCAGACGGCCGTCAGGCCCGACTTCCGAAATTCCACGGTTGTCGCCTCCCCGGCCGGCTCGATCCTTGCCTGCTGCGCCGGCACAGCGGGAGCTCGCACGGCATCGGGCTCAAGCACCGTCGCCGGGCCGAAGAATTCGTAGGCAATGCGATGCTTCGGCACGCCAAGCTCGCGCAGCAGGGCGTAGACCGCCTGCATGAAGGGCGGTGGGCCACAGAGGTAGAAATCATAGTCATCGATCGGCAGCAGGCGCTGCAGCACCTCGCGCGAAATCATGCCTTCGCTGTGGAAGCGTTGCTCGGCTTTGTCGCGCTCGGACGGGAACCGGTAGCAGTAGTGCGCGGTCAGGCCGGGCCGGGTCGTGACCAGGCCTGTCACCTCGTCGCGCAAGGCATGCACACCCCCGTTCTCGCAAGCGTGGATGAAGACGGCTCGTCGATCCGGTATCGAAGCCAGCGCATGCAGCATCGACACCATCGGCGTCAACCCGACGCCGCCGCTGAGCAGCACGACTGGACGGTCGCTGCCCTTGTCGAGCACGAAATCGCCGCGCGGCCCTTCCGCCTGAAGCACATCGCCGACCTCGATCCGGTCATGCAGGAAGCACGAGCCTGCCCCGTCGGGCAGCCCCGGCGCGGGTGCTGCTTCGCGCTTCACGCTGATCCGATAGCGAGTGCTGTCTGGGGAACAGGAGACGCTGTAGTTGCGCAGCGCATATCCGCTTTCGCCGGCTGCCTCCCGCGCTACCGGAATCCGGAACACCAGGAACTGGCCCGGCTGGAAGTCGCGCCAGTCCTGTGGATTGACCGGCTCGAGATGGAACGACGTGATGACGGCGCTCTCGCGCACCTTCGCGACCACCTTCAGGTCGCGAAACCCGCTTTTTGCGATGGTGTGGCGGGCGGTGAATGCGTTCATTCAGCGGCCGCCAATTGCTGGCTCTCGCTGGCGATCAGCTTGGCCAGGTTGCGGCGAAAGCGCAGCGGCCCGACATCGATCTTGAGGTCGAGATTGGGCGTGCGCTTGTTGGCCATGCCTTTGTGCACTGCATTGAGCACGATGCGGTCCTCGTCAAAGGCGCCGCGCACGGAGGTGGCGAACCGACGCGAAACCTCCAGATCGTCGGGCGCGAAATTGCGCATCTGGAACCAGTAATATTTCGTCTGGTTCTCATCGACCGGCGTCATGAAGTTGTAGCTGTCCATGAGGAACACATCCTCGTGCAGCGGCTTGCCCTCGCCGCCGGTGCGGGCCGGCACGAAGATCGCCTTGATGATGGCGTTGGAGGGGTAGCGCACCTCGTAGTGCTGCTTGCGGTCGCAATTGCCGGAGAATTTGAGGAAAGGCGCATAGAAGGGCGCCGGCGCGGCATCCACCACCCAGCGCCACACGGTTACACCGTCTGTCCCCACGGTGGTTTCGAGCGGCGTGTCCTCCATGGCCGGAACGCCACCGAAGGAGGACTGGTGGACCCAAGACACATGCGAGGGGTCGAGCAGATTGTCGGTCATGTAGAGGTAATTGCAATCGAGCAACATAGACTCGCCGCGATTGACGCCCCAAGCCGGATCGCCCCAGTGATCGACCTCGAAAATCAGAGCAGGATCCGCTTTTTCCGCTTCGCCCATCCATATCCAGAGCAGTCCGTAACGTTCGGCGATCGGATAAGAACGAACGCATGCAACATGCGGTATCTTTTCAGCACCGGGCACGCGCGTGCAGGTTCCGGCGCTGTCAAAAGTCAGGCCGTGATAGCCGCATTCGACTGTGTCGCCCTTGATGCGGCCCATGGACAGCGGCAGCTTGCGGTGAGGGCATGCGTCTTCAAGCGCGGCCACGGCACCATTCGTCCGGCGATAGAGGACGATATCTTCGCCAAGGATTCGGGTGGGCTTCAGCTGGTCCGTGACCTCATGGTCCCATGCGGCAACGTACCAACAGTTTCGAAGAAACATGGCGTCCTCCCGAGCTTGTGAATGCGAAAACGAATAGTTCTCGAGCGAGAGACGACATAGGGCTTGCATCTGCGTTCTATTTTAGAAATGCTAAAGCAAGCCGACCCCAGGATCATACCCAGGTGAATAAAACGCTCCCCCTGCGCGCGATACAGGCCTTCGAGGCTTTCGGTCGATGCGGCAGCGTAACGGCCGCGGCCAACGAGCTTGGCGTTTCCGTCGGTGCGGTCAGCCAGCAAATCCGCAAGGCTGAAGATGTGCTCGGGCTCAGTTTGCTCGAGCGCCGTGGCAGGAACGTCGCCCTGACGTCTTGGGGGCGAACCTACCATGCGGCCATTTCGTCAGGTTTCGACCAGATCCGCGACGCCCAATACATCGTCGAGCGGGCGCGATCGGAAAGCGCGCTGACCATCTCCTGCCTTCCCTCGCTCGCCAGCAAATGGATCGCGCCAAAGCTTCTGGATTGGCAAATAGGCCACGCCGGCGCGACGGTGCGTCTCGTCGGCGCCGAGCAGGAGCCACGCTTTGACAAGGATCAGGTTGATTTCCGAATCTCATACGGCACCAAGGTTCACGACTACGATCACTATGTCGAACTGTTCACGGATTGGGTGGTTCCTGCTTGTGCTCCCGGGTTGCTGGCCAATCGGCCTGTCCGCAAGCCCTCGGATGTTCTTGATTTTCCACTCCTGGGCATAGAATGGGCACGAGATCATCAATCGCCGCCAAGCTGGGCTGAATGGGCAAGCAAGATCGGTGCGTCACATCGAAAGACGTCTGGCGAAGTTGCCTTTTCCTTGTCGAGCGCCGCGATCGACGCTGCGATAAATGGAAAGGGGTTTGTGCTTGCGCAATTGTCCATGGCCGCTGACGATATCATCGCGGGCCGGCTTATCGTGCCGTTCAATCAGCGGATAAGGCTGCCCGACGCCTATTTCCTTGCCTGGGACCGTGCATCACTGGAAAAGCCATTTGCGCCGGAACTTCGTACCTGGATCGTTTCTATCTCCAAACGCCTGGATGCTTCTCCAGCCGATTGAGATCGGTGAACGACATATCTCCAAGGCAACGGGCTTGTTACCCGAAATCAGAACCCGCCTAATTGCACTTCGTTGCCGCCGATTACCGCATGCATCGCCGAAGGGTCTTTCGAGATCGGGAGGCCTGAGCTACGTGTGATAGATGCCATCAACGAGACGGAGAAAATTGACGAAAGGGCCCAAAACCATTTCCTCAAAAACCCGCTGACTTATCCGCTAACGCTCAATTCAATCTCAAAGAATTAGGCGTAAGCCGCTGATATATAATGGTTATGGTGGGCCCGGAGGGACTCGAACCCCCAACCAAGCGGTTATGAGCCGCCGGCTCTAACCATTGAGCTACAGGCCCCACGCGGGCTGGATTAATGTTTTTCGCATCGCGGCACAAGGCTTTCCCGCCAGGCTTTCCGAGATCGCCCAAATCAACCCATAATCGCGCTCTACGCGAGCCGTGTGACTTGATCGCGGACCAAGGAGATTTTCATGACCAGACACCTTTTGCCCCTCGCGCTCGCCGCCGCGATCGCTTTTCCGGCGATGGCTGGAGCCGCCGACTTGCCGACGCCGCCCCGCATCATTGTCAGCGGCGAAGGCGAGGCAACCGTGGCCCCCGATCTGGCGGTCCTGACGCTCAGCGTCATGCGCGAGGCCAGGACCGCGCGCGCCGCGCTCGACGCCAACAACGACGCCATGGCCGCCGTGATCGCGGCGATGAAGTCGGCCGGCATCAAGGACCGCGACCTGCAGACCGCCGGCATCCAGATCAATCCGCGCTACAACTACACCAACAAGCCGGACGGCAGCCAGGAAGCCGAACTCGTCGCCTATCAGGTGACCAACACGCTGTCGGTGCGCGTGCGCGACGTCGACAAGACCGGCGAGATTCTCGACAAGGCGGTGTCGCTCGGCGTCAACCAGGGCGGCGGCATCGCCTTCACCAATGATGACCCGGCGGCTACCGTCACCGAGGCCCGCAAGAAGGCGGTCGCCAACGCCATGGCCAAGGCCAAGACGCTGGCCGAAGCCGCCGGCGTCAGCCTCGGCCGGGTGCTCGAGATCACCGACCAGAACATCGCGCCGACGCCGATGCCGATCAACGCCAAGGCCTTCGACGCCGCGGCCGGCGCCCCGGTTCCGGTGCAGGCCGGCGAGAACTCCTACAACGTCCAGGTCACCGTCACCTTCGAACTGAAGTAACCCGCTCTGACGACCCGTGGCCGGGTTTTGTTCGGCCACGGGCGGGGTCATCGACCGATGTGCATGAAAAACCCCGCGGGATTGCTCCCGCGGGGTTTTTCGAGCCACACCCTTCAAGTGGAAAGGGGCTCTGCTAGTCCAAGCTCATCTTCGCAGAAGATGATGCTTCCGGGCTGATCCTCGCAGAGGATCATGCCGCTACCGACCTTCGCAGAAGATCGTGTCCGGGCTGATCTCTAGAGAAGATCATGCCTCCAAACTCCCGGCTGACCCTCGTCGAGGGTCATGCCTCAGGCTGATCTCTAGAGAAGATCATGCCCTTACGATCAAGCCGAACCGGCCTTACCGATAAATAACCGGGCAGCCACGCTCGTTGGCGAACACGATGACGACGCGGTCGCCATCCTGGCGGCCCATCACCTTGACCGTGCGGCGGTTCACGTCGACGATGCGGGCCCGGTAGAGGCCCATGCGCTCGGCCTTGTCGAGGGCGCGCTCCGGCGAACAGCCACGGCGCCAGTCACGGCGTTCATCACGGCGATGGCGGTAGCCATCGTCACCGGCATAGACGCCGAAACGCGGGTCGTTGTTGTTGCCGAAGCCGAGATAGAGGCTGTCGGCATGGGCGGGCATGGCCGCCAGCGTGCCGAGGCCGACCAGGGCCGAGAGGGCCGCCGTCTTTATCGTATTGAACATGATCTTCTCTCCTTGTTGCGGGCCTTCGCCCGTCCTCGTGAAATCGATGGGGGGAGAATGCGCCAGCCTGTCTGAACCATTTACGAACTCGCCGTTCATCCGCGGTTCATGTGGCGGGAAAAGGGAATTGCTGGCCGCTTCTCGATCTTCGCCGGTTTTCGAACAATGGCCGCCAACGCTTTTTCCCCGCGCCCGGTTCCCGACGTACGGCGGCTTCCTGCGTCGATGGCGCAAGATCAGGGCCGATCGTCCCGACGCCAGGCCCTACGGCTCCTCGTCCAGCATATAGTCGAAATAATCTTCCGGCTCGGCAAGGTCGGTCTCGCTCGCCTTGACCCGGCCGCGCATCGAGATGCCGGCCTCATGCACGGTCTCGGCACTGCCCGACACCAGCCGGTGCCACCAGTAGAGATCGCGGCCCTCGGCCACCAGCCGGTAGGCGCAGGTGCTGGGCAGCCAGCTGATGGTGCGCACATTGCGTGGCGTCAGCCCGACGCAGTCGCTAACGCGCGCCAGCCGGTTGGCATAGTCCGAGCAGCGGCAGCTCTGTGCGTCGAACAACCGGCAACCGACGCTGGTCCAGTAGATTTCGCCAGTATCCTCGTCCTCGAGCTTCGACAGGCAGCATTTGCCGCAGCCGTCGCACAGCGATTCCCACTCGGCCGGGCTCATCGCCTCCAGCGCCTTGGTTTTCCAGAATGGTGTTTCCATTTCCCGGATGTGGCCCCGGCCGCCGGCAAGGTCAAGCGCCACGGCCGCCAGAATGCGGCGGTCGCCAGCCAAATGACACGAAGTTGCCTTCAAAACGCCGGCCAATCGCCCCGTACGGCCTCTAATCCGGCGAAACCGGAACCAATCGGCGCAAGATCGGTTACGGCAAGGATGGGACCCCACAAGGAGAATTCTCGATGAAACGCCAACCACGGATTCTGGCAGGCACCGCACTTGGCCTGTTGATGGCATCCGCGCCGTTGGGCGCGTACCCGCTGCAAGGCAATGCCGCATTCGGCCCAGCCCAGCGAACGTCAGCCCCATTCATTTTGGCGCAAACCGCGTGCGCCGAGGGCGAATCAGCCGAAGCCTGTGCGCAGAAGCAAAGGGGCCCCAAGAAAGTGCAGGAGCAGGCCCAGCCCGCGCAAGGCGAGCAGCCGCCGCGCAAGAAGCGTGACCAGCAGCAGCAGACCGAGCAGGCCCCCGCCGATCAGCAGGCGCAGCCCGAGCAGCAGCCACGCAAGAAGAAGCGCGATCAGCAGCAGCAGATCGAAGCCGCGCCTGCCGAACAGACCGCTCCGGCCGCCGAACAACAGCAGCCGCGCAAGAAGAAGCGTGACCAGCAGCAGCAGACTGAACAGGCGCCAGCCGAAGCCGCGCCAGCGCAACAGGCTGCTCCCGCTGTCGATGAACAGCAGCCGAAGCCGCGCAAGAAGAAGCGCGATCAGCAACAGCAGATCGAAACCGCTCCGGCTGGACAGGCCCCCGCCGGCCAGGTGGCACCCGCCAACGACAACCAGCCGGCCGATCAGGCCAATCCGCGCAAGAAGCGCAAGCAGGACCAGCAGACCCAGCCGACCCAACCGGCCGTCGCGCCGACACCGACCCAGAAGGCAGCTCCTGCCGGGGAAGCGGTTCCCAAGGTCGAACCGGCTCCTGCCGGCGAACAGCCCGCGCTCCAGAGCGACCAGCCGCAGGACAAGAGAAAGAAGCACGGCAAGAAGCCGGTTGGCGAGCAGCCGGCCACGGGTGAACAGCCCGCCACTGGTGAGCAACCAGCCACTGGCGACAAGGCTGCTCCTGTCCAGGGAGAAAACCCGGTGCAGGGCGAAGCACCCACCGATCCCAATGCGGCCCCCATTCTGGACAGCCAGAAGGATGCCGTGCGTAAGGGCGTCAGGAAGCAGAGCGACAAGAACGTCCAGCAGAATGGCGAGCAGCAGAATGGCGGGCAGAACGCCCAGCAAGGCGGCACTCAGGTCCGCAAGCCGGCGGTCGCTCCCGTCGACCAGGGACCGCCGCCAGCCGACGACAAGGCCGCTCAGCAGGAGATCAAGCCCGAGAAGATCGTCCCCGTGACGGAAGAAAAGGGCAAGCGTCTCGATCGCGCGCCCGACGAGAACATCCGCGACCGCCGCCGCCCGAAGGGCGTCGACGTGCTCAAGGAGATCGGCGACCGCGTCATCATCCAGCTCGGCGGCCAGACGATGGTCCAGAGCAACGATGCCCCACGCATGAACCGCGGCGCCAAGGATGTCTACTACGAGGATCTGCCGCAGGGCCGCACGCGCGAGACCGTCGAGCGCAGCAATGGCGTGCGGATCGTCACCATCCGCAACCGCTACGGCGATGTCATCCAGCGTTCGCGCATCACGCCCGATGGCCGCGAATATGTGCTGAGCTATGTCGACGAGCGGAGCTATCAGGATGATGGCGACTGGCGCGATCCCGGCGACGACCTGCCGCCGATGCGGCTGACCATCCCGCGCCGTGACTACATCCTCGATTCCGAGGACGTCGAGAGCCCGGACGACTACTACACCTTCCTCGACCAGCCTCCGGTTGAGAGGGTCCAGCGTCTCTACTCGATCGACGAGGTCAAGCGTTCGGCCCGTGTGCGCGACATTGCGCGCCGCGTCGATCTCGACACGCTGAACTTCGAATTCGGTTCGGCCTCGATCTCCGACACCGAAGTACAGAAGCTCGAAGGCGTTGCCAGCGCCATGGAGAAGCTGTTGAAGAAGAACCCGGCCGAGACCTTCCTGATCGAGGGCCATACCGACGCCGTCGGCACGCCGGAGGCGAACCTTGCTCTGTCCGACCGTCGCGCCGAAGCGGTGGCGGAGGCGCTCACCAACGCCTTCGGCATTCCGCCGGAGAACCTGACGACACAGGGCTATGGCGAGGAGTATCTGAAGGTCGACACGGCGTCGCCAAACCGCGAGAACCGGCGCGTCGCCATCCGCCGCATCACCTCGCTGGTGGCGCCTGTCGCCAGCAACAATTAGGGCGCGTTTCCAAAGGCTTGAAGCAGCTTCTGGAATCGAACCCCAGAGAAAAGTCCATCCCGGCTTGCCGGGATGGACAAGGCTACGAGCGCAATCCGCGGTTCAACAGGAATTGTATCCGGGCATTGAATCGCAGGCTTGCCTACCCCAGATTCAGGACTGGGCGTTCCCTGCCCCGTCCCGACTCCAGCGGGACGCATTGAGCCCCGCCGGTCCCTCTCCGGCGGGGCTTTTTTGGCTGGCAAACTTTGTCTTGCAAACAGGGGCGACCTGACCGAAATACGGCCCAAACCCCAAGGAAAGCCAACCGGAACCACTCCATGAAGCGTCTCGAACTGGCCATTGAATCGATCATTCTTGCCTCGCGCTGGCTGCTGGTCGTCTTCTATCTTGGCCTTGGCGTCGCGCTGGCCATCTACGCACTGTCGTTCGGCAAGAAGCTCTACGAGTTCGTCACCGTGGCCTTCACGCTCGGCGACACCGACACCATCCTGAAGATGCTCGGCCTGATCGATGCCGCACTGGTCGCTTCGCTGGTGGTGATGGTCATCATCTCGGGTTACGAGAATTTCGTCAGCCGCTTCGACGAGAATGACGGCAAGGTCCACTGGCTGGGCACGATCGATGTCGGCTCGCTGAAGGTCAAGGTCGCCTCGACCATCGTGGCGATCTCGTCGATCCATTTGCTGCAGGTGTTCCTGAACTCGGTCTCCTATACGACCGACCAGCTGAGGTGGCTGACCATCATCCACCTCGCCTTCGTCGTCTCCGCGCTGATGCTCGCCTATATCGACCGGCTGATGGGCCTGGGCAAGACCAGGAAGGGCGAGGGCTGAGCGCCTGCCGGATGTTGAATCAGTCCGGCAGGATCGACGCCCTATCGCCTTGTATGAGCAAGGCTTTCCCTCGGCTCAGCAACTTGCAGGTGGCAAGCCGGCCTGCCTTCAATAGATGCTCTTGATCTTGCTGTCCGTCCGGGCAAACACCTCGTCCGGCACGAAAAAGTCACCAGCCAGCGGCCCGGTCGCGCCCGGCGCATAGATCGAAAAATCCGTGACGCCCTCGGCGCGCAGCACCTCCTCGTCGATGTAGAAATTGCCGGTCGTTTCGCGCGATGGCCGCATGAAGATGGCATGCGCGGCGTCGGCCATGATGTCGGGCGAACGGCTCATCGCCGCGACCGTCGCGCCACCCAGCAGATTGCGTACCGCCGCCGTGTCGATGGTCGAGATCGGCCACAGCGAATTGACCGCGATACCGTCCTTGGCGAACTCCGCGCTCATGCCCAGCGTGCACATCGACATGCCGAACTTGGCCATGGTGTAGGCAACATGGTTCTTGAACCACTTGGCCTTCATGTCGAGCGGCGGCGCCAGATTCAGGATGTGAGCATTTCCGGCCAACTTCAGGTGCGGAATGCACATTTTGGACACCAGGAACGTGCCGCGTGTATTGATCTGGTGCATCAGGTCATAGCGCTTCATGTCGGTCTCCAGCGTTCCGGTGAGCTGGATGGCGCTGGCATTGTTGACGCAGATGTCGATGCCGCCGAATTTTTCGACGGTCCTTGAAACCGCCTCGGCGACCTGTGCCTCCTCGCGGATGTCGCACAGCACCGGCAGCGCCTTGCCGCCGGCCTGCTCGATCTCCTGCGCCGCCGTATAGATCGTGCCCGGCAGCTTCGGATGCGGCTCGGCGGTCTTGGCGGCGATCGTCACATTGGCGCCGTCGCGCGCGGCGCGCAGCGCGATCGCCAGCCCGATGCCGCGCGACCCGCCGGAGATGAACAGCGTCTTTCCCTTGAGCGACATTTTTCCTCCGCCTCCCTGTGCCTCTGTCACGCGATCCTTGCCCGCGCCGCTGCCGGATACAAGAGCTTGCGGCGGGAAGCCATGGTGACGCTGCGGAGGGGTCCCACAGAACTCGGGTTCCTCGCCCCCACGAATGTGGGGGAGAAGTGGCTCGGCGAAGCCGAGACGGAGAGGGGGACTACACGCGGCCCTGCGTTACTTTTCAATGTACTCGGAAGGTAGCCAATTTCGCTCGCTGGCGCTGCCCCCCTCTCCGTCCGCTACGCGGCCACCTCTCCCTCGCTCTGCGGGGGCGAGGAACCCAAGCTTTCCATGGAAGGCGCTCGATCGATAGACGCTCAGACCAGTACCAGGCCCTGCCGCATGGCGATGGCGATCGCATCGGTGCGGTTGGCGGCACCGAGCTTGATCAGGATCGCCGCGACGTGGAACTTCGCCGTGTGCACGGAAATGTTGAGCCGCCGCGCGATCACCTTGTTGGGCGCGCCTTCGGCCAGCAGCGCCAGCACTTCCGCCTCGCGCGGCGACAGCGTCGGTCGGGCGGCATGCTCGTCGGAGGTCTCATCCTCGAACGGCTCGCCCTCGCCGGCATGGAAATCCTCATGGCGCCCGTTTCCGCCATCGCCCGAGACGCGATAGCCGGCCGCCGCCAGCCGCGCCGCCGCGGCGATCAGCAGATCATCCGCGCCTGCACGCAGGATGGCCATCACCTCGCCAGCAGGCCGCTCCATGTCGGCATGCCCCGACAACAGCACTCGTGGCATGGAGGCCGGCACGGCATCACCGCTCCTGTCGTCAACGATGGCGACGTCGGCGGTGCCGGCCACGACCGGCAACAGGTCATCGCTGGCGGCAAGAGCGGCGGACAGGCCCTCGGCGCGCACGGCGTCGCCGAGCGCAATCAGCACCACCAGCCGCCGCGAGGCGGTGCCGTCACCCATGATCCGGTCGCTGGCGAGCCCGTCCATCGATCCTCTCAGGAAAGCGGCTTTTCGCCGATGGTCAGCGCGACATCACGCTGTTCGCCGCCGCGCACCACGCCAAGCGTCACCGAAGCGCCGGCGCTGTCGGGGCCGAGCCTGCGGATCAAGTCGCGCGGGCCATGCACGGCCTCGCCGTTCCACGCCACGATGATGTCGCCGAGAGAGAGGCCGGCCGCCTTGGCCGGGCCATCGTCGTCGAGGCTCATCACCATCGCGCCATGCGCGTCACGGTCGCGCACCGGGTGCAGGCCGGCGCCGAGATAGCCGCGCGCGACATGGCCCTTCTCACGCAGCGTTGCCACCGCCCGCTCGATCGTCTCGTAAGGCATGACCAGCGCCCGGTGGCGCGGCCCGAACAAGAGCATGCCGATCAGCGCGCCCTTGGCGTCGAGCACCGGCCCGCCTTCGAAGCGGCCGCCGGCGCCGATGGCAAGATTGAGCCGCCGGTCGATGGTGCCGCCTCGCATCGAGCGCCAGGCCGGGCCGACTTCGCCGACCGAGCCCGACACAGCCAGAGCGGAACCGTCGCTATTGCCGATGGCGATGGCGATGTTGCCGGGCCGCACCGCATCCGCCTTGGCGAGGGTGGGCACAGTGGCCGTAGCGGCGGGCTTCAGCAGGGCGACACCGGTGGAAGGATCGCGGCCGACCAGCTCGGCCTTCACTGTCTCGCCCGAAGCCAGCGTCAGCTCGATCTCCTCGCCAGCCTCGACGGCTTCCTCGGCGGTGACGAAATAGCCGTCGCGCCAGTGGAAGGCAGTGACCGTGCGGTGATGATGCGTGGTGAAGCTCGCCGTCGCCGGCGCCGCCTTGGCGGCCAGATCGGCGATGGCGTCGGAAAATGCGCTCAGATTGAAATCGCTCATATTGGTCTCCTGGGTTCTGTCATGCCCCAGATATCGCTCGGCGGCGTGTTCAGAGGTACTCGCCTGACGGCTAGTTGCTGGTTTGACTGGCCATCTGGTCAGGTCGCGGCCGATTGGACTGCTCCGCACATATAGTCACGATCAAGCCTGAAAACACGGAGCCCGCCCATGGCCCTCGCCGCCGCCAAATTCCAATCCGACGACACGCTGCTCGACGCCTATTCGACGACGGTCGCCGACGCCGTCGACCGCATCGGCCCGGCCGTCTGCCGCATCGAGCGCATCGGCGGTCAGGGCGGTCATGGCTCCGGCTTCGTCATCGCGCCGGACGGCCTTGTCGTCACCAATTTCCATGTCGTCGGCGACGCCAAAACGGTGCGCGTCTCGATGCCCGACGGCGCCTCCAGCGAAGGCCGTGTGCTTGGCCGCGACCCCGACACCGACATCGCGCTGGTGCGCGCCGACGGCAGCTTTGCCGATGTCGCACCGCTTGGCGATTCCAAGCGCCTGCGGCGCGGCCAGATCGCCATTGCCATCGGCAACCCGCTCGGCTTCGAATGGACCGTCACCTCCGGCGTCGTCTCGGCGCTCGGCCGCTCGATGCGCGCCTCGACCGGCCGGCTGATCGACGACGTCATCCAGACCGACGCGGCACTCAACCCCGGCAACTCCGGCGGGCCGCTGGTGTCGTCGGCCGGCGAGGTCATCGGCGTCAACACCGCCATGATCCATGGCGCGCAGGGCATTGCCTTCGCGGTCGCCTCCAACACCGCCAATTTCGTCATTTCCGAGATCATCCGCTTCGGCCGCGTGCGCCGCGCCTTCATCGGCGTTTCGGCCGACACCACCAATTTGCCACGCCGCGCCGCCCTTCTGTCGCAGGTGTCGACCAGCACGGCGGTACGGCTGCGCAGCGTCGAGAAGAACGGCCCGGCGGCCAAGGCAGGCCTCAAGGAAGGCGACATCATCGCCGCCATCGACGGGCGCCCAGTCACCGGCGTCGACGACCTCGTGCGCATGCTCGACGCCGAACGCATCGGCCGCGAGACGCTGTGCACGGTGGTGCGCCGCACCGGTGTCAGCCAGGTGACGGTGACGCCGGTGGCGAGGGCCAGTTGAGGCCGCTGCTCAGGCCCCCGCCGCCCCATCCGCGTACTGCGCCAAAAACTCCTCGCTCGGCGGGATCGGCTTGATGACGTCGATCAGCACGCCATTGGGGTCCTTGGTGATGAAATGGCGTTGGCCGAAGGGCTCGTCGCGCAGGGAACGCAGGATGGGCAGGCCGGCGGCCAGGATGCGCTCATGCACCGCATCCGGGTCGCGAACCTCAAAGTTGATCAGCAGGCCCGATGCGCGGCCCCGCCCCTCTTCCGGGATCGTCTCATGGTCGCCCTGGACGATGCCGAGATTGACGCGTTTGCTCTCAGCCGATTGCAGATGCACGTACCAGTCGCTCTCGAACAGCGGCTGGAAGCCGAAATGCTCGACATAGAAGGCCGCCGTGCCGGCAACGTCGCCGGTCATCAGCACCGGATAATAGCTCGTGGTCTTCATCTTTCCTTCTCCCGCCAACCAACATACAGTCTGCATGTAAATTGAATTAACATACAGGCTGTATGTATGCAACAGGAATCCACGCGCCGCTCCAACCGCGACCGCACCGAGGCAACGCGTGCGGACCTGATCGCCGCGGCGCGAAAACTGTTCACCGAAAAATCCTATGCCGAGACCGGCACGCCCGAGATCGTCGCCGCCGCCGGCGTCACGCGCGGCGCGCTCTACCACCATTTTGCCGACAAGCAGGCGCTGTTTGCCGCCGTGGTCGAGCGGGAAGCGGCGGCGGTGGCGGAAGAGATCGAGCGCGCCTCGCCGTCCTCGCTCAATGCCCGCGACGCGCTGATAGCCGGCTCCGATGCCTATCTCGCCGCCATGCGCGCGCCCGGCCGCACGCGGCTGCTGCTGCTCGATGGCCCGGCCGTGCTCGGCCGTGCCGCCATGGACGCGATCGACAACCGCCATGGCAACCGCTCGCTGCGCGAGGGCCTTGTCGCGGCGATGCGGACCAACACGATGACGAGACTACCGGTCGAGGCGCTGACCGCGCTGCTTGCGTCCGCCTTCGACCGCGCCGCACTGGCCATCGAGGCCGGCGCCTCAGCCGAGGACTATCGCGCCGTTCTCATGGCGCTGATTGATGGATTGTCTCCGGCTCTTCGTCAGGCACCTGGCCCGGCTCGAACTCGTTGAAGCAGCCGAGCTGGCGCTTGAACTGGTCGATCAGCCAGGCAGCCGCCGGCTTCGGGCTGCGGTCAGCACGATGCATGGCAAACAGCGGCGAGCGCACCTCGCTGTAGGGCTCCAGATCCAGCTCGACCAGCCGGCCGCTCGCCAGGTCGTCGGCGACCAGCCATCGCGGCAGCCCGCCCCAGCCCAGCCCCTCGCGCATCAGCGCATGCTTGGTGCGCACATCGGTCAGCCGCCAGGTGCGATAGGCGAACACGCCGTAGTCGTGTCCCTTGGTGCGCTCCGACTGGTCGGAGACGACCAACTGCGTGTATTCGCGCACATCCTCCAGTGGCACCGGTTTGGGCAGCAGCGCCAGCGGGTGGCTGGGTGCCGCAACCGGCACCATCGAGGTGAAGCCAATGCGCAGAAGGTGCACGTCGGCGTCGCCCGGAATGCCGCCGACGCCAAGATCGGCCTCGCCGTCGACAACATGATCGATGATCAGCCCGAGCGAGCCGATATGCAGCCGCAGCATGACCGTTGGAAACTGCGCCTCGAACGCCTTCAGCACACGCACCAGAACCGGCGACGGCAGCGACATGTCGACCGATATCGCGACTTCGGCCTCCAGGCCTTGTCTATGACCATCGACGCGCGAGCGGATGCGCTGCAGCACGCCGACCATGCGACGCGCATCCTCCAGCGTCGCCCGCCCGACATCGGTCAGTTGCGGCTCGCGCGTACCCTCGCGCTCGAACAGTTTCAGGCCAAGCTGCGCCTCGAGATTGGCAATGCCGTAGCTGATGACCGATTGCGCCCGGTTGAGCTTGCGGCCGGCGGCCGAAAAACTGCCGGCATCGGCGACGGCAACAAGGATCTGAAGCTGGTCGAGCGTCGGGTTCGGCTGCATGGTCATATCCAGTTTATAGATGGATAGTATAGAAAATATACCAGTTTTTCAGATGAGATGGTAGCCCCATATCTGGCGGGACAATTCAATTCCCACTGGAGAGACCCGCCATGTCCATTCTTCTTGTAACCTCGAGCCCGCGCGGCGCCGCCTCGCACTCGACCCGCATCGCCACTGAATTCGCCGAGAAGCTGCTTGCCGCCGATCCGTCGAACACGCTTGTCGTGCGCGATCTCGTCGCCAACCCGCTGCCGCACATCGATGCCGACTATGCCAGCGGCATCTACACGCCGGCCGAATCCCGCACCCCGCGCCAGGCCGAAGTGGTCGGCGTTTCCGACGTCGCGCTCGACGAGCTGTTCGCCGCCGACACGGTGATCCTCGCCACCGGCTTCATCAACTTCAACATCTCCTCGACCTTGAAGTCGTGGGTCGATCACGTCGCCCGCTCCGGCAAGAGCTTCTCCTATAACGAGAACGGCCCCAAGGGCCTCGTCACCGGCAAGAAGGTCTATATCGTGCTGGCTTCCGGCGGCATCTACTCCGAGGGTGCGGCCGTGCAGATGGATCACGCCATTCCTTACCTGCGCAGCGTGCTCGGCTTCATCGGCATGACCGATGTCGACGTCATCCGCATCGAAGGCGTCGGCATGGGCCCTGACGCGGTGACCGCAGCACTCGCCAAGGCGACCGCCAAGGTCGATGCCGTTGTCGCGGCCAGCCGCGATGTCGCGGCAGCCGCGTAAAAATACTGATCGTATCCCCATCGGAAGGCAGGCGCGGTGCGCCTGCCTTTTTCGTTCTAGCCGATGAAATGCCTGAGCCACCCCGCCGCGGCGACCCCGATCAGAACGGTCGGCAGCATGGAGAGCCGTGTCGCGGCGGCGAAAGTGATCGCCAGCGCCAAAAGGTCGGCCGGATGCCTCGACACGAAGGCCGGTGCGATGACCGAGATCAGCACGCAACCGGGCGCCGCTTCCATCACCGCCGTGGCGCGGGCGCTGAGCACGCGGTTGCGCAGCACGACATAACCGCCGATCCGCGTCAGATAGGTGACGCCGGCCATCAGCACGATAGTGAGAAGGGTCGCGGGATCGATCATGCATCACCTGCCATAAGCCAGGCCGAGACCAGCCCCGACACGGCGCCGGCGGCGACATACCAGGCGCCCGGAATGAAGAGATAGACCAGCGCCGCGACAACCAGGCTGACCAGCCAGGGCCGCGCCGCCGCCATGCCCTTCCACATGCCACGCATCAGCACCAGGAAGACAGCCGGAAACGCCATGTCGAAACCATAGGTCTCGACATCACCCAGCATCGGGCCGAGCAAGGCCCCTGTCGTGGTGAAGGCCACCCAGGTGAGATACATCGCCAGCGCCGCGCCCATGTAATAACGCCGGCTGAAGGCTGGCGTTATGCCCGCTGCGGCACGCTGCCTGGCGTCGGCAAGGCCGAGCGCCCAGCTCTCGTCGCATAGGAAGAACAGCGCCGGAAACATCTTGCGTCGCGGCAGATGACGCAGGAACGGCGCCAGGGCCGCGCCCATCAGCAGATGCCGGCTGTTGACCAGGAAAGTGATGGCAACGATGAGCACGATGTGCGGCGGCGACGTCCACAACTGGATCGCGGCGAATTCCGAGCCGCCGGCGAAATTCAGCCCGGTCATCGCTGACAGTTCGACGACGCTCAAGCCCTTCTGCGTGGCCTGGGCGCCGAGCACCAGCGCATAGGGGATGGTGCCGAACAGCACCGGCGCGCATGACGCCACGCCACGGCGGAACTCGGATCTCGAACCATCGCCAGTCGTCTCGACCGCCTGTGAAATGCTCATGGCTATCCATGGGCTGGCCTCTCGGCCGCCGCTTCCCTGCGTTTGAAATCTCGTGATGTCGGCAACCAACATACCCAAGCCTGTCCGCAATTTGGTTGCGAAGATGCGCGTGATCTGCAAAAAATTGGCACCATGCATCACGATTTCGAAAAATAGTGGAATCTAAAACCAATGAAACTGGATGAGATCGACAAGCGGATCCTGCGGGCGCTGCAGCGCGACGGTCGCATGGCCAACAACGACCTGGCCAATGAAGTCGGCCTGTCGCCCTCGCCATGCCTGCGGCGCGTCAGACTGCTGGAGGAGGCCGGCGTCATCGACCGCTACGTCGCGGTGCTCGACCCGGCCAGCATCGGCAAGGGCCTTACCTTCTTCACCCGCATCTGGCTGAAGACGCAGGACGAGGACACGATCGAGCACTTCGCCACCGAAGTGGCTAAGCTGCCGCAAGTGATGGAATGCTACCTGATGCTCGGCGACTGCGACGCCATGGTGCGCGTGGTGGCGGCCGACATCAACGACTATCGCCGCTTCCAGTCGGAGCATCTGAGCCGTATCAAGGGCGTGCAGAACGTCAAGACCGACGTTCCGAGCTGGACGATCAAGTACACGTCGGAGCTGCCGATCTGACGGCAGTCGTCCAAAAGTGCGCAGCGGATTTGGGGCAGCCACCAACACGGAAAGCGACCAGGAGCGGCCGGAAAAACGAGGCCATTCCAGACTGGATAAAAAATGCAACCGGATTGTAGGATCGGCCTCGGTGTCAGCGTCCTTCGGATGCAAGCAGCGCGCGGCGCTGCCCTCTGGCATGGGAGATTTGAATGAGCCTTTCCTATCGTTGGGTCATCGTCGCAGTTGGCGCGCTGATGTCCTGTGTCGCCATCGGCACGATGTTTTCGCTGGCGATCTTCCTCGAGCCGATGGCGCTCGACACCGGCTGGTCGCGCGCCGGCATTTCGAGCGCCATGACGCTCAACTTCCTGGTGATGGGCCTTGGCGGCTTCGCCTGGGGTGCGCTGTCGGACCGCTTTGGCGCCCGCATCGTCGTGATGATCGGCGCCGTGCTGCTCGGGCTGGCGCTGGTGTTGGCCAGCCGCGCCGGCTCGCTCGTAACCTTCCAGGTCACCTATGGCGTGCTGGTTGGCCTCGCCGCCAGCGCCTTCTTCGCGCCGATGATCGCGCTGACCACTGGCTGGTTCGACACCCATCGCGGCCTTGCCGTGTCGCTGGTCTCGGCCGGCATGGGCGTGGCACCCATGACCATCTCGCCCTTCGCCCGCTGGCTGATCTCGGCCTATGATTGGCGCACCGCAATGTTCGATATCGGCATCACGGCCTGGGTGCTGCTGTTGCCGGCAGTGCTTCTGGTGCGCCAACCACCAAGGCCGGTTGGGCCCGGGACCGGTTCCGCGCCTGTTGCCGAAGGCGCCGGCATGACAGTCGGCCAGGCGCTGCGCTCGCCGCAGTTCATCGTGCTGGGACTGACCTTCTTTGCCTGCTGCGCCGCCCATTCCGGGCCGATCTTCCACATGGTGAGCTATGCCATGCTGTGCGGCGTCGCCCCCATGGCGGCGGTCTCGATCTACAGCGTCGAGGGTTTAGCGGGCCTTGGTGGCCGGCTTCTCTATGGCGTGCTGGCCGACCGGCTGGGTGTCAAGCCGGTGCTGATAGCGGGCCTCGCCATCCAGGCGATCGTGATTGCCGCCTATCTCTCGATCAGCAAGCTCGAGCAGTTCTATATGCTCGCCGTCATCTTCGGCGCCACCTATGGCGGCGTGATGCCGCTCTATGCGGTGCTGGCGCGCGAATATTTCGGGCAGCGCATCCTCGGCACCGTGTTCGGCGCCGCCACCATGCTGTCCAGCCTCGGCATGGCGCTCGGACCGCTCGCCGGCGGCATGGTGTTCGATGCCTACGCCAGCTATTCCTGGCTGTTCATCGGCTCGGCCATCATCGGGCTTGGCGCGGCGGGCATCGCCATCGCCTTCCCGCCTCTGCCGCGCAGGGCGTTGCAGGCAGCGTAGCGGTGGCCGGCATGAGCTCTGCCTTGACCAGGCCGACGGCCGGCCTGGACCCAAGCGGACCGTCGCCCAGGCAACCCTTGATACCGGCACGACCTTTGAGGCCTTGCCACGGGAACATCGGATGACATCAACGCATTCTAGTTCCGCATGCACCGTCGAGACTGACTGTGAACCGACTTGGACTGCGTCGTAAACCGGGCCAGAACGGCTTCAAAAGCGAAAGGACAAGCAATGGCAATCGCCAAGAACACAATCTGCGTTTGGTACGACAAGGACGCCGAGGCCGCGGCCCGGTTCTACGCCGAAACTTTTCCCGACAGCTCGGTGAGTGCCGTCCACCGCGCTCCCAGCGACTATCCGTCCGGCAAGGCGGGCGACGTGTTGACGGTCGAGTTCACGGTCGCCGGCATCCCCTGTCTCGGCCTCAATGGCGGGCCCATGTTCAAACACAACGAAGCCTTCTCGTTCCAGATCGCCACCGACGACCAGCAGGAGACGGATCGTTACTGGAACGCCATCGTCGGCAATGGTGGCCAGGAGAGTGCATGCGGTTGGTGCAAGGACAAATGGGGCGTGTCCTGGCAGATCACGCCGCGCGTGCTCACCGAAGCGATGGCTGCCGGCGGCGATGAAGCAAAACGCGCCTTTGACGCGATGATGGACATGAAGAAGATCGACGTCGCCGCGATCGAGGCGGCGCGGCGCGGCTGACGGTCCTGGGTTGACCCCAGCCTAGCCTATCCGAAAATCCGCTCGCCCTGCTCGTCGACCAGTTGCATGCCCTTCTTGATCGAGATGTCGACGGCGTCGTCGAGCCCGGCGAAGCGATCGGCGCGGATGAATTTGTGTTCCTTGATGACGCCGTCGATCTCCTTGGAGACGACGCCGCAGGTCTGGTACTGGCCGTCCGTCTTGTAGGGCGTGGCGCTGATCAGGAATCCCTTGTGCTCGACCTGCTTGGCCGGCGCGGCACTCTTGGGCTCGCCCGCCTCACCGCTGCCGCCGCCACCGCCGAAAAGACGCTTCAGAAAAGACATCGGGCTTCCTCCAACAGCATTCATCCCACACCATGTAGAGTGGCGTGGGATGAATTTCACTATCGGTCCTTGGCCTGGCGGGCAAGTCCGGCCGTGCCGGAAGGCGTCACTTGCGCGACAGCGCTTCCAATGCCTCGGCGGCGCCTTCGAGGATGGCGATCGCCTCGGCCTGCTTGTCGGCCGGGGCATCGACGAAGTCGCCGAGAGCCGCCCGCAAGCGGTGGCGCACGGAGCGGAACTCGTCACGCGCGTCCGAACGCTCCCCGCGACCGCCACGGCCGCCGCGACGCCCGCCCTCTTCGCTCTCGTCGTTCCAGCCAAACCAGTCGCGCGCCTTGGCCATCTTGCGGCCGAAGCGCTCGAGATGGTCGAGCACGCCGTCGATCATCTCGCGGTTGTCGGCAAGATGTGCCTGCCCGGCCTCGGTGATCGAGAACACCTTCTTGTTGCCATCGGCGGCGGAGGCGGCATAGCCGGCCTCTTCGAGGAAAGTCAGCGTCGGATAGACCACGCCCGGGCTCGGGCTGTAGATGCCGCTGGTGCGCTCTTCCAGCGCCTTGATGATGTCGTAGCCATGGCGCGGCGCCTCGGCCAGCAGCGACAGCGTGATCAGCTTGAGATCGCCGTCGGCCAGCATGCGCCCGGCGCGGAACATGTCGCCCGGACCGCCGCGTCCGCCGCCACGGCCGCCGTGCCCGAACGGGCCAAAGCCGCCGCCGCGTCCACCGAATTTGCCGGCCATGTGCATGAACATGCGCTCGCCGAAATGTTTGTGCCCGAAATTGTCGTGCTTGTGCATTGATTGCTCCTTGAGTTGTATCTTACGATATATCTTAATTAGGCATGTGCCGCTGTCGAGTCAAGATATATCTTACGATGTATCTGAATGATGCCGCAAGCCGCTTGCCTTCGCCGGAACGCGCGGCTAGAAGGCGCTCGAGGGTCGACGACCGCTCCGTAAGCGTCTGACGTCAAGCAACGCATCCACACCCGGTCTTTCCGGGCAGTTACGCCGAAATGGGCGAACGGATGCCGAATGCGATCGACCGGACACTTCAGGGAAATCTCAAAATGACTGCAAGACATCGGCGCAGGAAACTGCCTGCGCGCTATGCCGCGATTCTCAGCCCATTAGTGCTGTCGCTGTTGATGACCTTCATCGTCTCGCTCATCTCGACGTTGAAAAGCCTCGGTTTCCATCCCAACCTGGCCGCCATCTGGATGACCGCCTGGGGCCTGTCCTGGCTGGTGGCGTTTCCGACGCTGCTGCTGGTTCTGCCGCTGGTGCGCCGCATTGTCGGTTGGCTGTGCGAACCCTCGACCCGGTAGGTGGCTGCGCGGAAAGGCCCGAAGGCAACTTCGGGCCCTTCGGCCTGCAGTGGCGCCTAGAGCATGATCCCGAAAAGTGGAATCCGGTTTTCGGGAAAGATCTTGCTCAAACAAAGAGATAGAGCCCCATCCCGATTCCATCGGGATGGAACAGGCTCTAGTCTATCGTTTCTTGACCGGCTGGCGGATCACCGTTCTCAGCTTTTCTGGTGCCGCCTTGCGAGGGTCACCCAGGTAGATCTCGTGGTGCTTGCCGTTTTCCACGAGACCGTTGGCGGGCAGGAATTCCTCGTGCAGGCGCAGGATCGTCGGTCCTTCCGCGCTATAGGGTCCGATATGCATGATCTGCACCGCCAGCCCTTCGTGGAAGGACTGCAATCTGAGGCTTTCGGGCGGCTCGCCGAGCTTCGCGCGTGCCTTGTCGAGGGCCGCCTGGAACATCTCACCGCTGATCCAGTCCGGCTGCATGATCATCATGGTCCACGACCAGAGATGCTTGTCGCCCGTCAGGAAGCTCGACATGTCCTCGGCCCACCACAGCCCCTCCAAGGGAGCGACGCCATAGTCCTTGCCGAGTTCCTTTTTCGACATGAACTTCAGCGGGTAGCTGACCGAGTAGAGCCATTCGATCGCGTGCCGGTACTCCTCGGAAGTGTTCGGGTCGCCCTTGCCATCGATCATGGCAAACTGCAGCTTGGGAACATCGACCAGGGAAAACACGCCCGCCGGAGGTTGCCAGAACGCCTTCATGGTTTTCTTGAAGTCGACCGTCTCCATCACATGCCCCCATCAAAAGCGATGGTTCCACAATCGAGGCTACCGACAAGGGCGGCATTGATTGAGGTCAATGCTACGACCGGCGACAGGCAGGGCAAGGATTACCAGCGGCCG
This sequence comes from Mesorhizobium sp. Mes31, assembly GCF_024519675.1. Classification (NCBI taxonomy): domain Bacteria; kingdom Pseudomonadati; phylum Pseudomonadota; class Alphaproteobacteria; order Hyphomicrobiales; family Phyllobacteriaceae; genus Mesorhizobium; species Mesorhizobium sp. Mes31. Next base: position 58,170 of record NZ_JALJRL010000020.1, on the reverse strand, counting down.
TTGCGCCGGTTCCAGGCGTAGAGCAGGTCGGCGAAACGGTCGTAGGCAAAGCGGGTCAGCGGCAAGGCAATCGGATTGCCGAACAGCTTTGCCAGCCAGCCCTCGCCCGGCGTTGCCTTCCAGACGGCAATTACCACATCGGCGCCGACCAGCAGTTGGCCCTGTGCATCGGTGGCGTGCAGCCGGCGGCGGATATCCTCGAGCGAGGCTCCAAATCCGGCAAGTGCTGCTGGTTCAAAGTTGATGTCGCGAAATTCGATGCGCCCAGCCTTGACCGCCTCGATCAGCCGCCGCTTCTGCCGGCTGATACCCGCATCGCAGACCGGGCAGCGCGTGTTGTACCAGACAGTCAGTTCAGGCTTGCTCGCTTGCTCGAGCGTCATGCTCAGCCGTGGCCATGCCGGTGATGCAGGTCGGGATAATGCGGATGCCGGTGGCGCATCGGCGCATGCCGGTGCCAGTGCGAATGCGGCTCGCTCACCGGCCCGTCATGGTGATGCTGGTGGTGCTCGTCATGGACATGGCTGTGCTCATGCTCGAGCTCTTCGTGGTCGTGCTCGTGCTCATGGCGCTCAGACAGATGCAGCCAGAGGCCGAAGCCCATCAGAAGCCCGGCGACAGCCAGCTTGAGCGTGATGGCGTCGCCGAGGATGGCGATCGCCAGCAACGCGCCGATAAAGGGGGCGAGCGAGTAATAGGCCCCTGTCCGTGCCGTGCCGAGATGGCGCAGCGCCACGATGAACATCACCAGGCTGACGCCGATGCCGAAGAAACCGACGGCCGCGGTGATGGCGACGATTGACGCAGGGGGAAACGAAGCCCCGGCGACAAGCGCCAGGCCGACATTGACGACACCCGCCACCAGCCCCTTGAGCATGGCGATCACCACCGGGTCGGTGGCCGAGATCCTGCGCGTGAAATTGTTGTCCAGCCCCCACGCCAGGCACGCCCCGGCGACGAGCACGGCACCCAGGTTGAAGGCGACGCCCTCGCCTTGCCACGACAACAGAACAGCTCCGGCAAGGATAGCGAAGGCGCCCAGAAGCAGGCGCCGGTCGACATTCTCGCGATAGACGAGCCAGGCGATCGCCATCGTCGCCAACCCTTCGAGATTGAGCAGCAGCGCGGAACTGGACGCGGTGTTGAGGCTGAGGCCGAACATCAAGAGCACGGGGGCGACGATGCCGCCGGCGCCGATCGCCAGCGCCAGCCATGGCATGTCCCTGGCGGTCAGTTGCGCCTCGCCGGCGCCGGTGCCGCGAGCCAGGCGATAGAGGGCCAGCCCGATCCCGGCGCCGAGATAGAGCAGGCCGGCCAGCATGAAGGGGTTGACGCTGTCGAGCAGCAGCTTGCAGAGCGGCGGCGCCGCGCCGAACAAGGCGGCGGAGCCCAGGGCAAGCGGCACGCCGGGCCACAGATGCGCGTGGGAATTCGGTTCGGACATGGCCACATCCTAATGCATGTCTCCGAGGCGCGCAGCGGTTTTGGGACAACGACACGCATAAAACCAAGCCTGAAGCGCGTCGATTGAACCCCTGGATCAGGCGCCGTCCAGACAGCGCCTGATCGTCGGCCTCCGCGCTGTTTTCAGGGCTCTATCCGAGTGAGGTGATGATCTCGCGATAGGCGAGTTCGGGGAAGGCTTTCAGCGTCCGCGTCCTGACGTTGCCGCCCGCCGCCAGCATCAGCGAGAAACGCGCCAGGACCGCATCGTCGGGCGCTTCGACCACAGCCACCATGTCGTATTCGCCCATGGTCAGGTAGAACGCCTTGAACGATCCGCCCATGTCCCCCAACTGCTTCCTGGCGGCGTCGAGCCGCTTCGGTGACTCGCGCACACTTCTGGCCCCCTGCTCCGTCCAGTTCATCAGCACGATGTAGCTTGTCATGGCACACCTCCCTCCGGGGCCACGGAGCACGGCGGCTTCGCCGGGGCGGGCATCCGGGTTTGTCGCCCAGAAAATGCATCCGACGCGAGATTATCCTCCCGAAGGGTATGAGCCGCAAGAGTATGTGCCGCGAACGAAAAAGGGCGCCATTGGCGCCCTTCAAATCGTGGTTGTTCGTGAATATCAGCTGTCGAGGAAGCTGCGCAGCTTGCGCGAGCGGCTCGGGTGCTTGAGCTTGCGCAGCGCCTTAGCTTCGATCTGGCGGATACGCTCGCGGGTGACCGAGAACTGCTGGCCGACCTCTTCCAGCGTGTGATCGGTATTCATGCCGATGCCGAAGCGCATTCTGAGCACGCGCTCCTCGCGCGGCGTTAGCGAGGCCAGCACGCGCGTCGTGGTTTCGCGCAGATTGGCCTGGATCGCCGCGTCGATCGGCAGGATCGCCATCTTGTCCTCGATGAAATCGCCCAGATGCGAATCCTCCTCGTCGCCGACAGGCGTTTCGAGCGAGATCGGCTCCTTGGCGATCTTCAACACCTTGCGCACTTTTTCGAGCGGCATGGCGAGCTTTTCGGCCAGTTCCTCCGGCGTCGGCTCGCGGCCGATCTCGTGCAGCATCTGGCGCGAGGTGCGCACGATCTTGTTGATCGTCTCGATCATGTGCACCGGAATGCGGATGGTGCGCGCCTGGTCGGCGATCGAACGCGTGATCGCCTGCCGGATCCACCATGTCGCGTAGGTCGAGAACTTGTAGCCGCGGCGGTATTCGAATTTGTCGACCGCCTTCATCAGGCCGATATTGCCTTCCTGGATCAGGTCGAGGAACTGCAGGCCGCGATTGGTGTATTTCTTGGCGATCGAGATGACGAGGCGCAGATTGGCCTCGACCATTTCCTTCTTGGCGATCGCCGCTTCGCGCTCGCCCTTCTGCACCTGGTTGACGATCTTGCGGAATTCCAAGATCGAGATCGCGGTTTCCGTGGCCAGATGCTGGATCTCGGCGCGCAGGTCGCGGATGGCGTCCTTCTCGTTCTTGGTGAATTCCTTCCAGCCGCGCGAGGTCAGGTTGCCGATCGAGCGCGTCCAGTTCGGGTCGAGCTCCGAGCCCTGATATTCCTTCAGGAACTCCTCGCGGCGCACGCCATAGCTTTCGGCCAGCCTGAGCAGCTTGCCTTCATTCTGCACCAGGCGCTTGTTGATGTCGTAGAGCTGCTCGACCAGCGCCTCGATGCGCGCCGTGTTGAGCGACAGCGACTTCACCGCCTTGATCAGCTGGTCCTTCAGCTCCTTCAGCCGGCGGTCCTGGCTGGGCGACAGCGTGCCGGCGGCGGCCAGCCGGTTCTCGACCTGCTGGTCCTGCAGCTTGCGCAGCTTCTTGTAGGTGTCGGCGATGACGTCGAGCGTCTCCATCACCTGCGGGCGCAGTTCGGCTTCCATCGCCGCCAGCGACAGGCTCGCCTCGTCCTCGTCTTCCTCGTCGTCATCGACCAGGCCGCGCGTGTCGGCGCCGACATTGGTGATGTCGTCTTCCTCGTCGCGCGAACGGCGCGGCTTTTCCTCGACCTTGGCCTCCTCGATGCGCTCGACCACCGGCGCCTGCTTGGCTTCGGGGCCGGCATAGGTGGCTTCGAGATCGATGATCTCTCGCAGCAGGATTTTCGATTCGTTGAGCTCGTCGCGCCAGATGATGATCGCCTGGAAGGTCAGCGGGCTTTCGCACAGGCCCGCGATCATCGTCTCGCGGCCGGCCTCGATGCGCTTGGCGATGGCGATTTCGCCTTCGCGCGACAGGAGCTCGACCGAGCCCATCTCGCGCAGATACATGCGCACCGGATCGTCGGTGCGGTCGGTCGGCTCTTTCTTGGTGGTGGTGGCGGCAACGGCGGTGCCGGTCTGCTCGGCCAGTTCGTTGGCGTCTTCCTCGGCATCGGCGGCGGTGTCGCCGCCTTCGGGCTCCTCGCCCTGCTCGTCGTCCTCGACCACGTTGATGCCCATGTCGGACAGCATCGCCATCGTGTCCTCGATCTGCTCGGAGGTGACTTCCTCCGACGGCAGCACCGAATTCAGCTCGTCCATGGTGACATAGCCGCGCTTCTTGGCGGCCTTGATCATCTTCTTGACAGCATCATCGGAAAGGTCGAGCAGAGGGCCATCGGTGGCGCCTTCGCGTTCGGTTTCTACCTCTTCCTTTTCCTTTGTCGCCATAGTCTTTTTCTTCTCCTAGCGGCCGAACATCGAAGCCGCGTAAGCTGCCGGACCAGTCAAATTGGATGCGTTCGCTTGTGAAACGCGCTTCACCGGGCCAGTAACTGCATCTACATTAAGTCCAGATTAACCCTGATATCTGTGGCAGGCAGCCTGCCTGTCCAGTGACCAGTACCTCACATCGCTGCATTTCCCGTCGACGCGGGTGCGGGTTAACGTTTCGAATCGTCCTGATTCCGCCATTCTGTCGGAAGGTCAAGCGCCTCTCGCATGATTCGCATGAAAAAAGCGAATCAATTACCCGACTTAGCCCGCCACGCGCCGATTGCACGCGCAACAACGCTTTCACATTTCACTCTCATGCCTGAGCCCCTTCCGCCCCGGTGGGCCGGAATCGGCGCTATCTTTCTTTTGGTGGAAGCATGATGTTTTCCCACTTTTCGGGATCATGCTCTAAGCCCGCCCGGCCCTGCCCGAGGACACGCCGAATCCTTCGATCAGCGCTTCCGTCGCCTGTACATCCTGAAATTGCGCCTGAATTTCGATCAGGTGCCGATAGTTTTCGTCCGTGGGATCGGTGGCGAGCGCCGCTTCCGCCTGTTTCAGCTCCTTATGTAAGGTACGCGCGCTGCGCTGCAAGTGCAGCGCCTGGCTGAAAGCGTCGCGGGCATCTTCAAGCGCGGCGGTCTCCAGCGCCGGCCACTGCCGCGCCCGCCGGATCAGGCCGACGGCGCGCTCCCAGATCTCCGCGCAGCCGGCGCGCTCGATTGTCGCGATCACGGCGTGGCGGTCATTGGCCATGTCATGCGCCATCGCGTCGAGAATGGCGGCGTGCAGCCGCTGCAGGTCGGAGTTGGCAAGATCGAGAAATTCGATATGGGCGAAATTCTCGTCGATCAGCGCCGGATGGTTGACCAGCGCGACGATGATCGTCGCCTCACGCATCGACATCCCCTCGCTGCCGCGTTTGACCAGCGCCGACTGGCCGAGGCTTTCAGTGATCGCGATGCGGCCGCCACCGCTCTTGGCGAACTGCCCGCCGGGCGGGGCCGCCTTGCCCTGGCCGCGCTCGCCCGGCCGGCCGCCATCTTGACGCCCATGGCGCGCACCGCGCTGCGAACCGAAGAAGCTCAGCACGCGCTCGCGCATCTCCTGCTGATAGTGGTAGCGCAGGCTCTCGTCGCGGATGCGGCCGGTCAGCTCGCGCAGCGTCTTCTCCAGTTCCGCCCGCCGCTCCGGCGTGTCGAAGACGCCGCCCGCCGTCTCGCGCATCCACAGAAGGTCGACAAGCGGCCTCGCGTCGGCCAGTACGGCACGGAACGCATCCGGCCCCTCGGCCTTGACCAGATCGTCGGGATCCTTGCCTTCCGGCAGCAGCGCAAAGCGCGCCGAGCGGCCGGCCTGCACCGACGGCAGCGCCATGTCGGCGGCCCGCCACGCCGCCTTCAGCCCGGCCTTGTCGCCGTCGAAGCACAGCATCGGCTCCGGCGCCATGCGCCAAAGCAGCTCGAGCTGGTTTTCTGTCAGCGCGGTACCGAGCGGCGCCACGACGTTCTCGAAGCCGGCCTGCGCCAGCGCGATCACGTCCATGTAGCCTTCGACGGCGATAACCGTGCCGCCCTTGGCCAGCGCCTTACGCGCGCGGGCGAAATTGTAGAGCACATTGCCCTTGTGGAAGAGCTCGGTGTCGGGCGAGTTCATGTACTTGGCCAAGGCATCTGGCGCCAGCGCCCGCCCGCCAAAGGCAATGATCTTGCCGCGCGAATCCGGGATCGGGAACATGATGCGGTCGCGGAACCAGTCATAGGAAACCGGAATGTCGTCGCCGTGGCGCACCAGCCCGCAGGCCTCGATGTCGGCCTTCGGAACGCCTTTGGCGGCGAGATGCTCCTTCAATGCATTGCGGCTGTCGGGCGCGAAGCCGAGCCGGAACGATTGCTGCGTCGCCGGTGTCAGCCCACGGTCGCGCAGATAGGCGCGGGCTTTCGCCCCTTCAGGCCCTTGCAGCCGTTCCTGGAAGAACGCGGTCGCCATCTCCATGACGTCGGTCAGGCTGGCGCGCTCCTTCTCGCGCCGTTCCTCCTGCGCATCGCGAACCGGCATCGGCACGCCGGCCATGTCGGCGATCTTCTCGACCGCTTCGGGAAAGCTCATCCCGTCGAGTTCGGTGAGGAACTTGAAATGATCGCCCGAGACCGAGCAGCCGAAACAGTGGTAGCGGCCCTTCTTGTCCTCGCAGTGGAAGGACGGGCTCTTCTCGCCATGGAACGGGCAGCAGGCCCAATAATCGCCACGCGGCGCGTTGGTCTTCTTCCTGTCCCACGCGACACGCTGGCCGATGACCGATGAAATCGGCACGCGGTCGCGTATCTCGTCGAGGAAGGCGGGCGGAAAGCGCATCGGGTAACTCGTTTCCCGCTCATATAATCATGCCTGTGGGGGCCGACGACCCCTAATGCGGACCATACCCGGTTTCCACAGGACAAAAAAGAAGGCGGCCGTTGCCGGCCACCTTCTCTTTTCAGTTCCAGCATGGTTGCTGGTCAGCCGGGATCTACTGCGCGGCGAGCGCGCCGAAGATGACGCCGGAGACAATGCCGACCAGAACATAGTCGTTGCCGACGCGAATCCATTCCTGGCCGCGGCCGGGGCGATGCAGGCCGTAGCGGCCGTAGTCGCGGATCGGCTGATGGCGCTTCCAGCTCGAATACTTCTGGCCATTGCGCCAATGGTTGCGCTTCACGACGACCTTCTTCTTGAAGACCCGCTTCTTCACATCGGTGTGGTGGCCAGGCTTCTGCCAGTCGACCTGGCTGTAATTCGACTGCGGGGCGCTAGGGGCATTGATCGGCGCGGCCTGGCCGGCGAGCGAAGTGGCGGCCAGCATCGTGAAAGCGAGGGCGGAAAGGACAATGCGTTTCATAAGAAGTCTCCTTGGTTGTCGATGCCCAAGGGATAGTCGCCACGGGATGAACCGAAACTGAATACCCACATTACAATTGTGTAATGAATTCCTCCATTTACCGCTGATAATTGAACATCGTCGCAAAGCCAGGCGCCAGAACCGCGGCGACGTTGCCATCCGCGGCACGACCGCGGCTTGGCGATGCAACCATTTGCGCGTCCGTCCATTTTCCGACACGGCCTGTCGCGCCGTGGCGGACCCTTGAAATCGACAAGATTTTATTATCCGGCTAAAATATTCGAGCTATTATCGACGACTGCCATGGTCATGACTCGTAATCCTGTCTTTCACCTCGCCCGCCACGCTGCCCGCGTCGCGCCCCCTGCCTGCGTGCGGGCGCCGCGATGAGCGGTTCGGTCGTCCTTCTGCATCTGGCCGGCGCCGTGGCGCTGATGCTGTTTGCCACCCGCATGGTGAAGACCGGCGTCGAACGCGCCTATGGCGACGTGCTGCGCCACAAATTGCGCGCCACCATGCGCAATCCGATCATGGCGGTGCTGGCTGGCACCGGCCTCGCCATCGCCCTGCAGAGCTCCACCGCCGTCACGCTGCTGGTCGGCTCCTTCGCCGGCTCCGGCATCGTCTCGGGCGCCGCCGGCCAGCTTGCCGTGCGCGGCGCCGAGATCGGCTCGGCGCTGGTGGTCAAGCTGCTCACCTTCGATCTCACGCTGCTGGTGCCGCTCTGCCTGATCACCGGCACGGTGATGTTCATGGCCACCGAGCGGCGCGACTGGCGCCAGTCCGGCCGCATCCTGGTCGGCATCGGCCTGTTGATCCTGTCGCTGGAAATGATCGGCCAGGCATCGGAACCGCTGCGCAACAGTCAGCTCCTGCCGGTCATCATCAATTACTTTTCCAGCGATTCCATCACCGCCTATCTGCTGGCGGCGCTGATCACCTGGCTATTCCAGTCGAGCATCGCGGCGGTTCTCCTGATGGCAACGCTGGCCGGCCGTGGCCTGATCACGCCGGAACTCGGCGTCGTTCTCGTCCTCGGTGTCAATCTCGGTTCTTCGATCATCGCGCCGATGCTGACCCGCTCCTCGAGCCCCGAAGTGCGCGTCGTCCCGATCGGCAACCTCCTGATGCGCGGGCTTGGCTCGCTGCTCATGCTGATCGTGGTCATGATCTTCAGGCCGCACTTCGGCTTCCTCGGTTCGACGGCGGCGGACCAGATCGTCAACGCCCACATCCTGTTCAATGTGCTGATTCTTCTGGCCGGCCTGCCGCTGGCCGGGTTCGTCTACCGCGCCTCGGAGAAGATCGTCGCTCTGGGCACCAGGCCGGCACAGGCTGGCACGCTCGACGTCGTCGAGCTGTCGGCGCTCAACGAAAGCGCGCTCGACGTGCCGAGCCAGGCGCTGGCCAACGCCACGCGGGAGGTGGTGCGGGTCTGCGAGACGGTCGAGATCATGCTCAAGCGTATCATCGAGCTCTATGAGAGCGCCGACGCCGACAAGATCAAGGCGCTGGCAGCCCTTGACGACCGTGTCGATCGCAAGCATGCGGCGATCAAGCTCTATCTGGCCAAGGTCACCAAGAACCCGCTGACCGAGGACGAGGCGCTGCGCTGCCAGGAGCTGATCGGCGCCTGCGTCAAGCTGGAGCAGGTCGGCGACATCATCGTGCGCAACATGCTGGTGCATGTGAAGAAGAAACTCGAACGCGGACTGGAATTCACCGACGAAGGCTGGCGCGAACTGTGCGCCTTCCACGCCTCGGTGCTCGCCAATGCGCGGCTTGCCTTCAACGTGCTGGTATCGCGCGATCCCGAGACCGCCCGCCAGCTGGTGCTGGAAAAGGACCAGTTGCGTGATCGCGAGAAGGAAACCAGCGCCAGCCATTTCGTGCGCCTTCGCGACGGCACCGCCAAGAGCGTCGAGACCAGCTCGATCCACCTCGACACCATCCGCGACTTGAAGCAGATCAACTCGCTGCTCGCCTCGATGGCCTATCCCGTGCTGGAAGAGCGCGGCCTGCTCACCGGATCGCGGCTGAAGGCGAGCTGATTCACGGCCATCGCGCACCCGTCCTCGTTTCGGCGGCAAAATATCTTTGCGCTGTTTCCATCAGTCGGGATAAGGGTCGGTTGGCCCAGCCTTTCGGAGGAAATCGATGGACACCCATTCGCGCAGTTTCGCCAAGGCGCTTTCCTGGCGCGTGACCGGCACCATCGACACGATGATCATTTCGCTGGTCGTGACAGGAAGCCTCAAGCTCGCCGCGACCATCGGCCTGACCGAGGTCGTCACCAAGTCGCTGCTCTACTATTTCCACGAACGGGCGTGGCTCAAGATTCCATACGGACGCAAGACCCCGGTGTAGCGACCCCGGCGCGACAGGCGACGCCTTACAAAGCCGCCGCGCGTCTGGTGACACGAGAATTCGATCAAGAAAAGCTAAAGCGGCGTCCATAATTTCTGGATTGCCCGCGAGGCCCATCCATGGTTTGAGGCCGCACTCGGGGATCGCTCCCCGCCATGTCGCTGCCGCTCATCGCCCTGTTCATCGCCGCCTTCGCGTTCGGCACCACCGAATTCGTCATCGCCGGCGTATTGCCGCAAGTGGCGGAAGGGCTTGGCGTTTCGGTTCCCTCCGCCGGCTATCTCGTCTCCGGCTATGCCTGCGGCATCGCCATCGGCGGCCCGCTGCTGGCGCTCGCCACCAAGTCGCTGTCGCGCAAGACCTTGCTGCTCGGCCTCGCCCTCGCCTTCACCATCGGCCAGGCGGCCTGCGCGTTGGCGCCCGACTTCACCTCGATGCTGCTTTTGCGCATTGCCGTCGCGGTAGCGCATGGCGCCTATTTCGGCGTCGCCATGGTGGTCGCGGTCGGCCTTGTGCGCGAGGACCAGCGCGGCATGGCGGTCGCCGTCATCCTGTCCGGCCTCACCGTCTCCAACGTCATCGGCGTGCCGGCTGGCACTGCGATCGGCAACATCTGGGGCTGGCGCGCGACCTTCTGGGTGATGTGCGCGCTCGGCGTGGCGGCAACGCTTGCCATGGCAGCCCTTTTGCCGCGCACCACAGGATCGTCGGCCAGGCCCGCCGGCCTTGCCCGCGAGGTTCGCGTGCTGGCGCGACAGCAGGTCTGGACCTCGCTGATCCTCATGCTGATGCTGATGATCGGCCAGTTCGGACTGTTCACCTACATCACGCCGACGCTGCTGGAGGTCACCGGTCTCGACGAGGGCCTGGTGCCCTGGGTGCTGCTGCTCAACGGCGTCGGCGCCACGCTCGGCGTCTTCCTCGGCGGCAAGCTCTCCGACTGGAAGCTGATGCCGTCGCTGATCACCATGCTGGCCCTGCAGGCGGTGACGCTCGCCGTCATCTATGCCGTCAGCCCCTATCCCGTGCCGATGGTTGTCGCCATCATCGTCTGGGGCGGTCTCAACTTCGCCATCGGCACGCCGATCCAGACCCGCATCCTGGCCTGGACGGCCGACGCCTCGAACCTCGCCTCGTCGCTCATTCCATCCGGCTTCAATGTCGGCATCGCGCTGGCCGCGTCGCTGGGCGCCGCCATGCTCAATGCCGGCTTCGGCTACCGCAGCCTGCCGCTGCTTGGGGCCATCGCAATGCTGGTCGCCGTCGCGGTGGCGCTCGGCTCGTATGTCTGGGAGTGGCGCAGCAACGCCACCCCGCCGCTGACAGCCCCAGCCGAGTAGACCACCATCCGGAAAGTGACCGGTTTTCCGAAAAGATCGTGGTCAACCAAAAGCCTCACCCCCGCCAGCGCAGCAATCGCATGGCGTTGGCGGTCACCAGCACGGTGGCGCCCGTGTCGGCCAGGATCGCCGGCCACAGGCCGGTGATGCCGGCAATAGTGGTGACCAGGAACACCGCCTTCAGCCCGAGCGCCACGGTGATGTTCTGGCCGATATTGGCCATCACCGACCGCGACAGCCGCACCATGCGCGCGACATCCGTGACGCGGCCATGCAGGATCGCCGCGTCCGCCGTTTCCAATGCCACATCGGTGCCGCCGCCCATGGCGATGCCGATATCGGCGGCGGCCAGCGCCGGCGCGTCGTTGATGCCGTCGCCGACCTTGGCCACTTTCAGCCCCTCGCGCTGCAATTCACCGACGATGCGCTGCTTGTCCTGAGGCAACAACTCTGCCCGCGCCTCGATGCCGAGCGAGGCGGCGATGGCTCGCGCCGTGCGGCGGTTGTCGCCGGTCAGCATCACCGTGCGGATGCCCTCGGCCTTCAGCGCCATGATGCCGGCCGCCGCATCCGGCCTCGGCTCGTCGCGCATGGCGATCAGCCCTGCCACCACCCCATCGGCCACCAGCACCGAGACGGTCTTGCCCTGGCCGTTGAGGCTGTCGATGGCAAGGCGTTGCGCGTCGGTCATCACCACCCGCTCGCTCGCCGCCTGGCCGGAGCCAAGGAAGACGGCGACGCCGCCGACGCTGCCTTCGACACCCTTGCCTGAGATCGCCTTGGCAACCAGCGCCGGCGGCACCGGCGCCTTGTCGGCCTTGGCCCTGTCCAGGATAGCCGTCGCCAGCGGGTGGCTGGAGCCCTGCTCCAGTGCCGCCGCCAGCGCCAGCACGGTGCGTTCATCGCGCCCATACGCCACGATGTCGGTCACCACCGGCCTGCCCGCGGTCAGCGTGCCGGTCTTGTCGAAGGCGACGGCCGTGATCCGACGAAAGCCTTCCAGCACCGCGCCGCCCTTCATCAACAGGCCACGCCGCGCGCCGGTCGCCAGACCGGCGGCGATCGCCGCCGGTGTCGAGATGACCAGCGCGCAGGGGCAGCCGATCAACAGGATCGCCAGGCCCTTGTAGATCCATTCGTTCCAGTCACCGCCGGCGACGAGCGGTGGCAGCAGCGCCACCAGCGCGCCGACCGCCAGCACTCCCGGCGTGTAGTAGCGCGAGAAACGGTCGATGAAGCGCTCGGTCGGCGCCTTGGATTCCTGCGCCTCCTCCACCAGCCGCACCACCCGGGCGATGGTGTTGTCGGCGGCGGCGGCGCTGACCCGAACCTTGAGCACGCCGTCGCTGCAGATCGTGCCGGCGAAGACGGCTTGCGCGATTCCCTTGCGCTTCGGCGTGCTCTCGCCGGTCACCGGCGCCTCGTCGATATCGCTCGACCCCTCCACAATCTCGCCATCGGCCGGAATGCGGTCACCCGGCCGCACCACGATCACATCGCCGACCACAAGCAGGTCTGCGGGAACTTCGATCGTGCCGCCCGGCCGCTCGACCAGCGCCGTCTTCGGCACCAGGTCGGCAAGCCCCTGGATGCTGGCCCGCGCGCGGCCGGCGGCGACACCTTCCAGAAGTTCGCCGATCAGGAACAGCACCACCACCGCGGCCGCTTCTTCCGTGGCGCCGATCATCACGGCGCCGGTGGCGGCAATGGTCATCAACGTCTCGATCGAGAACGGCGTGCCGGCCAATGCCGCCATCAGCGCGCGCCGCGCGATCGGCACCAGGCCGACCAGCAGCGCGGCCAGGAAAACCCAGCGCTCGGTCACCGGGAACAAATGGCCGATGCCGTAGGCGGTAACAAGCGCTGCGGCGCAAGCCAGCGTCAGCGCCGCGCGGCGCGAGCGCCACCATGCCTGTCCCGGCTCGGCATCGCCGTGGAGATGAGATGAGCCCGCGGCCGCCTTGGCGACCTGTTCGCCGCCATGGCCATGGTCCCTGTGATCGTGGCCTTCATGGTCATGGTCGGCATGGTCATGCCCCGGCGATGCGCGTCCATCGGTCACCGCTCCGGCCTTGACGATGCCGTAGCCCAGCCGCGCCACCTGCTGCAGCACCTTGTCGTCGTTGAGCGAACCGCCGTGGCTGACGGTCATGCTGGCGCCGGTCACCGAAACCGAGACATCGGCGACGCCGTCGAGGCGGCGCACCGCCGTATCGATCTTGGCCGCGCAGGAGGCGCAGTCCATGCCGCCGATCCTGAACCGCGTCTGCTTGAGGGGGGCGGTCATTGGGTCACCTGTCTGTCTTGCTCGCGAACCATTCGGCTCGCATGTCTTGAACCTTGATGTCAGGCACTATAATTGCTCTAGTCACTAGAGCTTCAAGGGGCAAAATTCATGTTTTCGATCGGTGATCTCTCGCGCCGCACCGGGGTCAAGGTGCCGACCATCCGCTACTACGAGCAGATGGGCCTGGTCGCGGCGCCCGAGCGCTCGGAAGGCAACCAGCGCCGCTATTCCAGGCAGGAGCTGGAGCGGCTGGCTTTCATCCGCCACGCCCGCGACCTCGGCTTCGCCGTCGAGGACATCCGCTCGCTGATCGAACTGAGCGGTCACCCCGAGCAGCCCTGCGGCCACGCCGACCGGATCGCCGAGGAACAACTGATTTCCGTGCGGGAAAAGATCGCCCAGCTGAAGCGGCTGGAAACCGAGCTGGAGCGCATCGCCTCCTGCTGCGACGGCAAGACGGTCGGCGACTGCTACGTCATCCGCGCGCTGTCCGACCACGCGCTGTGTGCCGACGAGCACATCTGACACATGACCAGGACTGTCGGTGACTACGGCTTGACCTGCGGCATCCTGCCGGCGGGCTCTCACAACGCGATCATCGACGTGCCTGGCGTACGCGTCGGTCACTGCACGGTGCGCAATGGCGACATCAACACCGGTGTCACCGCGATCCTGCCGCATGGCGGGAATCTGTTTCGCAGGAAGGTGATGGCGGCAAGCCATGTCATCAACGGTTTCGGCAAGACTGTCGGCCTGACGCAGGTGCAGGAACTCGGCACCATCGAAACGCCGATCCTGTTGACCAACACGCTCTCGGTCGGCACCTGCGCCACGGCGCTGATCCGCGACGCGATCCGCCTGAACCCGGATATCGGCCGCACGAGCGGAACCGTCAATCCGCTGGTCGGCGAATGCAATGACGGCCCGCTCAACGATATCCAGGCGCTGGCGATAACCGAGGAGCACGCCCTCGCCGCACTGGCGGACGCTCACGAAGGTTCGGTCGAACAGGGCAATGTCGGCGCCGGGACGGGGATGAGCTGCTTCGGCTTCAAGGGCGGCATCGGCTCGGCGTCGCGAAAGATCAATCTGGCTGGCGGACGCCATCTTGGCGTTCTCGTCCTGTCGAACTTCGGCAAGGCCGGCGACCTCATTCTGCCCGATGGGCGCAGGCCCGATCCCAGGCAACCGGATCAGCCCGAACGCGGCTCGATCATGGTCGTGCTGGCAACCGATGTGCCGCTCGAACACCGCCAGCTCGAGAGAGTAGCGCGCCGCGCCGGAGCAGGCATCGCCAGGCTTGGCTCCTTCTGGGGCCATGGCAGCGGCGATATCGCCATCGCCTTCAGCACCGGCAATTTGGTCGATCACGATGAAACCCGCGACCTGGTGCCGCTGGTGACCCTGAACGAAGCGCGCATCGACTTGCTTTTCCGGGCGGCGACCGAGGCCACGCAGGAAGCCGTGTTGAACTCCATGCTTTCAGCCGACGCCTTCACGGGCCGGGCCGGTTTGCATCGCGCGTCGCTCGCCGACTGGCTGCACGATCAGGCCGAAAACCGATAAGGCGAGCTACAGTTCGATCCGGAACCGCAGGCTCTCCGCCCCGCCATAGGCGGCGTCCTCGAAGAAGCGCCCGACGAGCTTGCCGCCATTGGCCAGGATCACCTTGTGCGACGCCGGATTGCCCGGCTTGGCGGTGATCTCGACATGGGCCAGGCCGACCGCCCTCGCCTCGTCCAGCATCAGCCGTAGCGCTTCGGTCGCATAGCCGCGCCGCCGCTTCCAGGGCACCACCGCGTAGCCGATATGGCCAAGCACATGCGGCGGCAGCTCTGCCGTGCCTGGTTGCCAGCGAAAGCCGATCGAGCCAGCGGCTTCGCCATCCCAGATCCAGCGGCGGAAGCCCGGCAGGCGCGGCACTTGCTTGCCGTCGGGCAAGGTGATCGGGCCGCCCCTGGCTTCAGGATCGTCGAGGTCGGCGAGAAACGCCACTGGATCCTTTTCGATCGCGGCAAGCTGCTCGCGCGTGGCTTCCTTGAGCCGCACATTGTCCGGCGACCAGCCGCGCTCGAGCGCTGCCTTGTAGGATGGCAGATGCTCAAGCGCGGGTTTGACGATTTCGACCATGCTGCACCGGTGGAGACGCTGTGCCGACAAAATAGCAGCGTCGCTCGGGAAGGAACGTACCACCGGGGCGTAGCCTCTTGCGACAGGGCCGCGTTCCCATCGCTGGAAACGCGGCCCTGGTCCATGTCGTCGGGAGCAGTCGGCACCCCGACGCGGCTGTTGAGCCGCGTCAGGATTGCCTTTGCCGGCTCAGGCGATGTCGAAACGGTCGGCGTTCATCACCTTGGTCCATGCCACGACGAAATCCCTCGTGAATTTCGCCTTGGCGTCCGCCGTCGCGTAGACTTCGGCCAGCGCGCGCAGCTGCGAGTGCGAACCGAAGATCAGGTCGGCGCGGGTGCCGGTCCATTTGACTTCGCCGGTCTTGCGGTCGCGGCCTTCGAACACGTCCTTGGCGTCCGAGGTCGCCTTCCACTCCGTGCCCATGTCGAGCAGGTTGACGAAGAAGTCGTTGCTCAGCGTTTCCGGCCGCCTGGTGAAGACGCCATGCTTCGACTGCCCGGCATTGGCGCCGAGAACGCGCAGGCCACCAACCAGAACGGTCATTTCCGGCGCCGTCAGCGTCAGCAGCTGCGCGCGGTCGACCAGCGCCTCCTCGACGGTCAGCCGCTGCTTGCCGCTGACATAGTTGCGGAAACCGTCGACGGTCGGTTCAAGCGGCGCGAAGGAATGGATGTCCGTCTGCTCCTGGGAGGCGTCCATGCGTCCCGGCCAGAAGGGGACGTCCACGCTGTGGCCGGCATCCTTCGCGGCTTTCTCGATGGCGGCATTGCCGCCGAGAACGATCAGGTCGGCAAGCGAGACCTTCTTGCTGCCGGTCTGCGAGGCATTGAAGTCCTTGGCAATGGCTTCGAGCTTGTCGAGCACCTCAGCGAGTTCGGCCGGCTGGTTGACCGCCCAGTCCTTCTGGGGTGCCAGGCGAATGCGCGCGCCGTTGGCGCCGCCGCGCTTGTCGGAGCCACGGAAGGTCGAGGCCGAAGCCCACGCCGTCGAGACCAGTCGCGACACCGACAGGCCGGACGCCAGGATCTTGGCCTTGAGCGCTTCGGCGTCCTGTTCGTCGATCAGCACATGATCGACCGCCGGAATGACGTCCTGCCAGGGAAGTTCTTCCTTCGGCACGAGCGGGCCGAGATAGCGGGCGAGCGGGCCCATGTCGCGGTGGGTCAGCTTGTACCAGGCACGCGCGAACGCGTCGGCGAACTGATCCGGGTTTTCGTGGAAGCGCTTCGAGATCGTCGCGTAGGAAGGATCGAACCGCAGCGCGAGGTCGGTGGTCAGCATCGAGGGCGCATGACGCTTTCCAGCATTATGCGCATCCGGCACCGTGCCGGCGCCGGCGCCGCCCTTCGGCGTCCACTGATGCGCGCCGGCCGGGCTCTTGGTCAGTTCCCATTCGAAGCCGAACAGATTGTCGAAGAAATTGTTGCTCCACTTGGTCGGCGTCGTTGTCCAGGTCACTTCCAGACCGCTGCCGATGGCGTCGCCGCCCTTGCCGGTGCCGAACTTGCTAGCCCAGCCGAGGCCCTGCAGCTCGATATCGGCGGCTTCCGGCTCGGCGCCGACAAGGGCTGCATCGCCCGCACCATGGGTCTTGCCGAAGGTGTGGCCGCCGGCGATGAGCGCGACGGTCTCCTCGTCGTTCATGGCCATGCGGGCAAAAGTGTCGCGAATGTCACGCGCCGAGGCCAGCGGATCCGGATTGCCGTTAGGGCCTTCCGGGTTGACGTAGATCAGACCCATCTGCACGGCGGCGAGCGGGTTCTGCAGGTCGCGGTCGCCAGCATAGCGCTCGTCGGCCAGCCACTTGCCTTCCGGGCCCCAGTAGATGTCTTGCTCTGGCTCCCAGACGTCGGCACGGCCGCCGGCGAAACCGAAGGTCTTGAAGCCCATCGATTCCAGCGCGACGTTGCCGGTGAGGATCAGAAGATCGGCCCAGGAGATCTTGCGGCCGTATTTCTGCTTGATCGGCCACAACAGCCGGCGGGCCTTGTCGAGATTGACGTTGTCCGGCCAGCTGTTCAGCGGCGCGAAGCGCTGCTGGCCGGCTCCGGCGCCGCCACGGCCGTCGGCGATGCGGTAGGTGCCGGCGCTGTGCCACGCCATGCGGATGAACAGCGGCCCGTAATGGCCGAAGTCGGCCGGCCACCACTCCTGCGAATCCGTCATCAGCGCATGCAGGTCCTTGATGACGGCGTTGAGGTCGAGGCTCTTGAACTCCTCGGCATAGTCGAACGCCTCCCCCATCGGATCGGACAGCGGCGACTGCTGATGGAGAACCTGGACATTGAGCTGATTCGGCCACCAGTCGCGGTTGACCCTGCCAACGGCAGTATGCACGACCGGGCATTTGCCCTTGCTGTTGTCGTCGGTGTTGGCGTCCATGTCTTTCTCCGATCGTGGCTGTGTTGGGCGTTGCCTCAACTGCTGCGTGAACAAGGGTCAGGAATGCCCTTGGAAGACGGTCCGCTCCATGGCCGGCGCGATGGCCAGGAGCCCGAATATGCGAAATGTCCTACTGCCGGAAGCTTGCCATGGACAAGACTGTCTTGAAAACAAAACAGGCCCCATCACACCACTCATGCCCATGAGGTCGGGCCTGTGTGACACCGGCTGCTCCTATCTCCCTTGCATCTCCTATAGCAAAGCAGCTTGATTAGTTTAAGTTGGATTTCCTGATTACAGCGATAAGATGACATTATGGCGAACCTGACGCTGAAGCAGTTGCGCTATTTCGAAGCGCTGGCGCGACATAACCACTTCGGACGCGCGGCGGATGCCTGTGCGATCTCGCAGCCTGCGATCTCGGTGCAGATCAAGGAATTGGAAGAGACGCTTGGCACGGAGCTTTTCGAAAGAGGCGCGCGCCAGGTGCGGCTGACCAATTTCGGCGAGGAATTCGCGCTCCGCGTCCGCGACATCCTGCGCTCGGTGGATGAACTGGCGGACCTGGCGCGGGCCTCGCGCGACCATTTGGTGGGACGGCTGCGCATCGGCGTGATCCCGACGATCGCGCCATATCTTCTGCCCGCCATCATCGGCAACCTTGCCCGCATGCATGACGGCCTCGATATCCACGTGCGCGAGACGCAGACGCAGAAGCTGATCCAGGAACTGGCCGACGGCCGGCTCGACGCGGCCATTGTCGCGCTGCCGGTGTCGGAACCTTCACTGACGGAAATCGTGCTGTTCGCCGAGACCTTCGTGCTGGTCCGGCCCGGCGAAGACGAGGGCAAGCCGGTGCCCAATCGCGAAATGCTGCGCGAGATGCGGCTGCTCCTGCTGGAAGAAGGCCATTGTTTCCGTGACCAGGCACTGTCGTTCTGCAACATGCATTCGGCGCGACCAAGGGAGTTGCTGGACGGCAGCTCCCTGTCGACCCTCGTCCAGATGGTCGGCGCCGGCGTCGGCGTCACCTTGATCCCGGAAATGGCGGTGCCGGTGGAGACACGCTCGGCGTCGGTCTCCATCGCCCGCTTCGCCAGCCCGCAGCCCTCGCGAACGATCGGCATGATCTGGCGCAAGACGAGCCCGATCGCCAGGCAGCTCCTGCGGATTTCCGAAGTGGTTCGCCAGTCGGCCGACGCAATGCGCGAGCAGCACGATCGGGCACCGGCCACGCAGCCCCTCAACCTGGCGGCGGCGGCGCAATCGCAATGAGGACTGCCTGACCAGATCTTCAGCGCGCTGCCTGGAACCTGATTTCGCCCTTGTTCAGGAAACAGGTCTTGTTGAACAGCGACAGATCCAGCGGGTTCGGCAACCGGACATCGCCGATATCGGGACACGGCTTCTTCGCCGGATCGTATGAGCGGTCGATCTGCGAAATGAAGACGAGGATCAATCCCCTGTCGCGCGCAAAGGCCTTCAGCGTGCGGACCTGAGCCATCAGGTCCGGGTTTTCCCGTTTCTGATCGAGCAGCTGCAGATAGTCTATGACCACCAGCGTGCCGCGCGGCGCCGCCCGCAACGCCCTGACGATGTAGTCGGCACTGATCGCGTCGGAATTGTCGAACTCGAACAAGTGGTTGAAATGGGCCGGCTCCACCCCGATGGCGCGAAACCTGTCCAGCACGTCCTTTTGCGTATACTCCAGCGTGAACAACACACCCCGATTGCCGGACTTCATGGCCTCCACCGCGAGTTCGAGGCTCATCAGGGTCTTGCCGTGCCCTGGTCGCGCACCCACCAGAACCAGGTCGCCGGGCGCCAGTTGCGCGAACAATCCGCCGGCAGGCGCCGTTTCGGCTGCCCTCCTTGCAAGCAGGCTCCAGCTGGCAAAGCCTTCTTGTGCCGCAATACGGTCGAGCGCTTCATGGAGCGGAATCTTGCCCTCGCGGGACAACAGCCTGGCTTGACGTTTCAGGCGGTAGACAGGCGCGGATAGCTTCATCACAACCTCCCATTGCGAGCCGTTTTCGCAACCCCTCCTTATGCCTGGCGCTCGAACGGTCGGTTCGGTGATCGGATAGCCCCGCATGAATGATGCTTTCCCGGTGGAGGGAGGAGGCGCGGGCCGCGCCAGAATCAAATCATAGCCCAATCCTTGAAGATCGAAAATCGAGGATGTTCACAGCGGGCAATTTCGGCATCGACATGCGGGGCGCTGAACAAGATGTGTTTCGCCGATTGGCGCGAGGTCATTTATGATCGATTCACGGCGGCAACACCCGCAAGGACTCTGGAATGACCTCGACAGGAGAATTGATCCGGTGCGGTTGAGATCTGTCCCGCTGGGTGTCGTCACCAGCCTCCTCCTCGTCGTCATCGCCTTGACGGCATCAGTCCGGTCCTTTGCCGCATTGCGGCCATCTGGCGTTCCGGCATGGCTGCAAGCCCATGTCGGCGAAGGGGAAGGTCAAATCGCACAAGTGGTGCTTGAGCGGGCCCGCGCGCTTTACCTGAAGAAGGTAGGCGAAGGCGCCGTCAAGAATCCCTGCTACTTCGCCATGGACGCGACACGCCCCGGCGATCTGGGCAATGGCGAACTGGGGCGCCGCTACTACATCATCTGCGAAGCCAACCAGTCGTTTCGCGCGGTTTCGGCGGGTCACGGCGGCGGCCGGAACTTGAAAGGCGTCGTCGATTTCGCGAATGGAAGACGGTGCGCGAAGAACTTCGGCAATGCGATGGATTCGGAATTGACGGCCGGCGGGGCCTATATGACCGGCGAGGAGAAGACATCGTTCAAGGGCTACTACCGCGTCGGGGCGAAACAGGACGCGGTTTTCCAGCGCACCTTCGTGCAGTTTGACGGCGAAGGCGAAGCCGCCAATGCCAGACAGCGGGTGATCGGCGGCCACGCGGCCCAGGTGCTGCGCGGCATGTGTCTTCGGAAAAGTCCGAACCGCTCATACGCCGACCATGATGGTTACGTGCCGTTTGGCAAGCTAGTGGACTACGCCGGCGGCCGCAGCAATGGCTGCACCAGCTGGTCACCGGCGGATGCGGAGCGGATCGTCCCGATGGTGAAGGACAATCCGACCACGCTCTATATCTATCCTGAATCACGCGACATCGCCGCCATCGCCCAAGCGGCGGCGACCGGTCGTTCGCTGCCGGCCGCCGGGCCCTATTGGAATGCATCCTGCCTGAAGGAAATCGGCTCTCCGAAATTCTGGCCGCGAAAGACCCTCGAGCCAATCATCGCGCAATACAAGAAGGATCATCCGAAACCGCCGCCCCAGCCGGTGCCGATTTGCAAGGAACCGTGAGGTTCGCGCACCGATAAACCGCGAACCTCACGCACTGTGTTGGCTACGCGCTCCCGTTCGGCGCAGAAAATCGAGCACGGCCTGCATGAACTCTGCGGGGTATTCAATGTTCGACAGCTGAACCGCCGGCAGAGAGCGGGAAATCGCCTACTGCAGCAGGCCCTTGACGATGCCGCTCGCCTTGCCGAAATCCATCTGGCCGGCATATTTCTGCTTCAGCGCGGCGATCACCTTGCCCATGTCCTTCTGGCTGGCCGCTCCCGTCGCCGCGATCGCCTCGCGCGCCGCCGCCGCTATTGCGGCGTCGTCGAGCTGCGTCGGCAGGAAGTCGCGGATGATCTCCATCTCGCCGCGCTCCTGCGCGGCCAGCTCAGGCCGCTTGCCGTCGTCGAATGCCTTGGCCGATTCCTCGCGCTGCTTCACCATCTTGGCCAGGATCTGCAGGATCTCCTCGTCGCTGGCCGGCTGCTTGCCGGCGCCGCGATTGGCGATATCGCGGTCGTGGATGGCGGCCTGGATCAGCCGCAGCGTCGGTAGCCGGTGCTTGTCCTGCGCCTTCATCGCGCTCTTCAGGGATTCGGCGATTTTTCCGCGCATGGTGCTTTCTCCTTCGATCGGCGCGGACAATAGCGCCGGGGGCAAGTCAACGCAAACTCTGAGTTTGTCTGGCAAGCCTCTGATATTGCTTGATGAAATAAATCCAGATCCTGTTTCGCATCATCATTGACCGCTCTGCCCCCTTCCCCTATGTACTGGGCCTTGCATGAACTGAAGCTTGAGTGCGTGGAAGCTGCGAAATCGCTGCTTTGCGCCGTTTGCTGCGCGGACGGCCCGCCGGGCCGGCTGAAGCGCGCAGCCTGATAGGAGTGCCGCCATGGCCACGATGACCGCTGCGTCGACCCCCGCTTGGGCCACCGAAAAGCCGACCGCCCTTTTGGTGCTGGCCGACGGCACCGTCATCGAGGGTCGCGGCCTGGGCGCCACCGGCTCCGCCGTCGCCGAAGTCTGTTTCAACACCGCACTGACCGGCTATCAGGAAATCCTCACCGACCCGTCCTATGCCGGCCAGATCGTCACCTTCACCTTCCCGCATATCGGCAACATCGGCACCAATGACGAGGACATCGAGGATCTCAATCCGGCCGCCCGCGCCGGCGCCGTCGGTGCGGTGTTCAAGGCCGATGTCACCAATCCCTCCAACTATCGCGCCGGCACCGGTCTCGACCAGTGGCTGAAGAAGCGGGGCATCGTCGCCCTGTCGGGCATCGACACCCGCGCGCTGACCGCGCTGATCCGCGAAAAGGGCATGCCCAACGCCGTCATCGCGCATGCGCCGGACGGCGTGTTCGACCTCGACGATCTGAAGCGCCGCGCCGCCGCATGGTCCGGCCTGATCGGGCTCGATCTCGCCAAGGAGGTCACCTCCGGCCAATCTTCCGTATGGCGCGAGACGCCATGGGTGTGGAACGAAGGCTTTGGCGAACAGGCCGAGCCGTCCATGCATGTCGTGGCCATCGACTATGGCGTCAAGCGCAACATATTGCGCCTGCTCGCCGGTCTCGGTGCCAAGGTCACCGTGGTGCCGGCCAGCACCGGCGCCGAGGAGATCCTCGCCATGCAGCCGGACGGCATCTTCCTCTCCAACGGCCCTGGCGACCCGGAAGCCACCGGTGACTATGCCGTGCCGGTCATCCAGGACCTGCTCAAGACCGACATCCCGGTGTTCGGCATCTGCCTCGGTCACCAGATGCTGGCGCTGGCGCTGGGCGGCAAGACCGCCAAGATGCATCAGGGCCATCACGGCGCCAACCATCCGGTCAAGGACCACACCACCGGCAAGGTCGAGATCGTCTCGATGAACCACGGCTTTGCCGTCGACGCCGACTCGCTGCCCGAGGGCGTCGAGGAAACCCATGTCTCGCTGTTCGACGGCTCGAACTGCGGTATCGCGCTTACCGGCCGTCCGGTGTTCTCGGTCCAGCATCACCCCGAGGCCTCGCCCGGCCCTCAGGATTCGCACTATCTGTTCCGCCGCTTCGTCAACCTGATCCGCGAAAAGCGTGGCGAGGAATTGCTGGCCGAGCGGGCTTAACCCGATCCGTTAGCGCTGCCCCTCACGGCTCATATCTGTGCTCCGTCCTTCGCCACGCCGGTCGTGACATTTGTGATCGCCACCGGCCTGGCCACTTTCGTGACGAAGACGATGAGCGCCAGCATCAGGAAACATGCGCCGACGAGATAGGGCGCGCCGCCGAACACGACCGGCGCGTTCGACCCCGTGAACCAGGAAAAGATCGCCGTATAGAGCAGCGGCGTGATGATCGAGGTGATCGAGAAGATCGAGGTCATCGCGCCCTGCAGTTCGCCCTGCGCCGAAGGCGGCACCTTGGCGGCGGCAAGGCTCCTGAGCGGCGGGTCGGCCAGCGCTTCGAGACAGCCGACGACGATCACCGCATAAATCATCCAGCCTTGCGTCGCGAAGGCGTAGCCGAAGGCGCTGAGCGCGGTGAACGCGAGACCGATTGCCGCCGTTTTCCACTCGCCAAGCCTGGGGATCACGCGCGGCAGGACCGTCGCCATGACGATCGCCCCGCACAGGCCGAAGGCGCCGAGCGAGAAGCCGATCTGCTGCTGGTTCCAGCCATAGCGGTAGCTGGAAACGAACGACCACACCGCCGGATACATCATGTGCCCGAGCGTCATCAAGAAGAAGACAAGCCCGATCCAGCCGATGCCTTCATACCTACGCATCTGGAGAAGCGTGCCGACCGGGTTGGCGCGCTTCCACTCGAAGCGGCGGCGGTGCTTGTCGTCAAGCGTTTCCGGTAGGAAGAACAGCGCGATCAGGAAATTCACGAACGCAAGTCCGGCGGCGAAATAGAACGGCACGCGCGGCCCGAATGTGCCGAGCAGCCCGCCCAGAACCGGCCCGATGACGAAGCCGACACCAAAAGCGATGCCGAGCAGGCCGAAATTCTTCGCCCGGTTCTCATCGGTCGAGATGTCGGCGATGAAGGCCGATGTCGTCGAATAGCTGGCGCCCGAAATGCCGGCCAGCACACGCCCTATGAACAGCATCGAGTAGGACCAGGCGACGGCGCAGATCAGATTGTCGATAGCGAACGTCAGCACGGAGGCGAGCAGGATCGGCCGCCGTCCGAACCGGTCGCTCAACCCTCCCATGACGGGCGCGAAGAAGAACTGCATGGCCGCATAGACGAAGAACAGCCAGCCGCCTTCGATCGCCGCCTCGCTGATGCCGACGCCGGTCAACTCCCTGAGATAGGCGGGCAGCACCGGCATGATGATGCCGAAGCCGATGATGTCGAGCAGCAGCGTGGTGAAAACGAGCGCAAGGCCCCGCCTGGCGGTTTTGGGATCGATCATGGTGGGTCAAGCTCCTCTGCTCGCCCTGGGGCGCAGGCGGACGCACCTTATAGGCGAGCCCGCCGCAAGGAACAATAAGGGAACAGGCAGGAATCGTTGATCCTGACTCTCCCTGACGGCGTCTTACCGTTAGATCAGCGTTGGGAAACGCGTGCCCGAGACTGTTTCGAAATTCGCTGTGGCGAGCCATATGGTGGTGGTTTCGAGAACCGGTGCGCAGCGGACATTCGGTCCGCGGGCACCGGAAGCGCAGAAAACGCCCCTGGATGGCCGCCAGAGTAGAAATTCAAACAGTCTCCTCAGATCGGGCCGCTCAGCGTGTTGCAGTCCGAAAGCTTGCCGCTCTTGTAGCCGCGCGCCAGCCAGGTCTGCCGCTGCTGCGAGGTACCGTGGTTGAAGCTTTCCGGCACGACATAGCCCTGCGTCTTCTTCTGCAGCGTGTCGTCGCCGATCTGCTTGGCGGCGTTGAGCGCGCTCTCTATGTCACCCTGCTCCAATATGCCCTTCTGCGCGGTGTAATGCGCCCACACGCCAGCGAAACAGTCGGCCTGCAGCTCGATGCGCACCGACAGCTGGTTGGCATCGGCTTCGCTCATGCCTTGCCGCATCTGGTTGAACTTGGACATGATGCCGGTCAGGTTCTGCACGTGGTGGCCGACTTCATGCGCGACGACGTAGGCCCGGGCGAATTCGCCGGAAGCGCCGAACTGCTGGTCGAGCTGCTGGAAGAAGGTCATGTCGAGATAGACCTTGTGGTCGCCGGGACAATAGAACGGACCGGCCGCCGCGGAGGCAAAGCCGCAGGCCGAGCGGACCTGGCCGCTGAACAGCACCAGCTTCGGGTCCTCATAGGTCAACCCTTGCGACTTGAAGATGCCGGTCCAGGTGTCTTCGGTCTCGGCCAGCACGGTGGCCACGAACTGCTTCATCTCGTCGTTGGCGGGCGTTCCCGCGCCACTGTCCTGTTCGCCGCCGTTGTCGGTGATCTGGCCGCCGCCGCCCGGCGCCAGTCCGCCATCGCCACCGCCCAGGATCGTCGACGGATCGAAGCCGAAATACCATCCGGCAAGCACCACCAGGATGACGAGGAAGATGCTGCCACCGCCGCCGGCACGGCCGCCGATCGGGATGCGGAACTGACCGGGGCTGCCGCCGCCGATACCGCCGCCGCTGTCGCTGCGGTCGTCCTCGATATTGTCACTCTGACGACGGCCTCTCCAGAGCATGGCAACTCCTCGCGCTGCGAACTTCCCATTGTGCCGGCAAGGCCGGTCCAACCCAACAAACAATTATCGCAATGGTTGCGCCAAGTCACAGCATTTTTCGTGACTTGGGATGTTGCTGGCATGCGCGCTTCACCGCTCTGGCCGAGCCCGGGGAAGGCCTGTAGCATCGCCCGCGAATGGAGGGACGAAGGCGCTTGCGAACGATCGGCCGGATGATGTTCTTGCTGGCATTGAGCTGTCTTGGCTTGCGGGCCGCCGGCGCGGTGACGCTCGATTCCAGCGTTGCCGTCACCGATCCCGCCACCTTGCAGGCGCTGGAGCGCGGCGGCCTGTCGATCAGCCGCCTGCTTGGGCCCGCCCTCGGCCTCACCCGCGACGTCGACAATCGCGGCCTGTTTTCGGTGCCGGCGCTGGCCACGGTGCGCGACACCGTCAAGCAACAGATCGGCGACGAGCCGAAGACCAGCCCCGACCCCTATGTCGCTGATATGGCGAAGTCGAACGACACCAGCCAGAAGTTCAATCCAAAGTACATCGATGACGACGGCTCGACGCTGGACCTGACCGGCGTCGTCAACCGCATGGATCGCGGCTATCTCGGCCATACCGAATGCGGCGAGATCCGGCTGATCTACCGCTTCCATTACTCGGTCGCGGAAAAGGCAGCCAAGGGAAAGGGCACGCAGCGCATCTCCTCGCGCCTGCCGCTGACCATGAGTCTCGTCTTCAACGCCAAGCCGAGACAGGCGCAGGCCCGCGCCTCGAAGGACCTGCCAAGCGCCACCGACTTATCCTGCGCCGACATAGCCAAGCGCTGGCTGGCCGCAGGTCAAAAGGACCTGCCGCCCGAACAGCTTGCCGCCTGGCTGCGCTCCAGCGAAGGGCCGCTGTCCGGCGCCATGCTGAATGCGTCGCAGATCATGCGGCTCGAACTCAACATGCAGGTGCTGCGCCTGTCGGCCTCGACGCGGCGCGATTTCGGCGGCCACGCCGAGTACCTGCTGAAGATCTTCAAATGGGATCCGGCCACTTCGAGCTTCCATGAATCGAGGATGGAGAACCAGATCGACCGGGCAACCGTGCTCGCCGACAAGCCGGCCTTTGCCAAGTGGCTGCTCACCGACCGCAACATCTACGACCTCGACCATGGCCGGCTGGTCATCGACGAAAAGTTCCTGGCCAAAAGCGCCGTCTCGGTCGCGCCCGGCGGGCTGAGCCGGTCGCAGAACAACATCGCCTACGGACTGGTCGACGACGACGCCGTAGACAAGGCGTTGAAAGACTACGTCGCCAGGGGCAACACGCTCGCCACCATCAAGTCGGTGGCCGGCTTCGATTTGCGGCTCAACGAGATGAGTTGCACCGGCTGCCACCAGACGCATGGCATTGCCGGCTTCCACTATACCGGCGCAGATCCCGCCAGCGAGCCGCGCCGCAACGCCGTCTTCGTGCCGGGCTCGGCCGTGTTCTTCGCCGACCTGCCGCGCCGCCGCGCCATCGTCGAGCAGTTCGCCTCCGGCGGGCATCCGGATTTCAACAAAGGCTTCGCCGCTCGCCCTGACCAGAAATATGCCGAGGCGCTGAAAGGCACCGACCTCTACAATGGCTGGGGCTCGATCTGCTATCGCGGCGAGGATTTGAGCTTCAAGGACTGGACCTGCGGCGCCGGCCTGCGCTGCGCCGGCGTGCACGAAAGCGCCATCCATCCGGGCTTCGGCACCTGCGTCAGCGAGGCCGGCACGGCGGTCGGCGATCCGGTCGAGTTCGGCGAGATCAGGATGTCGAGCTGGGGCAGCGACAAATATTGCCGCCTGTCGCCGACCACCGCCAAGGACTGCGCCATCGATCCGGCGCGCGACAAGAAGCCGGTGGTGAAGCTTGCCGGTTACGGTGCCGCGCGCCAGCGCTACGACAACCCGCAACAGAAGACCGGCGGCTTTCCCGGCGGCATGCTGCGCAAGGCAAGCTGCGACAAGCTTCCCGACGAAGCGACGTGCGGCCGGCTGGCCAAGACCGGCTTCAACGACTGCGTCGCGTCGGGCAAGGACCACAAATATTGCACCAAGGAATTCACCAAGACCGCCGGCCTGCGCGCCTGCGACAAGGCGCATCCTTGCCGCGAGGACTATATCTGCACCGCCGGCTACGACGACCTGCCGCAGGCGAAACCGGGGGAAGGCACCTGCATCCCCCCCTATTTCATCTTCCAGTTCCGCGTCGACGGCCACCCGCGCAGCTGGGTGCAGGATGTCAGGGAGTGAGCGAACGGTTTGCCGCAGGCAAATTGAAAGGTCCAGTGGACCTTTCAGAGGGCTCGAACGCCCGCAGCCATAGCGAAGGGCCAAGCGCCCGACAGCCATGATCTGCTGGTGTCATCGTCGATCAAAGGCATAGTGACGACCTCCAGGCAGGCGGCTTTTTGTGAAGCCTTCAGCTCGTTGAAAAAGATCGCTCAGCCCTTCTGCTTGGCCCCGGCGCTCTTGCCGTCGGAGCTTTTCGAACGCTCCTCGAAACGCGCGGCACCCTTCTTCAGCGGATGGCCGGTTTCGGCCTCGGTCTTGCGCTCGTCCTTCGCCGCCGCCTGTTTCAGTCCCTTGGCAGCTTGCTTGCCCTTCGCGGTCGGTGCCTGTTCAACGCCCATTGGTTCCTCCATTGCCGCGCGACAATCGCGCGATGTTAGAAGCAACGTGCATAACATCGGGTGGTTCCGGCAGCCTCTCTTTTGGAAATGGCTAATGCGACTTAGCGCGGCGCCGTCATCGCCTTGCGAAACGCTTCCAGCGTCTCGGCGCTGACATGGTGCTCGATACCCTCGGCATCGATGCGCGCGGTCTCGGCGCTGACGCCGAGCGAACGCAGGAAGGCCTCCACCGTCTGATGGCGGATACGGCTCTCCTCCGCGACCTTGCGGCCGGCATTAGTCAGGAACACGCCGCGATAGGGTTTTCTCGACACCAGCCCGTCGGCGCACAGCCTGGTCAGCATCTTGGCCACCGTCGGCTGGGCAACACCGAGCCGGGCAGCGATATCGACCTGGCGCGCCTCGTTGCCGTCCTCGATCAGATCGGCGATCAGCTCGACATAATCCTCGACCAGCGCACTGCGACGCGCTTCGCGCGTATGCCGGAATCCTTCCGAATGAACGTCGGCGTCAGGCAGCGGCTTTTCGCGCGGGACCGGTCTGTTCTTCAGCGCCAATGCGCGCTCCTCCTGGGGACTTTGCCCTGCATGCATTTATAGCACGGGCTCTGATTCTTCAGGCCGTTTATTTGCATTCCGCCGCAGGTGCAACCGGCGTTCCCGTTTGCCCCTTTCGCACATCGATCAGCGTCAGCTAAAAAGCACCGACAATGAAATATAGCATATTGCATAATGTTGAGCCATGGCATAGCTTAGGGCAACATCGACCAGTGTCGCGGAAAGCGTTCTTTCATGTCCGAAGCCGAAGTCTCCCGATCCACATGGCAGTTTGCCAGGCCCGAGGACGACGACCAACCCAGCCTGCGCGAGGTCAATTCCTCCATCGCCGTGCCGAGTTCGGGCGTCTGGTTCCGCCGCCTGTTCGCCTTCCTGGGGCCGGGCTACATGGTCTCGGTCGGCTATATGGATCCGGGCAACTGGGCGACCGACCTCGCCGGCGGCGCCCAGTTTGGCTACACGCTGCTGTTCGTCATCATGCTGTCCAACCTGATGGCGATCCTGTTGCAGGCGCTGGCGGCGCGGCTTGGCATTGCCACCGGCCGCGATCTCGCCCAGGCCTGCCGCGCCTATTATCCCCGCCCCGTCAATTTCGTGCTGTGGATCGCCTGCGAACTGGCCATCATCGCCTGCGACCTGGCCGAGGTCATCGGCACCGCGATCGCACTGCAGCTTCTGTTCGGCATTCCGTTGGTCGGCGGCGCCATGCTGACGGCGCTCGACGCCTTCCTGGTGCTGCTCCTGATGAACAAGGGGTTTCGTTACCTCGAAGCCTTTGTCATCGCGCTTTTGATCATCATCTTCAGCTGCTTTGCCATCCAGATCTTTTTCGCCGCCCCGCCGGCCGGCTCGATCCTGCATGCCATGTTCGTGCCGTCATCCGAGATCGTCACCAACCCGGCTATGCTCTACATCGCCATCGGCATCATCGGCGCCACCGTCATGCCGCACAATCTCTATTTGCACTCCTCGATCGTGCAGACCCGTGCCTATGAACGCACCGACAAGGGCAAGCGCGACGCCATCAAATGGGCAACCACGGACTCGACCATCGCCCTGATGCTGGCGCTGTTCGTCAACGCCTCGATCCTGATCGTCTCGGCCGTCGCCTTCCACGGCACCGGCCACCAGGATGTCGCCGAGATCGGCCAGGCCTTCGAGCTGCTGTCGCCGCTGCTTGGCCTCGGCATCGCCTCGATCCTGTTCGCCGTGGCGCTGCTCGCCTCCGGCCTGAATTCGACGGTGACGGCGACACTGGCCGGCCAGATCGTCATGGAAGGCTTCCTGCGCCTGCGCATCCCCAACTGGGCACGCCGGCTTCTGACGCGCGGCATCGCCATCGTCCCGGTGGTGGTGGTCACCGCGCTCTATGGCGAAAAGGGAACCGGCCAGCTGCTGGTGTTCAGCCAGGTCATCCTGTCGATGCAGCTGCCCTTCGCGGTCATCCCGCTGGTGCAGTTCGTGTCCGACAGGAAGAAGATGGGCAACCTCGCCATTCCGCGCGGCGTTGCCGCGCTCGCCTGGGTGGTCGCGGCCATCATCCTGGTGCTCAACTTCAAGCTGCTCTACGACACGATGTTCGGGGTCGGCTGAGTCCCGCCTCGCCGGGAAATCGACGCCTCCTGCCACCAAGTGGTCTCGCGACAAACCGGCAATCCGCACTATCATCCTGCGCACCATGAGCAAGATCGAAGATGTCAGGAAATTCTACGCCCGGCTGATGGCGGCCAATGCGGCTTCGCCCGACCCGCGCCTGGAAGCGGTTTTCGCCAGCGTGCCGCGTGAAGCGTTTCTCGGTCCCGGGCCGTGGACGGTCATCGCCAACGGCGGCAAGATCATCACGCCGAGCGCCGATCCGGCTCACATCTACCAGAACGTGCTGGTGGCGCTGGACGCCGACAAGGGCATCAACAATGGCGAGCCATTCCTGCATGCCATGTGGATCGGCAAACTTGCGCCAAAACCCGGCGAGGCCGTCTGTCATATCGGCGCCGGCACCGGCTACTACACCGCCCTGCTGGCCAGGCTGGTTTTATCAGGCGGCACCGTCACCGCTTTCGAGCTGGACGAAAAGCTGGCCGGTCTCGCGCGGCAAAACCTCGAGACCTATGGCAATGTGACGGTCGTCCATGGCGATGCCGTCACGACGCCCTTGCCGCCGTCCGACATCATCTATGTCAACGCCGGCGTCGCAACACCCCCGGCCGGATGGCTGAGGGCCTTGCGCCCCGGCGGCCGCATGATCTTTCCCTGGCGCCCGGCCGAGCGCGTCCCTCTGGCGGTCCTGGTGACCCGCACCAAAAAGGGCTTCGCCTGCGATCCGTTCATGCGCTCGTGGTTCATCCCATGCTTCGGTGCCTCGGCTGCGGACCTCGCGGCGAAAATCCCGACGCGCAACCAGGCCGCCCGCAGCCGCTCGATCTGGCTGACGCGGGACAAGACGCCGGACCGCACCGCGACAGCGATCTTCGGCGACGTCTGGTTCTCATCGCGCAGCCTCGATGCCAAGCCTCACGATTGAACCACCGATGGCGGCTTTGCCAAAAAATCCGCATGGCGCTGTCGGACCGGCGGCCGGTCGCCCGTCCTTGGGCTGAAGTCCGGCCACGACGGCGTGGATTGAATTAAAGGGAGAGTAGGATGAGAAAGATCATCGCCGCGACATTCGTCAGCCTCGACGGCGTCATGCAGGCGCCGGGCGGGCCGGAAGAAGATCCGGTCGGCGGCTTCAAGTTCGGCGGCTGGACCTTCCATTACTTTGACGAGGTGGCGGGCGCGGCAATGGAGGAACTGTTCTCCAAACCCTTCGACCTGCTGCTCGGCCGCAAAACCTACGACATCTTCGCCGCGTACTGGCCCTATCAGAAAGATCCGATCGCCGATGCCTTCAACCCCGCGACCAAATATGTGGCGACGCATCGGCCTGACACACTCACCTGGCAGAACACGCAATCGCTTGGGGCGGATATCGTCGCGACGCTGCGCCGCCTCAAGCAGGAAGATGGACCTGACCTGCTCATCCAGGGATCGGGCAATCTGATCCAGACGCTGCTCGCCAACGGGCTGATCGACGAGATCCGGCTGATGATCTTCCCGCTGTTGCTGGGCAAGGGCAAGCGATTGTTCGGCGATGGCGCGATGCCGGCCGCCTTCAAGCTTGTCAAGTCGCAGACTTCCAGCACCGGCGTCATCATGGCGACCTACGAGCGCGCGGGCGAAATCGAGGTCGGCTCCTTTGTCACGGGCGAGCCATCCGACGCCGAACTCGAGCGGCGCAAGAACTGGAAGTAGCGGGACGGCCTTGCCACCTTTCCTCTCCCTACGGACGGGGGAGAGGAAACCAAGTTCTCTCAAGCCGCCTGTGGCCGCCGCGTCAGCCCATCGCGGATATGGCGCGCGAACTCCTGCGCGGCGGGACCGATGCCATGCTTCGGCAGGTGCAAATTGATGGCAAAATTCGGCAGCGGCGGCAGCCCGGACTCGAGAGGCAAGATGTCGAGATCGGCCGGCACGGTGGAGGCCAGCCATGTGGTGACGGCGAGGTCCGAGCGGACCGTCGCCGTCGTTGCGTCGATGTTGCCGTTCTCGAACACGGTGCGCCATTCCAGCCCATGCTCGCCGAGCGCCGACAGCACCGCTGGCCGGAAGGCGCAGGTATCGGCGACGATCGACACCGGCAGCGGCCGCTTGGCGCGGGCAACGCCACCCTTGGCGCCAACCCAGACCAGCCGGTCTATGGCCAGGCACTCGCCGGCCGACGGGCCGACCCGCTCCTCTATCACCGCGAGGTCGATGGTTCCGGCCGCAAGTGCCGCGGCCAACTCCGGCGACGAGGCGCAGACCAGCGAGATTTCGACCTGCGGATAGGTCTCGGCATAGGTCTTCAGCACCGGCGCCAGCAAGGTGCCGACAAGATCGTAAGGCACGCCGAGCCGCACCTGGCCGGCCACCGGGGTGCCCACCATGTCGGCCCAGATCTCGTCATTGAGGCCAAGCAGGCGCTTGCCCTTGCCGAACAGCCGTTCGCCGGCGCGCGTCAGCCGCAAGCCGCGCCGGTCGCGTTCGAACAGGATCGAGCCGAACGCCTCCTCCAGCCGCTTGACCTGCTGGCTGACGGCGCCTTGCGTCAGATGCAGCGCGTTGGCGGCCGCCGTCATGCTGGCCTTGTCGGCGACGGTGACGAAGGTACGGATCAATGCCATGTCGAGGTTTCGGATCATGGTCGGCATTATGCTTGCTAATGCCGACCATGGCAAACATTGCATTTACTGAAGTCGATGCGCAGCTACGATGGCAGGCCTCCGACAGAGGAAGCTGCATGTTCGAGCCCATCATCCCCCTCGTCCTGTTTGCGATCGTCGCCACCACCACGCCCGGCATCGCGACGACATTGTCGACGGCATCCGGCGCGCAGTTCGGCTTTCGCCGTTCCGTTCCCTTGCTGGTCGGCAGCGCCGCCGGCCTCGCCACCGTGACGGGCGCCGCCGCCGCCGGGCTCGCCGGTCTGCTGCTTGCCGTGCCCTCGCTGCAACTGGCGATGAAGATCGCCGGCTCGCTCTATCTCGTCTGGCTGGCGATCAGGATCGGCCGCAGCGGGCCGCCCAATCTGGACGTGGCCATGGCCAGACCGAACAGCCTTCTCGGCGGCGCCGGCATTCAGTGGATGAACCCCAAGGGGTGGGCGATGGGGCTGGGCGCAGCGGCCTCGTTCGCGGCTCTCGCCAGCGGCCCGCTGCAGCTTGCGCTTTTGCTCGGCGCCACTTTCGGCCTCGCCGCCGCCGCATCCCTGTCGCTGTGGTGCGTCGCCGGCATGCTGCTTGCAAAACTGCTCAAAACCGAGTGGCAATGGCGCGCGCTCAACATCGTGCTGGCGCTGGTGCTCGCCGCCTCGATCATCCCGATGTGGCGGACGCATTAGAAACGTCGGCCTTGCAGAACCTGGGTTTCTTGCCCCGCTACGGCATGCACACATTTCCAAGCAGCTGGTCCTTGGCGACAGCGTGCATGGCAGCTTGGCGCATGCATTGTCTTATGCGGCGCCGGTCGACCCCCACTCCGTCTCGGCTTCGCCGAGCCACCTCTCCCCCGATCGACGGGGTAGAGGAAAGACGCCAAGCTTTTTGCCGTCAACGCTTGTCCAGCAACGCTCCCTTCCTTTCCCTCCGGAGGGGGGAAAGGTGGCGCTGCGAAGCAGCGACGGATTGGGGGAACCACGTGGTAATCAAGCCTCTGGCCGATCAGTCACGCCACTCACAGAAGATACGTGCATAGCGTAGCGCCAGAGCGGGGGACAGACGTGGCTTCAAACCCCGTAGCGCGCCGCCGGCTTGTTGGCGTGCAGGCTGCCGAAAAAGCCCTGCCTGGCGCCGAGGAAGGCATCAAGCTTGGCCGCATCGGCAAGCCCAGGCGCGGTCACGGCTTCGCCCCTGGCCAGGCCGACAAGCGCGGCATCGACCAGATCGTCGGCGCTCATCACGATCTCCTGCGGAACGTTGTTGATGTCGCTTCCGGCGGCTTCCCAGAAATCGGTCCGGGTCGCCCCCGGCAGCACGACCTGCACCGTCACCTCGGTCCCCGCGACTTCGCGCTGCAGGGCCTCGGTGAAGTTGACGACATAGGCCTTGGTGCCGCTGTAGATGCCACCGAACGAGGTGTCGAAGGCAAGCACCGAGGCGATGTTGACGATGGCGCCGCGATTGCGCGCGATCAGGCCGGGCAACACGGCGCGGGTCAGCCGCGTCAAGGCGATGACATTGACCTTGATCATGCGCTCGGCGACATCGGCGTCCGCCGTCGCGACCACTTGCGCACCGCCTAGGCCGGCATTATTGACCAGCAGCGTCACGCTGTCGTCGCCGGCGATCGCCTGCTCGACGCGGCGGACGTCATTGTCGTCGGCGAGATCGGCGCTGATCACGCCGACCTTGCGGCCGTATGCATAACGCAGCGTCTCCGCCAGTTCCTCGAGCCGGTCGGCGCGCCGCGCCACCAGCACCAGATCATAGCCCTGCCCCGCCAGCCGGTCCGCATAGACCGCGCCGATGCCCGACGAGGCTCCGGTGACGACCGCCGTGCCCTTGTTGCTCTGTCTACTCATTGTCCTGTTCCTTCTTCGATTGATTTGCCTGGCTGCTAGCACCGTGGGCAATCGCCCTCGCCTTGCCGGCAAAGCCCTCTGATTTCATTTAGTGGCATATACCACTAATATCGAAGTAGGCATATGCCACTATCTTGTCAATGATCGCGTCGGAGATTATTTGTGGGACTGCGATCCGACATCACGCCGCCGTCGCCGAGGGAAACATCATGTCGAAAGACGCCCTGCCCGGCCTGACGCTCTGCAACAACGCGCTGCTGCGGCGCGCGGCGCGCAAGCTTGGCCAGTTCTACGATGACGTGCTGGCGCCGTCGGGGCTGAAGGCCACGCAGCAGGGCCTGCTCTACCAGATCCATATCGGCGACGAGCCGACGATGGGCGCCATTGCCGCCGCTTTGGTCATGGACCTGTCGGCGCTCGGCCATACGCTGAAGCCGCTGATCCGCGACGGCTATGTCGAGACCATCGCCGACCCCGACGACCGCCGCATCAAGCGGGTGCGGCTGACGCCTCGGGGCCTCGTCAAGCTCGATGAGGTCATGAAGCTCTGGCACGTCGCCCAGCAACGTTTTGAGGACGTGGTCGGCAAGGATCAGGCGGCAAGCCTGCGCGCGGCGCTGGACGGCATCGCCGCGCTGGATTTCGATCTGCCGCCGGCCGGCTGAGCAATCTCAGGAAAAGTGTGAAACGGTTTTCCGTCCGGAATTGCGTCAAATAGATCGGTTCCACGTTTCCGTGAAACGGTGACCGATCTAGCTGGCCGGCATGACACACAGACCCTATTCCGCCGGCATGGCGACCGGCCTCGCCAGCATCCGGCCGGCGAGCACGATGCCGAGCCCGACGACCGGGAAGGCCGCGGCGACCAGCCCGAGATCGGCCGGCGCGCCGTAGCGCAGCACGGCACCTCCGACAACGGCGCCCAGCGCCACGCCGAGATAGAGCGCCGAGCCGTTGAGCGACAGCACGATCGGGGCGGCGTCTGGCGCCAGCTTGATGATGCGGCTGGCCTGCGCCGGCGGGAACGCCCAGCCGACGATGCCCCACGGCACCATCATCGCCATCAGCGCCGGCCCGGCAATATGCTGCGGCAGGAAGGTCGGGATGACCGAAAGCATCACCAGCATGGCGGCGCTCAGCGTCAGCGACCAGCCGACGGTGCGGGTGGCGCCGAAACGGTCGGCCGCCTGCCCACCTGCAATGTTGCCGATGACGGCGCCGACGCCGAAGGCGAGCAGCATGCCGGGCAGCGCGATCTGGCTGAGCCCGCCGCCCTCGATGGCAAGCGGCGCGACGTAAGCAAAGACGGTGAAGGCGCCGGTCAGCGCCAGCAACGTCGTCACGAGGATCGGCATCACGCCGGGACGCATGGCCGCGGCAAGCCGCCGCCTGAGCGGCAGCCTGGTGCCGACGATGCCGCGCGGCAGCCGGTACCACAGGATGGCGCCGGCGAGCGCGCCAAGCCCGGCGATGGCGTAGAACGTGCCGCGCCAGCCTGCGAAGGCCGCCACCAGCGCACCAAGCGGCGCCCCGACGGCGACGGCCACCGTGGTGCCGCCGACGACTACGGCAATGGCGCGGGCGCGGTGGTGGTCATCGACAAGCGCCACCGCCGTGCCCTGCGCGGTCGCCGCGAACAGGCCCGACGACAGCGCCATGACGACGCGCGCGATCAACAGAAGTTCGAAGGAAGAGCTCATGGCCGCGGCAATGTTGCCGATGACGAAGAACACCAGCGTCCACAGGATGACGCGCCGCCGGTCCCATTCGCCGGTCAGCGTCGCCAGGATCGGCGTGCCGACCGCATAGGCGAGCGCGAAGGCGGTGATCAGCGTGCCGGCCAGCGGAATGGAAATTCCGGCATCCCGGGCGATGTCGGGCAGAAGGCTGGAGATGACGAAGCCTTCGGTCGAGATCGTGAACGATCCGAGCGCAAGCCAGAAGAGGCGCTTGTCCATGGCTGATATCCTTAGTTCAAAAGTTATTGAACAATTGGACATAACAGGGCATGTTGTCAATGAAGCCAGGGGAAAATAGCTGAACCGTCCTGACAGCCCTGTGTCAGCATGGATCGCGAAACGGAGAAGCAGTGTGTGCGGCCACGGCGGGACTGACGCGTTGAAATCGGCAGGAACTGTGCTTAGGTTCCAGCCATGACCTTGCCTCACCCCAACACCGACCAGATCAGCCTGCCCATCGTGCTCGGCGTGCTGGGCGACCCGACGCGCCTGGCGATCGTGCGCTATCTCGCCAGCAAGGAAGGCGTGCCGCTGAACTGCAGCCAGTTCCTCGATCTCGGCTCGAAGACCAATCTCAGCTATCACCTCGCCAAATTGCGCGAGGCCGGCGTCACCCGCGCCGAAGTGGTCGGCACCAGCCGGATGATCACGCTGCGCCGCGCCGACCTCGACGCCCGCTTCCCCGGCCTGCTCGACAGCGTCATTGCCGCCGCCGGAGACGATCCGGCGCTGCCGGCGGTCGGCGGCCACGACCTCGAGATTTCTGCCTAACCTTTTCCTCTCCCTCGCGAAGCGGGGGAGAGGTGGCCGCGCAGCGGCCGGAGTGGGGGCTGCACGAAGCTGCGGTCTTCTTCTAAATCC
The DNA here is from genome assembly GCF_024519675.1 of Mesorhizobium sp. Mes31. Lineage (NCBI taxonomy): Bacteria > Pseudomonadati > Pseudomonadota > Alphaproteobacteria > Hyphomicrobiales > Phyllobacteriaceae > Mesorhizobium > Mesorhizobium sp. Mes31. The sequence continues at coordinate 20,807 of NZ_JALJRL010000020.1, read as the reverse complement.
CGAGAGGCGGCGCTAAGCCCCTCTCCGTCTCGGGCTTCGCCGAGTTACCTCTCCCCCTCTCCCGTGGGGGCGAGGAACCCAGGTCCTGCAAGTCCCCGTCCCCGACCCGTCATCGGTCAACCCACGGAGCTCCCCTAATGCGCATCGCCGTCCTCGCCGATATCCACGGCAATGTCCTGGCGCTGGAGGCAGTGCTCGAGGATCTGCGCCGGCGCGGTGGCGCCGAGCTGACCGTCAATCTCGGCGACAGCGTTTCCGGCCCGCTGTGGCCGCGCGAGACATTTGAGCGGCTGCAGGCGCTCAACCTGCCGACAGTGCGCGGCAACCATGACCGCCGCGTCGCCGCCGATCCGGCCGACGAGACCATGTGGGCTTCGGACGCCTATGCGCAGGAGCGGCTGACAGAGGCGCAGCGCCAGGTGCTTTTCGCACAGCCCCTCACCCTGGAAATCGCGCCCGGCATCATCGCCTTCCACGCCCGCCCCGACCATGACGAGAAATACCTCGCCGACGCAGTCGTCGACGGGCAACTGTTGCGCGCGCCGCTGGCGGCGATCCGGCGGCGGCTGAAGGCGCTCGACCCCGCCTGCCGCATCGCGCTGTGCGGCCACAGCCACCGCGCGGAGCTGATCCGCGTCCCCGACGGTCCCATCATCTTCAATCCGGGCAGCATCGGTTGCCCCGCCTATGACGATGCGACGCCCCCGGCGCATGTTTCCGAGCAAGGCTCGCCGCATGCGCGCTACGGCATCGTCACATTGGGTGGCGCCGGCCAGCCCGACCGCTTCGATTCCATCGCCGTCGACTACGATCACGAAGCGGCCGCGCGCCAGGCCGAACAGGCGGGACGGCCGGAATGGGCGCACGCCCTCAGGACGGGGTTCATGCCCGGCTGAATGCCCTTGCATTCATGCCGCCAGGCTGAGCGAAGCTCATGCCGGGCTGAATGCCCTTGCATTCATGCCTCAGGCTGAAACTTGTTTCATGCCCGGCTGAACGCTCTTGCGTTCATGCCGCCCAGGCTGAGCGAAGCTCATGCCAGGCTGAACGCACTTGCGTTCATGCCCCCCCGCTGATCCGGGTCAAACCGGGCCGACACAGACCCCGGAATTTTCGGGCTTACATGGCGCCGTATCGTCCCTTATAAAATCGTCCGGGCATGTGGCGCGGCTCCCCCCTGCCGCCGCATGGTGTCTTGATTATCAGCGCACGGCCACATGATGAGGCGCACAGTTACCCTCCGAACAACCCTGCATGCGCTGATTGCCGCCCCGTTGCTGATGGCGGCATCGCCGATCATTGCCCCCGCGCTGGCCGAAGAAGCGCAGGACATCGTCATCTCCATCGTGACTGGCCTGGCGCCGAACGATCTCCTCAATGTCCGCGTCGCCGCATCGGCGATCGCCAAGGTCGAGATGCGGCTGGACGCCGGCGCCAGCGTCACCAATCTCGGCTGCAACGACGTCAACGGCCACAAATGGTGCAAGATAGCGGCCACCGACAACCCGAAGCTGAGCGGCTGGGCGCCCGCGCGCTACCTGATCCCCCTCAATCCGGCCACCTATGTCGAAGCCGCCGACGGGTCCGCCGCCGCTTCCAGCCAGCCGGCGCCGGCACTGCCGCCAGACCTCTCGGCGCGGCTGGGTGGCGAGGGGCAGGCCGTCTCCGAATCGCCGATGAAATCCGCCGCCATCACCGCCATGCAGGATGCCTACGGCCTGGCGCTGGCAGCGAATGAAACCCCGCCGACCGGAGAGATCCAGGATCCCGCGCCAGCCCAGCCGCAGGATGCCGCCGCCCTTGCCTCCGGAGCCGTGGAAATCCCCTGCGCGCGCTATGTCGGCCAGCCGATGACCGGCTGCCAGGCGAGCGTCACCCGCAACGGCTCCGACAAGGCCGACGTGACCGTCACCTGGCCCGATGGCGGCACGCGCATAATCTCCTTCTCCGCCGGCCTGCCCACCGGCTCGAACGCCGACAGCGATTTCCGCTTCACCCGCGAGGGCAGCCTGAACATGATCCGCGTCGGCGTGTCCGAACGCTTCGAGATCCCGGATGCGGTGGCGTTTGGAGACTAGGGATTAGGCAGTAGGCAATAGGCAGTAGGGGTGTACGTTCAAGGCGCTTGAAAAGCCCTACTGCCTACTGCCCAATCCCTACTGCCTAATCCCACTGCCTAATCCCTCATTTTCGGGGTTACATCGGGCGAACTCTTCCCTATAAGGCCCTCCTAGCCTGATACCAGAATCGCGAGCACAACCGGCCGGGTCTTCCCGTCCCGGTTTTTTGTGCAAGCCGCCCGCCGAACGGACCTACGCCATGCCAAGACGCACCGACATCAAGTCGATCCTGATCATCGGGGCCGGCCCCATCGTCATCGGCCAGGCCTGCGAGTTCGACTATTCCGGCACCCAGGCCTGCAAGGCGCTGAAGGAAGAAGGCTTCCGCGTCATCCTGGTCAATTCCAACCCGGCCACCATCATGACCGACCCGGAACTGGCCGACGCCACCTACATCGAGCCGATCACGCCTGAAGTGGTGGCCAAGATCATCGCCAAGGAACGGCCCGACGCCCTGCTGCCGACCATGGGCGGCCAGACCGCGCTCAACACCGCGCTGTCGCTGCGCCGCATGGGCGTGCTCGACCGCTACAATGTCGAGATGATCGGCGCCGACGCCACGGCCATCGACAAGGCCGAGGACCGCGCGCTGTTTCGCGAGGCGATGAAGAAGATCGGGCTGGAAACGCCGAAGTCGATGCTGGCCAACGCCACCGACGTCAAGAACGCCGACCGCAAGACGCATGAGGCCGAGCGCGCGGCGCTGAAGGCCGAGAAGCCCGAGAACCTCGACGCCGCGCTCGACGCGCTGGAAACGCGCTGGAACCTCGGCGAAGGCGACCGCAAGCAGCGCTACATCAGCCACGCCATGGCGATCGCCGCCCAGGCGCTCGACCATGTCGGCCTGCCCGCCATCATCCGCCCCTCCTTCACCATGGGCGGCACCGGCGGCGGCATCGCCTACAACCGCGCCGAATTCTACGACATCGTCCAGTCCGGCCTCGACGCCTCGCCGACCACCGAAGTGCTGATCGAGGAAAGCGTGCTCGGCTGGAAGGAGTACGAAATGGAGGTCGTCCGCGACAAGGCGGACAATTGCATCATCGTCTGCTCGATCGAGAACATCGACCCGATGGGCGTGCATACCGGCGACTCGATCACCGTCGCCCCGGCGCTGACCTTGACCGACAAGGAGTACCAGATGATGCGCAACGCCTCGATCGCGGTGCTGCGCGAGATCGGCGTCGAGACCGGCGGCTCCAATGTGCAGTTCGCCGTCAATCCGGCCGATGGCCGCCTCGTCGTTATCGAGATGAACCCGCGCGTCTCGCGCTCGTCCGCCCTGGCCTCCAAGGCGACCGGTTTCCCCATCGCCAAGATCGCCGCCAAGCTCGCCGTCGGCTACACGCTGGACGAGCTGGAGAACGACATCACCGGCGGCGCGACGCCCGCTTCGTTCGAGCCGAGCATCGATTACGTCGTCACCAAGATCCCGCGTTTCGCCTTCGAGAAATTCCCCGGCGCCGAGCCGGTGCTGACCACCGCCATGAAGTCGGTCGGGGAAGTCATGGCCATCGGCCGCACCTTCCAGGAATCGCTGCAGAAGGCTTTGCGTGGTCTCGAAACCGGCCTGACGGGTTTGGACGAGATCGAGATCCCCGGCATCGGCCACGGTGCCATGGCGGCCAACCATGCCGACGACCGCAACGCCATCCGTGCCGCCCTGGGTACGCCGACGCCCGACCGGCTGCGCATGGTGGCGCAGGCGATCCGCATGGGCACGTCGCTCGAAGACGTGCACGCCATGTGCAAGATCGACCCGTGGTTCCTCGAACAGATCGCCGGCATCCTGGCCATGGAAGCGCGCATCCGCGAGCATGGTATTCCCGAGGATGCCGTCAATCTGCGCATGCTGAAGGCGATGGGCTTCTCCGATGCCCGCCTCGCGTCGCTGACGAAGACCGACGCCGAAGTGATTGCGAAGATTCGTGAAAAGCTCGACGTTCATCCGGTTTATAAGCGCATCGACACCTGCGCGGCCGAGTTCGCCTCGCCCACCGCCTACATGTACTCGACCTATGAAGTGCCGTTCGCCGGCCACCTCGCCAACGAGGCGAAAGTGTCGTCGCGCAAGAAAGTCGTCATCCTCGGCGGCGGTCCCAACCGCATCGGCCAGGGCATCGAGTTCGACTATTGCTGCTGCCACGCCGCCTTCGCGCTGCGCGACGCCGGCTATGAAGCGATCATGATCAACTGCAACCCCGAGACCGTGTCGACCGACTACGACACCTCGGACCGTCTCTATTTCGAGCCGCTGACGGCGGAGGACGTGCTGGAGATCCTGCGCGCCGAACAGGCCTCTGGAGAGCTGGTCGGCGTCATCGTCCAGTTCGGCGGCCAGACGCCGCTGAAGCTGGCCGACGCGCTGGAAAAGGCCGGCATCCCGATCCTCGGCACCTCGCCCGACATGATCGATCTGGCCGAGGACCGCGACCGCTTCCAGAAGCTGCTGCACAAGCTCGGCCTGACCCAGCCGAAGAACGGCATCGCCTATTCGGTCGAGCAGGCCCGCCTCGTCGCCGGCGAGCTCGGTTTCCCCTTGGTGGTGCGCCCCTCCTATGTGCTGGGCGGCCGCGCCATGCAGATTATCCATGACGAAAGCATGCTGCAGTCCTACCTGCTCGACACCGTGCCCGGCCTGGTGCCGGAGGACATCAAGCAGAAATACCCCAACGACAAGACCGGCCAGATCAACACGCTGCTCGGCAAGAACCCGCTTTTGTTCGACACCTATCTGTCGGGCGCCATCGAGGTCGATGTCGACTGCCTCTGCGACGGCAAATCGACCTTCGTCTCCGGCATCCTGGAGCACATCGAGGAGGCCGGCATCCATTCGGGCGACAGTGCCTGCTCGCTGCCGGTGCACTCGCTGCCCTCGGAGCTGGTCGACGAGCTGGAGCGCCAGACGGCAGCCCTTGCCCGCGCGCTCAACGTCGGCGGCTTGATGAACGTGCAGTACGCGATCAAGGACGGCACGGTCTATGTGCTGGAGGTCAACCCGCGCGCGTCGCGCACCGTGCCCTTCGTCGCCAAGACCATCGGCCGTCCGATCGCCAAGATCGCCGCCCGCATCATGGCCGGCGAGACGCTGGAAGACGCCTTCGCCCATTACGGCGCCATGCCCGACCCCAGGAACCCCGGCCACATAGCGGTCAAGGAAGCGGTGTTTCCCTTCGCCCGCTTCCCCGGCGTCGACATCCTGCTCGGGCCGGAAATGCGCTCGACCGGCGAGGTCATGGGCCTCGACCGTGACTTCGCGCTCGCCTTCGCCAAGAGCCAGCTCGGGGCGGGTGTTGATCTCCCCCGCGCGGGCACGCTGTTCGTCTCGGTGCGCGACGAGGACAAGAAGGGCATCCTGCCGGCGGTCAAGCGCCTGGCCGGCCTCGGCTTCAAGGTGCTGGCCACCTCGGGCACGCAGCGCTTCCTCGCCGAAAACGACGTCGTCGCCGAAAAGATCAACAAGGTGCTGGAAGGCCGCCCCCACATCGAGGACGCCATCCGCAACCGCCAGGTGCAGATCGTCTTCAACACCACGGACGGCCAGAAGGCGGTGTCGGACTCCAAGTCGCTGCGCCGAGCCACGCTGATGCAGAAAGTGCCGTACTACACGACGCTGTCGGGCGCGGCGGCGGTGGCGGAAGCGATCGCGGCGCTGAAGGCGGGAAGCCTGGAGGTCAGGCCGCTGCAGGAGTATTTTGCTTAGGGGTTAGCTCTCTTCTCCCCGTCACTATACGGGGAGAAGATGCCGGCAAGCAGATCAGGGGCAGCGCTAATCAAGCCCATCGTGAGCAGGAATTGGCAGTTCACGTAAGGTCTTTAAGACGTCATCGGAATGCGACTTCTGCAACACTCTCATTCCGCTTGATGAGCGAAAGAACCGGAGTTCCTTCCATACGATTTTGGAAGAAACGAAGAACTTGCCAGCGGCGCCGAGAACAGCAGCGTTTGTGGTATTAACCAGCTTGTCTTCTGTCAATGACAGCTGAAATCCGATGGCTATGAATGCGCAATCTCTCGAAGCGCCACTCTACAATCGTGAAACGCCTTCACGTTGCCGCCACGTGTACGACCGTTTGAACCTCTGTGCTAAATCTAACTAGGAAGTGACACAGCCAAGATTCAAGTTACGGTAATGCTTTGATTCTTTGGGTGGGCACATGTCAACAAAGCTGGTACGCCAGAAGGTTGCAGAATTCCTGAAAACAAATGACCCAGGAGTGCTCTGTATCCGAGGCAATTGGGGTACCGGAAAGACCTACACCTGGAACGATGAGCTGGAGAAAGCTGCAAAGGTCAAGGGTGGGATAGGTTTAGAAAAATATGCCTATGTGTCTCTGTTTGGGCTGAACAGCATCGAGGAAGTGCAGCGCCAAATTGCGACGCAGACGATCAAGCGAGAACGGATAGGCCAGCCTTTCGATGCGACCAACCTTAGCGCAGCGTACGAAGACGGTGTGACGCTTGTAAAGAAGTTGGCCGGCCGTTTCGGCGGTTTCTTAGGCGATGGTTATTATGGTGCCGCCGCATCGCTAATGACACTGCTTATTCGCAATCGCCTCATTTGCATAGACGACCTTGAACGCAAGGGAGTGCACCTACGGAGCGGGGACGTTCTTGGGCTAATTTCGCAGCTAACGGAGGAGCGCAATTGCAAAGTAGCCCTTCTGTTGAATGACGAGCGACTGGATGATCGCCCGCAGTTCGAGGGATTCCTTGAAAAGGTCGTCGACCTCAACCTGCGCTTCATACCCTCCGCAAGTGAATCTGCTGCGACCGCTCTCGATAACCTGAAAGCTGCTCCAATTCCAACGGATGACGTTCGCGAGCAAACCATCCTGCTCGGAATCGATAATATCCGCGTCATTCGGAAGATTTACAGCATCGTAAGCGACATAGCTCCGATGCTCAAAGATTATAAGCCTGGCGTTTTGAAGGCGGTAACGAAATCACTGGTGCTATTCGGATGGTGTAACTACCAGCCTGAGATGGCTCCGACCCTGAATTTCTTAAAGGCGATTGGAGAGTATTCCTTCGCGACGCAGCCCCCGAACGAAGAGGTTGCCAAGCTGCGGGAAAAATGGGAGCCGAAATTAAGGCAGTATGGCTACACCCACACTGACGATTTTGATCTGGTCCTGATGGACGGCATTATCAATGGGTATTTCGATCCAACGGTGGTGGCTGTCTACGCGACCGAACTCAACAAAATCGAGCAGTCCGCTGAGGCGAACGCCAAGCTGGAAAAGGCGTGGGATTCATATCGCAACTCGTTCGATGACAATGGAGAGGAATTAGTCGCTGAGCTTATGGAGTGCTTTGAGGCTAACGCGCAGTTTTATTCATTGGGCACTACATCGCAGCTCATCGACTTGTTTGGCAGGATTGGGCACCAGGAAGAGGCGAAAAAGGTTTTTGACCTCTATGAAAAGGCGCACGATGGCGATGTAAGTGCTTTTGACGTTGAGCGCCTTTTCCGCTTTGGCATGGAATTGCCTAAGGACATCCTTGCAAGGGTGGTGAAAGCTAGAGAGGGCGTGAAGCCTGATCTCTCCAATGATGCGCTTTTCCTGGGTTTGAAAGAGGCAGGATTCGGTTCGGATATTGCAGCGCAATTGGCAAAACTGCCGGTAGAGGAATACGTGCGGGTGCTTACGAGCCATCGCGGCGAGGAGCTTCTGAAAATACGTGAAGGCCTCACGGACTATCTCAATGTCTCAAACCCTACCAATATCGCTATTGAAATCATGTCCCGGGCAGCCGATGCGCTCCAGGTGATAGCAGCACGAAGCCCACTGGACAGCGCCAGAGCCCACACTTGGCAGCTGATCCAATGGCAGAAAAAGTTTGGACGGCTGCACGATGTAGAGCCGCCTGTCATTCCAACGGCGAAGGACGCACCGGTAGAGGGTGCGCCTACCGCTTAATTGGTTGGGCGCCTACGGCGAAGTGCATTTGTTGGTGACTAGGGCAGGCAGTTCTCCGATATCTTTACCCCACCGCCACGCACTCGATCTCGATATCAAACTCCATCGGCCAAGACGCCACCGGCACGAAGCTGCGCGCCGGCGGGTTGGTCGAAAAGTACCTCGCATAGACCCGGTTGATGGCGTTGTAGAAGCCGGAATTGACGGCGTAGATGCGCACCATCACCACATTGTCGAGCGAGGTGCCGGCCGCTTCCAGGCAATGTTTCAACGCCTTCAGCGACGCCTCGGTCTGCGTTTCGATGTCGCCGCGCACCATCTCGCCGGTCACCATGTCCACCGGCGGCGTTGCCGAGATGAACACGAAGCCGTTGGCCCTCACCGCTGTCGAACAGGGAAGGCCGAGCGCCCGCACCTTGGCCGACATGACCGGCACCTCGATGACTTCTTTTTTCATGATGATCTCCCTTTGTTTGCGAGGGAGCTTATCTCGGCACTGGCGGAACGCCAGCGGCGTTCCTCCCTTCTCCCCTTGTAGGAGAAGGTGGATCGGCGCGTTAGCGCCGGCATGGCTGCTCCCTCGGATTGATGGCCGCAGTCTAGTTCACGGCAGGCGCAGGCACAGAGCCAGCTTGCGGCGGTCGGTTCGCCAGGCTGTTGCAACCGCCGGAGAGAGCCGAAGGACCCAACTTCGTCATCCCAGGGCGAAGCAGCCGCGAAGCGGCGTCGCGGAGACCCTGGGATCCATGCCGCGACATCAATCAAGGATCGCAGCGGAGCAGAATTCCGCACCGTCGCAACGCTCAGGAGTCCCGGCATGGATCCTGGGGTCTGCGCCGCGTCGCTTCGCTCCTTGCTACGCCCCAGGATGACGAAGTGCGAGGTGGCTCAGCCAGTCTCGGGCGCAGTTCCTCGCTGAGAACCTAATGCACCGCCGCCACGTCCTTCAGATGCATCTCGTGCATCTCCAGCGTTTCGAGGGTCTTCTTGGCGAACTCCTTCAGCGCCGGGTCGTCGTCGGAGCGCGCGTAGGTGGAAAACATCGCCACCGCTTGCTTGTGCGCTTCGGTCTGCAAGGTGATATATTTGGCCTGGAAGGCGTCGCCGTCCAGCGCCTTGAGTTGGTCCAGCATCGCATGGTCTGTCCATCTTGACGCTATGGGCGACGAGGCCCCAGCAGAAAGGCTGTCATCGTTGCACTCACGCACGCCACCGCCAACAACGCAACGGCGCCCGAAGAGCTGGCCTTTCGGCGAATTGAAACAGTTTGTTCTGGAGTGGGCGCATTTTGAACCAGCCCGTCCAGGTCGGACCTGCTGCCATGTCGAACGGAATAGGCGCGGGTCAACTCTGCACCGAGCAGAAAGATTTCCGATGAATAGTAGACCCAGAGCAGGATGACGAGCAGCCCTCCGGCCGCACCATATGACGATGCGATCGCACTTGTGCCGATATACCAACCGATAAGCGACTTCCCCAATGTGAACAGTGCGGCGGTGACGACAGCACCGATCCCGACATCCCGCCATTCCAAGGCACGATCCGGCAAGACTTTGTAGATAGCGGCAAACATCACGGAGATCAGGGCAAAGGAAATCAAGGTGTTGATCGCGCTCAGAACAAATTCGCCGAACGGCAATCGAGCGCTGATCATGTCGCCCAGAGCCGAGATCGCGGCGCTCGCCACCAGGGATACCAGCAACATGAAGCCGAGTGCGGCGACCAGGCCGAGACTTGCTGCGCGCGCCCGCAACAGACGCGACAGCGAACTCCCTTTCGTTTCAACCTTCCATATTGCATTGAGGGCCTGCTGCATCTCGCCAAAGACCGCGGAGGCGGTGACGAGCAAGGTGGCCACGCCAACGATGGCCGCCAGGGTCCCCGATGACTTGCTGGATGCCCCTTCGAGCGCCGTCTGAAGGAGCGCAGCACTTTCTGAACCCATCAGCCCCGATATCTGGGCAGACAAAGCCACCTGCGCTGCCTGATGACCAAATGCGATGCCAGCTATCGCGACGACAATTATCAGAACCGGGGCCAGCGACGTGGCGGCATAAAAGGCCATCGCCGCGCCATGACTAAGGGCATTGTCGTTGACAAAGCCAACCACGCTTTCTCGCACCAAGTCCCATGCGTTTCTAATTGTGAGTCGCACTTCGAATCCGTGAAGGGGGTCGCAAACCGTCTCCTATCAATGCAGCCGATCTTCCGATGTTCCGGCCGACTTGAGCGAGAGCTTCACCAGCGATGTGAGGCACACGATCAATGGTGCGGAAACCGTGCGCAAGGCGAGCCGGCAAGAACCCGCCCATCTCATCGAGCAGGCGGATGGCGACCATATGCTGAAAAGCCGCTCCGAACTGAAGCGCGGCGGCTGAACCAGCCGGCTGTCAGTGGCAGCACGCCTCCCCATACTGCAGCTGCTCATTCCAATCGGGCCTGCCCTCCGGCGTGAAATCCATCAGGTTCCACAGGATCTCGCAGGTGCCGATGGCGCGCGGGTCCTGGCCGGGCTCCGTCGGCGCGAAGCCGAGCTCGGACGACCAGAAATGGCGGATGCCGTCACCGTCCCGATGGAACACCGACAGCAGCGGGATCTGCGCGCCGTCGGCATCCTCGGCATTGTAGTCGCGCTTGAAGCTGTTGGCCGCCGACGACACCAGCCGCATGTTGCGCCAGCCGCGATCGCGGCCGAGCGTGACGAGGTTGTCGAGCGCGGTCTTGGCCACCACGGCGAAGTTGAAGCCGGCCGCTTCGAGATGGCCGACCGCGCCGTCGAACTGGTCGAGCAGCGCCGTGCAGGATGGGCATGGCTGGTCCGGCCTCGCCAGCTTCGCCGTCCCGCCGCTGGTCGCCACGTCGCGCGTCTCCTGCGGATGACGCGGAAACATCATGTTGTACAGGATGAGGCAATCCTTGCCCGGCGCGAACAGCTCCGAAAGCCTGACCTTGGCGGGCCTGCCATCGGCGTCCAGCGCGTCGAACACATAGTCCTGGCGGATCAGCCCGCCCGGCGGCAGCGCGCGCCGCGCGACGGCGACGTCCTCCATGGCGCGGCGCAGCTCGATTTCCTTCCGCAACAGTCTTTCGCGGGCGGTGCGATATCGGGCGGATTCGTTGGGAAAGGTGATCATGATCAGCTCCTTGGGTCACGACGCCGGCGTCCCGGCGCGGTTGCTCTGCGACCCAAGGACGTTTCGCGACGATCCCTTCCGACATTTTTGCGCATGGCGAGACGGCGTTGTATCTGTTCGGCACCGCGATCCGGGGACAACCATGCACGACGACGAAATCGACCTGCGCTGCCCGCAAGTGGTGGCCGACAATGCCGCCAAGGGCCTCAGGCTGCGCAAGCAGTTCGGCCGGGGCGGCACCGAGATCGGCGTGGCGCGGGCGACCGAACTGAAGAACCGGGAAAAGCTCGCTCCTTCCACCATCCGCCGCATGGTCAGCTACTTCGCCCGCCACGAGGTCGACAAGCGCGGCAGGAACTACGGCAACGAGGCGAACCCGTCGGCGGGCTATATCGCCTGGCTTTTGTGGGGCGGCGACGAGGGCCGCGCCTGGGCGCTCGATCTCAAGCGGAAGATCGGCAACGCACCGGATATCTAGCAGGGCGGTCGCATATGGATTCTTACGAAGATAGACCCCCACCCTAACCCTTCCCCACAAGGGGGAGGGAATGCCGCCGCGCGCTCTTACTCGGCGTCAAAACGTCGGCAATCTGCCAATGTCAGCGCCAACGGAAGTCTCCCTCCCCCTTGTGGGGAAGGGTTAGGGGTGGGGGTAAATCGTAGAGCGAAAGCCCCGGCCTCCTATGCGATTGACCTGGGATATCTAGGGAGAAGATCGTGCATGAAGGCGGGTCCCGAAACCCCGCCCCGGAACCCGCCACGGAGGGGCCGACACATGCCGGTGCAGCCTCCTCCTGTGCCCAGCCGATCGACGATCCCGGATCGGCTGAATGGCGTCATGACGTTGCGTTAGCACGGGCCGGCTGCCGCCTATGTGAAGCGGCTCACAATGCGCTGGCGGTTTGCGCTCGGCGGCGGGAAAATCCGCCGGCGCCAATCGACAGGACGCGATCGGCCTAGCCTTCCCAGGCGACCGGCGTCATCCCCAGCCGCTCATAGAGCCGGACGGCGGCGGCGTTCTCCACCGTGTTGGTCTTCAGGTCGACACACTCGGCGCCCCGTTCGCGAAAGGTGGCGAAGCTGTGCCACATCAGCGCCTCGGCGATGCCCTTGCCGCGCGCCTCGGGGTGAACGGCAAGGTCCTTGACGAAGGCGCGCGACCAGCACAGCGCCGCCGCCGCCAACCGTCCCTTGGCGTCGATGACCAGGAAACACAGCGCCGGATCGAATTCAGGGTCGTTGGCGACACGCGGCCACCACTCCTCGAACGGGCCATCGGAGCCGTCGTCGAACACTTCGCTCAGCAGCGCATGCAAGGCCGGCGCGTCACCGGGCTCGAAACAACGCATGACGAAGCCATCGGGCCAGCGCGGTGGAACGAGCGTCTCGTCGAGGATCTTGCGCAGCCGGATGTCGTTCGGGGCCGGCGGACGCGGTTCAGGCATCGCGCTCAGGCGTCGGGCTGCGGACGCCGCTTGCGGTCGGTGCCGAGGCCGGTCGCCTCGAGCAGGCCCTTGCGCTTGGCGTCGAAGTAATAGCCGGTCTGGTAGAGCCAGTCGGCGCGCTTGGCGTTGCCGCCGGCCACCAGCCAGGCGCCGCGCAGATATTTCACCGCGTATTTCAAATTGGTCTCGGCGTCGAACAGGCCCTTGGCCGGCCCGTCATAGCCCATGCCGCGCGCCGTCGCGTGCTTGATCTGCATCAGCCCCCAATGGCCGTTGTTGTAGGCCTTCGGGTTGAAGGTGCTCTCGCGGTTGACGACATGGCGCACCAGATCCGCCGGCACCTGGTAGAGCGCGGCGTATTTGACGATCAGCCGGTCGACGTCGCCGCGCATGCCGGTCGCATGCTCTTCTTCGGCCGGACCAACCGGTGCGGCCGGGAACTGCACCAGGGCAGCCGGGTTCTGCGGCACGACATAGGCCACCTGCTGCACGCCGGGCATCATCGACGCCTGGGACACCGTGCCGCCGGCGAGCGGGGGCAGCTTGCCCGCGGCCGGCGTGACGCCGGCGATGGCATAGGCGGTCGCGGCCGTGGCGTTGGTCCTGACCACGGCGGGCGCCGCATTGGCGGTCATTACCGCAGGCACGGCCGGCGCTGCCGGGGTCGATCCGGCAAAGGCGGCGGTCGCGGCAGCCGCCGGTTGGGCGGCGGGATCGAGTGCCGGCGCGGCGGGACCAGCCGACAGATCGGCGGTCTGAACGGGGGCAATGCCGGATGATTCCGGCAGCACCGAAACCGTCTCCGGCAAAGGGATGGTGAAGCCGGCATCGGCGCCCGCGGCGGTCGCGGTTTCGGTCAGGGCAGGCGCGGATTTCATCTGCGAGGTCGACGTGCAGCCACTGAGGCCGGCAGCGGCGACGATGACGCCGATCGCGATAAGATTGAATTTTGCTGGCAAGCCGCGCTCGGGTCCGGTTCGTCGGGTCGTTAAGGAATCCCTTACACCAGCGATTCCTGGTGGGCAATCGGGGCTATCAGGTGGTTTTCGGGTGGCGAGACTCGGGGGCCGATGCCATATTGTTCTGGATATGTACCGGCACCAATGCCGGTTTCCGCCACTTTGCGGAAAGGAGCGCATCATGGAAACGACATCCCAGATCACGGCCGGCCACGCAGTGTTAGAAACAGTGATCGGTTTCATGGGCATCGCCTGGAGCGAAAAGGGCCTGATCCGACTCTGCCTGCCCGAACGCAGCCGCGAAGCGGTCGAGCGGCGGCTGATGCGCCATGCCGGTGTTTCAGCCTCGACGGCGCAGCCGCCATGGGTGGTCGAACTTATCGCCTCGATCAAGGCCTATGCGGCGGGCGAGGACGTCGACTTCACTGGCGTGCCGGTCGATCTCGCCGGCGTCGACGATTTCCGCCTCGCCATCTATGACGTGGCGCGAAAACTCGCCTTCGGCGAAACCACCACCTATGGCGAGTTGGCCAGGACCGCCGGCCATGCCGGGCTTGCTCGCGAAACCGGGGCGGCACTTGGCGCCAATCCGGTGCCGCTGGTCATCCCTTGCCACCGCATCCTTGCCGCCGGCGGCAAGATCGGCGGCTTTTCGGCGCCCGGCGGTTCCGCCACCAAGGAAAAGATGCTGGGCATGGAAGGCGTGCGCGTCGGCCCGCCGCCGCCGGCGCAGGTTTCCTTCGGGTTTTGAACCAGGGCCGCAAGGCAGGCTCGGACAAGGTGCCTAGTTGGTGTGGAAGAACCGCCGGCGGAAATGCCGCTCGTTGTCCGGCCGCTTGCAATTATAGACCGGGCAGGACTTCGTATCGGCGCTCGGCACGTAGGCGCGCGTCCTCACCTCACCCATGGTGCAGAATTGCTGGCTCTGCACATAGCGGTCGTAGAGCGGCAGTCCCGGCACCCGCGTCGACTGGTAGCGCAGGATGACGGCGCCTTGGCGAGCGATCGTCGCCTGGACCTTGCCGCAGCTCATATGCGTCGGGTCGTAGCGCGAGATCGCCTGCGCCTCGGCGGCTACCAGCGTCATGCAGGCGGCAAGCAGAATGGTCTTCATGGTCCTCTCCCAAACCCTGATCCACCGCGCGAAAACGGCACGATCCGTGGCAACGGTTTCACCAGATTGGGGCGGCCATTGGGCGGCATCTCGATCACGGCTTTCTCACGCAGTCTTGTTTTTTATGCGAAAGCAGCCTATATGCGTTCCATTGATATTTCGGCCGATCGATCCGGGCCTCGCGATCTTCGCGTTTGCTGACGTCTATCTCCAAAATCTCGATGCACACCGGCTGGACTTCGGTTCGGTCAAACTAAAGCAAATGTTGAAGGACTATCTAAAATGGCAACTGGAACGGTCAAGTGGTTCAACGCCACCAAGGGCTTCGGCTTCATTCAGCCTGACGCGGGCGGCGCGGACGTGTTCGTCCACATCTCCGCAGTCGAGCGTGCTGGACTGTCGACCCTGGTCGAAGGCCAGAAGATCAACTTCGAGATCGAGCAGGACCGCCGCACTGGCAAGTCGTCCGCTGGATCTCTGAGCAAGGCGGCCTGATTTTGCGAATGGCGCGCGCCGGGCGAGAGCCCGGGGCGCGCGGCAAGTCACGGATGTACTGACAGTCGCGCGAGAAGCGCGCCGGAGCGGAAAGACCCGACAAGCTGGATCAGCAGATAGCTGCCAGCCCGGACCAGACGCTCCCGATCAGGCTACCGGAAATGGGAAGGCGGGATTTATCCCGCCTTTTTGTTTGTCTGGACTTCAGTGAAACGCTGCCTTGGCCCATGGTACCAGTCATGGTATTTTTGGCCCGATATTGGTACTTTTAACCCATGACAAAGCTCGAACAGATCGAAAAATCCGTCGCAGCCCTGAGTCCCGAGGACCTGATGGCGTTTGCCGCATGGTTCGAGGCGCTTCAGGCGGATATGTGGGATCGGCAGATCGAAGCCGACGCGAAGTCGGGCCGATTGGACAAGCTTGCAGAACAGGCACTGGCTGACCATCGCGCTGGCCGGACCCGGCCACTGTGAATCATCTGGCCTCTCCATCATTCTGGGAGGCTTATCAAAAACTGCCATCATCAATCAGAGCAAAGGCGGACAGGCGTTTGCCAGACTGCGCTCCGACCCTTTTCATCCATCATTGCGCTTGAAACAGGTAGGACGTTATTGGTCGGCACGAGTCGACGACAACTACCGGGCTGTTGCTATCCGCGACAATGAAGACGTGATCTGGTTCTGGATCGGCACCCACGCCGACTACGACCATCTCTTGAAGTAGCCAACTATCTTACCCAGGCAGCAATTCGCCGGCCGAAGGTCGCAGCCGACCGGGCGTCGCGCCTGTTGGTGCGCCCCGTCCGGAGCAGCCGCCAAGCGGCGACGGCGTGAGGACAAGAACTACGGCAGCCACTCGATCGGCACGTGCCCCGGATCCGCCTGCACCCTGTTCAGCCAGGCGGCAACCGCCGGATAGGCGTCGAGCTGGAAGCCGCCCTGCTCCGCCGCATGCGTATAGGCATAGAGCGCGATATCGGCGACGCTGAACGCGCCGCCGGCGAAGAAGGCGTTGTCTTCCAGATGCCTGTTCATCACGCCGAGCGCCTTGTTGCCGCGCTCCAACGTTACCGCCAGCCGCTCCGGCGTCGCATCCCTGGCTCGTTCGGGGAAAGTCAGCAGCGCCTTGCGCACGGCAATGTAGGGCTCGTGGCTGTATTGCTCGAAGAACAGCCACTGATAGGCCAGCCCGCGTTGATACTTGTCCGCCGGCAGGAAACGCGTGCCTTCGGCGAGATAGAGCAGGATGGCGTTGGATTCGGCCAGCCGCCGGCCATCGTCGAGTTCGAGCAGCGGCACCATGGCATTCGGATTCTTGGCGACAAACTCCGCTTTTCGCGTCTCGCCTGTATGCGAGCTCACCTCGACATTGGTGAAGACAAGGCCGAGCTTGGCCATCAGCAGGCGCGGCTTGTAGCAATTGCCGCTGTCGATCATGCCGTAGAGTATCATTGCCGTTCCCCGAAGCGCTGCCTGTTCCTGGCGTGATTATCGCAGCGGCGGCAGCCGCAACCAGTGATTTGTTTTGGCAAGACCATCAGCGCCGCTAATGTGTGGAGCGCGGTCGTTCAAGGGCGTGTCGAGATTCTGGTCAGGCCGAGCCGAGAACGATGGTCTTTGAGAACCGGAGCGGAGCGTACTTGTGGGTACGTGAGCACCGGAAGCGCAGAAGACCGCCGTTCGCAGGCCGGCATCACCTGAATATCGGCACGCCCTAGCCGAACAGCGGAATGACCTTGCTGTCCCTGCCGAGCAGCGTGTCGACGGACAGCGGCTTTTCCTCGAAGATCGTTCCGGCCGGGGCGGGGCGAGCCAGATGATAGCCTTGCAGCAGGTCGACGCCGCCTTCCAGCGCAACGCGCAGATGGGTCGGGTTCTCGATGCCTTCGACCAGCACCTTGGCGCCACGGTCGTGCAAGGTGGAAACCAGCGGGCGGAAGAACCGCTCGGCGGCGGCGTGACGGCAGAACTCCGCGAACCAGGTGCCATCGATCTTGACGATGTCGGGTTTGAGCAGGCTCACCCGCTCCTCGGTGGAGTGACCGGTGCCGAAATCGTCGATGGCGATGCGGATGCCGTCGCGCCGCATTTCGCGCACCAGCCGGGTGAGAAGCGCATCGTCGGCCGACTGCTCGGTGATTTCGCAAACCAGCATGGCCGGGGCGAGGCCGAAGTCACCGAGATGCCTGGTCATCAACCGGATCTCGGCCAGCGCCCGTCCGGGATGGTCATTGATCAGCGGATTGTAGTTGAAGAACAGATCGAGCCCTTCAACGCCGATGTTGTGAAAATTCCGCAGATGCAACACCCGGCACATGGTCTCGACAAACAGCCGATCCGAAGCGGCAACGCCATCGAAGAACACCCGCGCCGCACTGGGCCGGCCGGCACGGTGCGGCTCGATGAGGGCTTCGACCGCCACGGCGTGAAGGAAGCGGCCACGCGGCGAAAAGATCGGCTGATAGGCGCTGCGCAGCCGGAATTCGCCATGGATACCGTACTCGATACCGACTTCGTCGATCTGGATCGCATCGTCGACATTGCGCCGCCGCTCCAGCCTCATGTCGCCACCTTGCGCCCGAACGCTTTCGCCGGCCGCGTCGAATGCGCTGCCGCGGCAGCAAAAGGCGTGTCGCCGGCAACGGCGGGAGCCGGTGTCTGCCTGTCCTTGCCGAAGACGCGAAAGCTGGTCGGCGCCAGTTCGGGCCGCGCCAGCACGAAACCCTGCACCATCGAGGCTCCCGATTTCTCGGCGAGCTCCAGCTGCCACGCCTCCTCGATGCCCTCGAACACCGTGTGGATGCCTTGTTCCTCGAAGCTTTTCACCATGGTGGTCAAGAGCGCGAAACCGGCGCCGGACTCCATCAGCTGCGTGATCCAGTAGGCATCGAACTTGACGATATCGGGCTTCAGTTCCTTGATGCGGTTGATGTCGGAATCATCGGCGCCATAGTCGTCGACGGCGATGCGAAAGCCGTTGGCTTTGAGTGTCGCGACGAAGCTGTGCAGGGTTTCCTGCGACGCCGACCTCTGCTCGGTCACTTCGCAGACGACACGGCGTGGATCGATGCCCGCCTCGTGCAGCACCAGGCGCATTTCGCGCAGGGCCTTGTCGGCAACGCTGCGTTCGGTGAACACCGACGGGTCGAAATTAATGAAGATCGACGCCTCCTGCGGCAGGCAGGCGCCGGCGTTCAGCAGATGCAGCGTCCTGGTCAGCGCCTCGACATGCAGGCGGTCGGCGGACGGGCAGGTGCTGAAGAAATTCATCGGCGATTGCGGCTCGCCGTCGCGGAATGGCCGGATCAGCCCTTCGAACGCGACGACCGCCAGCTTGCCTTCCTTGAAGGCGAAGATCGGCTGGAAGGCGCTTTGCAGCGTGTAGATGCCCCAGACACCGGTGGAGGTGCCGTCGTCCTGACGGATGATGTGGGCAAGCCCGATGCTGCGCGACACGGTCCCTCGCTCCGCGGTTGGATTGCCATCCTGCCACTCAAGCCTCTACCGCCCGTTAATGAATTTATTGTTGCCGATCACGGGTCCTTGAGATCTGGATCAGCCGACAATGCTTGCACTGCGCGAAATCATGCGACATGAGAAGCGCCGCGGCCAATCCTGGCCGCGCCGATCCTCTGTTGGAGACGTTCAAGGTCATGGCCTTCCTTGCCGACACCCTTTCCCGCGTGAAGCCTTCCGCCACCATCGCGGTGACGCAGAAAGCCCGCGAGCTGAAAAATGCCGGCCGTGACATTATCGGCCTGGGCGCCGGCGAGCCGGATTTCGACACGCCCGACAACATCAAGAATGCGGCGATCGAGGCGATCCGCCGTGGCGAGACCAAATATCCGCCGGTTTCGGGCATCGCACCGCTGCGCGAGGCGATCGCCAAGAAATTCAAGCGCGAGAACAATCTCGACTACAAGCCCGAGCAGACCATAGTCGGCACCGGCGGCAAGCAGATCCTGTTCAACGCCTTCATGGCGACGCTGAACCCTGGCGACGAGGTCATCATCCCCCGCCCCTACTGGGTCAGCTATCCCGAAATGGTGGCGATCTGCGGCGGCACCTCGGTGTTTGCCGACACCTCGATCGACAACGGCTTCAAGCTGACCGCTGAAGTGCTGGAAAAGGCGATCACACCGAAAACCAAATGGTTGCTGATGAACTCGCCGTCTAACCCGTCGGGCGCTGCCTACACGCAGGCCGAACTGCGGGCGCTGGCCGATGTTCTGTTGAAGCATCCGCATGTCTGGACGCTGACCGACGACATGTACGAGCACCTGACCTATGGCGACTTCGTCTTCAAGACCATCGCCGAGGTCGAGCCGGAGCTCTATGAGCGCACGCTGACCATGAACGGCGTGTCGAAGGCCTATGCGATGACCGGCTGGCGCATCGGCTATGCGGCTGGCCCGGTCCAGCTGATCAAGGCGATGGACATGATCCAGGGCCAGCAGACCTCCGGCGCCTGCACCATCGCGCAATGGGCGTCGGTGGAAGCGCTGAACGGCCCGCAGGACTTCATCGCCAGGAACAAGGCGATCTTTCAAGGGAGGCGCGACCTCGTCGTCTCGATGCTCAACCAGGCGCGCGGCATCACCTGCCCGTCGCCGGAAGGCGCCTTCTATGTCTATCCGTCCTGCGCCCAGCTGATCGGCAAGAAGACCAAGGCCGGCAAGGTGATCGACACCGACGAGGCGTTCTGCTCGGAACTGCTCGAGGCCGAGGGGGTCGCTGTCGTGTTCGGCTCGGCCTTCGGCCTCGGGCCCAACTTCCGCATCTCCTACGCCACCTCGGAGGTGCTGCTCGAGGAAGCCTGCACGCGCATCCAGAGGTTTACCGCGTCGCTGACCTGATCAGATACGCCATAGTGGAGATGAAAAACCCGGCGCAACGCCGGGTTTTTCATGAGCTCGGCCCGGCGCTCAGCCGTCATATTGCGCTGACGTCACCGCTTCCAGCCAGTCGGCATGGACACCGTCGAGCGCCTCCTGCATGGCGATATGGGTCATTGCCGATTTCGGCGCCGCGCCATGCCAGTGCTTTTCGCCAGGCGCGAACGAGATGACGTCGCCGGCCCTGATCTGCTGGACCGCCTCTCCCCATGTCTGGGCAAGGCCGGCGCCCGCGGTGACATAGAGCGTCTGGCCAAGCGGATGCGTGTGCCAATGGGTGCGCGCGCCCGGCTCGAAGCTGACCAGCGTCGCCCGCAGCCGTGCCGGCGCCTCCTTCTCGATGATCGGCGTCTGCAGCACCCGGCCGGTGAAATATTTTTCCGGCGCTACGACGGTCGGCACGCTGCCACAGGCAATGATCTTCATGGTCGGTGGGTCCTCGATCTGATGGCGGACTGGCGGCGGAAGGCCGCCTCCCCTGGCATTGGCGCAAGCCGGCACTTTCCTCCGATATGCCACGCCGTGCAACTGCCATCGAGCTTCGCCATTGGCCTACCCGGTCTCCACACCAGGCTTCTTAACCATGAACGTTGGATCGCCGGCGCGGGTGCCCAAATCGCTGGCCAGGCGTGGCTGCCTCAAGGGCTTTTTAACGGCTGCCAACTAAAGCGTGTCGCGATTAATTGGCCTCATATCCGGCAGCCTTGAAGAAGTTTCTG